>NZ_CAJYES010000017.1 GCF_913773995.1 uncultured Pseudacidovorax sp.
GCAGGCCCAGCGCGACGAGGAGCAACGCCAGGCCGAGAAGAAGCGCCAGCAGGAAGCCCAGCGCAAGGCCGAGCAGGACCGCAAGGAGCAGGAAGCCCGCAAGCGCGAGCAGGAAGAAGAACGCCGCCAGAAGGAGCAGCAGCGCCTGGCCGATCAGAAGAAGCAGGAGCAGGCCGAGAAGGCTGCGGCCGACAAGGCCGCGGCGCAGAAGGCCGCGGCAGCCGCAAAGGCCGCCGCCGACAAGCAGGCCAAGGAAGCGGCCGCGGCCCGCGCCGCCGCGCTCGAAAAGGAGCGTCAGGACAACATCCGGCGCATGCTGGGTCAGGCCAACGGCGGTGCCGACCAGTCCAGCGGGCCGCGCTCGGGCAAGGGCAATGGCAGCGGCGGTGTGTCCGCCGGCTACCTGGGCCGCGTGGCCGCGCTGATCAAGCGCAATGTGGTCTTCGACCCCAACTCGGTGCCGGGCAACCCGGCCGTCGAGATCCAGATCCAGACCTCGCCGGATGGCACCATCGTGGGCACACCGCGCATCACCAAGTCCAGCGGCAACCCGTCGTGGGACGATGCCGCGGTGCGTGCCGTCCAGCGCGCCGAGGTCATGCCGCGCGACACGGATGGACGAGTGCCTTCGCCCTTCCCCATCATCGTCATGCGCCCCAAGGATTTCTGAGTCCGCGGGCTCGCCGGTTCAGCGGCGAGCCCGGCGCGACGGCTTGGTCGCCGCCACTTCTTCCCGCTCCGAGGCGCTTTCCTGCCGCAGCCACTCGCGCAGCGCGCCCGGCGCTTCCAGTGCCCGCAGGAATTGCTGCAGCCCCTTCTGGGCCGCGACGAGGGAATGCTTGCGCGACCGCAGGTCCGCCTCGAAGCTGGCGGCCGTGAGCGTGGGATGCGACGGCAGCCCGAAGGCCGCCGCCAGCCGCAGCTGTCCGGCCCGCCACTGGGTTTGCAGGTCGGCGAGCTGGCTTTCGAGCAGGCGGTTGTAGCGGGCGATGGCCTCATCGTTCATTTGGGCCAGGCGGCTGGATTCCGCACTCGCCAGCACCTGCTGGATCTCCAGCAGTTCGAGCAGCTGACCCGCCTCATAGGCGCGGTTGGCGCGCTGCATGAGCGTGGTCTTGCGCTCGCGCTCGGCGGGGTCGGGCTCGCGGTCAGGATGGAGCTGGCTCGCGAGGCGACGGTAGACCTCGCGCAGCGGAACGGCCGTATCGCGCGCTTCGGCCTGGGCCGCACGCTCCTTGGCCTGGCGCGTGCGGCGCGCCCGGTGGGCGGCACGGGCGGCTTCGGCCTGGTCGGCTGCGGCGCGGGCCTGGGCTTCGGCGCGGTCGGCGACTGTGGCCGGGTCGTCGTCCGGCGGGGTGTGGGCCTCTGCATGGTCAGCGGGTGCGTCGCCAGACGAGCGCACGCGTCGGCCAACCTGTGCGTCGCCTGCACTTCCCTCGGAGGCATCGGGCGCGTAATAGGCCCGCAGGCGCTGCATCGCCGTACGCCGCGCCACATGGCCCGTGTCCTCCAGCTCGCCGGCCAGTTGCGCGATCAGCCCGTGCAGCCGCATCCGCTCGGGATGCGACAGGCGCTCCCCGCTGGAAGCGAGCGCGTCGAGCCGCTCGACCAGCTCGGCCCGCAATGCGTCATAGGCGTCGTGTAGGGGCGCCACCTCGCGCGCGTACTGCGCGCCAAGCCGCTCGGCAAGCGCCTGCCACTCGGCCAGCCGTGTGCGGGCAGTCTCGATGTCGGCCAGCAGTTGCGCGAAGGCCGCGCGGGGCGAGGCGGCCGGCGCAGCGCCGGGTCTCGCCAGGTCCTGGCGACGTGCGACCTCACCGGCCGACATCAGCGTCGATCCGCCAGCCGGTCGGTCTCCCGGATCAGCGCGTCGAGGATGCCGGGCTCCGAATACGCATGACCCGCGCCTTCGATCAGGTGGAAGTTGGCCTCAGGCCACGCCTGATGCAGCGACCAGGCATAGCGCATCGGACAGGGCATGTCGTAGCGACCGTGGACGATGGCGCCCGGGATGCCGTTCAGCCGGTGCGCATCGCGCAGCAATTGGCCCTCTTCCAGCCAGGCGCCGTGCACGAAATAGTGGTTCTCGATGCGCGCGAAGGCCAACGCGAAATGCGGATCGCGGAAGGGTTCGCTGAAGGCCGCATCGGGCAGCAGCGTAATGGTCTCGCCCTCCCAGATCGTCCAGGCCTGGGCGCAGGCCAGCCTGGCGGCCTCGTCATCGCCCACCAGTCGGCGGCGATAGGCCGCGATCATGTCGTGCCGCTCCTCGGCCGGAATGGGCGCCTGGAAGCCTTCCCACTTGTCCGGAAACATCTCGGAGACGCCGAACTGGTAGTACCACTGCAGTTCGGCCTTCGTGACGGTGTAGACGCCGCGCAGCACCAGCGCGCTGACCCGCTGCGGGTGTGTCTCGGCATAGGCCAGCGCCAGCGAGGAGCCCCAGGAGCCGCCGAAGACTTGCCAGCGCGGCACGCCCACGATCTCCTCCCGCAGCCGCTCGATGTCGGCGACCAGGTGCCAGGTGGTGTTGGCCTCCAGGCTCGCGTGGGGCGTCGACTGGCCGCAGCCGCGCTGGTCGAAGAGCAGCACGTCATAGCGCGCCGGATCGAACAGGCGGCGATGGGCAGGCGAGATGCCGCCGCCCGGACCGCCGTGCAGGAAGACCACCGGCGTGGCGCCGGGCGTGCCGCAGCGCTCCCAGTAGACGTGATGCCCGTCACCCGCGTCCAGCATGCCGGTGGCGTAGGGTTCGATGGCGGGATACAGCGTGCGCAATGCGGTGCTCATGGTGATTGCGTTCAGGCCGATTCGTAGACGATGGCCGCCTGCCCCGCTTCGGCCTGCGCCATCCAGCTGGCGAGCGCCGCATCGACCGGGAAGAAGCGCGCCGATTCACCCAGCTGCAGTTCCACCTGAGCACCTGCGCGCTTGAGCGCCAGTCGCACCGGCAGGCCGCGGTGCACATCGCCCTGCTCCGTCGCCTCCACCTTGGCGGGATGGTCGCGCACGATGCGGGCGATGTCCGGCAGCTTGCCGTTGACGGCGACGCGCAGGTACTTGCCGAAGCGGCAGCGGGCGGTGGCCAGGTCCCACACCTGCTGCACGTTGAAACGCGGCTCGAAGCCGCCCCGGCCCGGCTGCAGCCGGCCGCTCACGATCACCAGCTCGTCTTCCTTGAGCAGGTTGCGCGCGGCGTCCAGCACCGCCTCGTCGGCGACAGCCTCGATGGTGGCGCTCTTGTCGTCGAGCGCGAAGATGGCCAGGCGCCCGCGCTGGCCGCTGATGACCCGCAGGCCGCTGACGATGCCGGCGATCATCTGCGGCTCGCGGCTGTCGATCAGCTCGTCGATCTGCCGTCGCACGAACTGGCGAACCTCGCGCGAGACCTCGTCGAACAGGTGGCCCGAGAGGTAGAAGCCGATGGCGGTCTTCTCGTGGGTCAGGCGCTCCTTCACGCCCCAGGGGGTGACCTCCGCCAGCGGCGGCGCCTCGGTGCTGCAGCCGGGGCCATCGTCCATCATGTCGAACAGGCCGCCCTGGTTGGCATTCGCCTCCTGCGCGGCGGCATAGTCGAAAGCGCGGTCGAGCGAGGCGACCAGCGCAGCACGGTCGGCATGCAGGGTGTCGAAGGCGCCGGCCTTGATGAGCGCCTCCACGGTGCGCTTGTTCATGCGCTGGCGGTCCACGCGGGCGCAGAAGTCGAACAGGCTCTGGAAAGATCCGCCCTCCTCGCGCGCCTTGACGATGCCCTCGATGGCCAGCTGACCGGTGCCCTTGACGGCGCCCAGGCCGTAGCGGATCACCTTGTCGCTGACCGGCTCGAAGCGGTAGCGGCCGCGGTTGACGTCCGGCGGCTCGAAGCTGATGCCGAAGTTCTTGACCGCGTCCTCGAACAGCACCTTGAGCTTGTCGGTGTTGTCCATTTCCACCGTCATGTTGGCGCAGTAGAACTCGGCCGTGTAATGGACCTTGAGCCAGCCCGTGTGGTACGCAAGCAGCGAGTAGGCGGCTGCGTGCGACTTGTTGAAGCCGTAGCCCGCGAACTTCTCCATCAGGTCGAAGATCTCGTCGGCCTTCTCCTGCGGAATGCCGTGAGTCGCGAGCGCACCGGCGCGGAACTTCTCGCGGTGCTCGGCCATTTCCTCGGCCTTCTTCTTGCCCATGGCCCGGCGCAGCAGGTCGGCGCCGCCGAGCGAGTAGCCGCCCAGGATCTGCGCCGTCTGCATCACCTGCTCCTGGTAGACCATGATCCCGTAGGTCTCGGAGAGCATCTCGGCCACGGCCGGGTGCGGGTACTCCACCTCTTCGCGGCCATGCTTGCGGGCCACGAAGCTGGGGATCAGGTCCATCGGGCCCGGGCGGTACAGCGCGTTCAGGGCGATCAGGTCTTCCAGCCGCGTCGGCCGCGCATCGCGCAGCATGCCCTGCATGCCGCGGGATTCGAACTGGAACACGGCCTCGGTCTTGCCTTCCTGGAACAGCCGGTACGTCGGCTTGTCGTCCAGCGCGATGTTCTCGTAGGCAAAGCCTTCCTGGCCCTTGTGGCGCTGCACGATGAACTCGCGCGCGATCTCCAGGATGGTGAGCGTGGCCAGGCCCAGGAAGTCGAACTTGACCAGGCCGATGGCCTCCACGTCGTCCTTGTCGTACTGGCTCACCGCCGATTCGCTGCCCGGCTGCTGGTAGAGCGGGCAGAAGTCGGTGAGCTTGCCCGGCGCGATCAGCACGCCGCCAGCGTGCATGCCGATGTTGCGCGTCATGCCTTCGAGCTTCTGCGCCATCTCGACGACGGTCTTGACCTCTTCTTCCTTCTCGATGCGCTCGGCCAGTTGCGGCTCGGCGGCGATGGCGTACTTCTCCTTGTCCGCCTCGGACAGGTCCTTGGGCGGGTACTGCAGCGTGACCGGCTTGCCCGGCTTGTTGGGAATGAGCTTGCTGATGCCGTCGCAGAAGTTGTAGCTCATGTCCATCACGCGGCCCACGTCGCGGATGGCGGCGCGGGCGGCCATGGTGCCGAAGGTCGCGATCTGGCTCACGGCGTTGCGGCCGTACTTCTGCTTGACGTATTCGATGACGCGGTCGCGGTTGCCCTGGCAGAAGTCGATGTCGAAGTCGGGCATCGACACCCGCTCCGGGTTCAGGAAGCGCTCGAACAGCAGGTTGTATTCGAGTGGGTCCAGGTCCGTGATCTTGAGCGCATAGGCCACCAGCGAGCCGGCACCCGAACCCCGGCCGGGGCCCACCGGGCAGCCGTTGTTCTTAGCCCAGTTGATGAAATCGCCCACGATCAGGAAGTAGCCCGGGAAGCCCATCTTGAGGATGGTGCCGATCTCGAACTCCAGCCGCTCCACGTAGCGCGGGCGCTGCCTGTCGCGCTTGGCCACGTCGGGATACAGGTGCGCCAGGCGCTCTTCCAGGCCCTCGAAGGAGGCCAGGCGGAAGAACTCCTCCATCGGCACGCCGCCGGGCGTCGGAAAGTCCGGCAGCCGCGGCTTGCCCAGCACCAGCGTCAGGTTGCAGCGGCGGGCGATCTCCACCGTGTTGGCGATGGCGCTGGGGATGTCGGCGAAGAGCGCGCACATCTGCTCGGCGCTCTTGAAGTACTGCTCGCGGGTGAAGCGGCGCACGCGGCGCTGGTTGCCCAGGATCTCGCCTTCGGAGATGCAGACGCGGGCCTCGTGGGCTTCGAATTCGTCGGGCTCCAGGAACTGCACCGGGTGCGTGGCCACCACCGGCAGCGACAGGCGCGCTGCCAGCTTGACGGCAGCCACGACATGCGGCTCGTCCTCGGGCCGGCCGGCACGTTGCACCTCCAGGTAGAAGCGGTGCGGAAACATGCCGGCCAGGCGCAGCGCCACCTCGCGCGCGCGCTCGTCGTTGCCAGCAGCCAGCGGCGCGCCCAACGGGCCGGCCTGAGCGCCAGACAGCAGGATCAGCCCGCCGTTGAGCTCCTCCAGCCAGGCCCATTTGGCCTTCGCCTGGCCTTCGCCCCGACCCACGTTCTGGGTCCAGCCGCGGGCCAGCAGTTCGCACAGGTTGAGGTAGCCCTCGCGGCTTTGCACCAGCAGAACGACGCGCGAGGGCGGCGCGTCGGCGTCCAGGCCTTCCATGGCCACTTCACAGCCCAGCAGCGGCTTGACGCCCTTGCCCCGGGCCTGCTTGTAAAACTTGACGCCGCCGAAGAGGTTGTTGAGGTCGGTGATGGCCAGGGCGGGCTGGCCGTCCTTGGCGGCTGCCTTGACGACTTCGTCGATGCGGGTGGTGCCGTCGACGACGGAAAACTCGGTGTGCAGGCGCAGATGAACGAACATTCGCCCGATTGTAAAAAGCCCCCCGGCCCGCAAGGTCGACAGTGATCGGGCCGGCCTTGAACTGCGTAAGGCCAGAACACCCGCTCCCCGCGAACCGTGCTGCACTTCCCATGACCGAGCCCCGAGCTTTCAAGGGCAACAAGTCCGCCCTGCCCGCCAAGCCCTGCGCCGTCTGCGGCCGGCCGATGACGTGGCGCAAGGCCTGGGCCCGCAACTGGGACGAGGTGCGCTACTGCTCCGAGGCCTGCCGGCGTCGCCGTGCGGAGGCGCCGCGGTGACGCTGCGCCACCTGGTGCTGATACTGGGCGACCAGCTCGACCTGGCGGCCAGCGGTTTCGACGGCTTCGATCCGAGTCAGGACGTCGTCTGGATGGCCGAGGTGGACGACGAGGCCAGCCATGTCTGGTCGATCCAGCCGCGCATTGCCATCTTCCTGGCCGCCATGCGCCATTTCGCGCATGCGCTGGTCGAAGCCGGCCGGACGGTGCACTACACCCGCCTCGACGGGAAAGGCAATCGCGGCAGCCTGGCAGCCGAGCTCGAACTGGCCATCCGCACGCACCGGCCGCAAGGGCTGGTGATGACTGCACCGGGCGAGCACCGGGTGCTCAAGGCGTTCCAGGCGGTGGCTGCCGCCGAAGGCGTGCCGCTGGAAGTCCGCGAAGACCGACATTTCTTCTGCACCGTCCGCGAATTCGCCGCGCATGCACGGGGCCGGCGGCAACTGCGCATGGAGTTCTTCTACCGCGAGCAACGCCGACGCCACGGCGTGCTGATGGATGGCGACGAGCCCGTCGGCGGCCAGTGGAACTACGACGCCGAGAACCGCGCCGCCTTCGGGAAGGCCGGTCCGGGCCTGGTGCCCGCGGCGCCGGCCTTCCGACCCGACCCGCTCACTCAGGGCGTGCTCGACCTGGTGGCCGAGCGCTTCGCCGACCGGCCCGGAAATCTGGCCAACTTCGCCTGGCCGGTCACCCGTGCCCAGGCCGTCGAGGCGCTGGATGATTTCGTGCGCCACCGCCTGGCCGATTTCGGCCACTGGCAGGACGCCATGTGGCCGGGCGAGCCCTGGCTATGGCATTCGCGGCTGTCGGCCGCGATGAACCTCAAGCTGCTCCATCCGCGAGAAGTGGTCGAGGCCGTCGAGAAGGCGTACCGCGCTGGCCATGTGCCGCTGGCCAGCGCCGAAGGCTTCATCCGCCAGATCCTGGGCTGGCGCGAATACGTGCGCGGCATCTACTGGACACGCATGCCCCGTTACCTGGAGCTCAACGCCCTTCAGGCCAGGGAGCCGCTGCCCGCCTTCTACTGGACTGGCGACACGCCCATGGCCTGCCTGGCCGACGCCATCCGGCAGACGCTGGAGCACGGTTATGCGCACCATATCCAGCGGCTCATGGTCACCGGGCTCTATGCCCTGCTGCTGGGCGTCGAGCCACAGCAGGTCCACGCCTGGTACCTCGCGGTCTATGTCGATGCGGTGGAATGGGTGGAGTTGCCCAACACGCTGGGCATGAGCCAGTTCGGCGACGGCGGGCTGATGGGCAGCAAGCCCTACGTGGCCACCGGCCGCTACATCGAGCGCATGAGCGCCGGCAGCCTGTGCGGCCGCTGCCGCTTCAAGCCGGCGGAGCGCCTGGGCGACGATGCCTGCCCCTTCACCACGCTGTACTGGGACTTCCTGGCGCGCCACGAAGATCGCCTGGCGTCCAATCCGCGCATGACCATGCAGTTGCGCAACCTGCAGCGCCTGGACGCTGACGAGCGCCGGCGCATTGCTGAACGCTCGGCCGCCATCCGCCGCGGCGAGATCGCCGGTTGACGCACCAGGCCACTGCGCGCAACCCCACCTCTCTTCCCACAACGCCGTCTGCCCATGTCCCAGACCCTGCTCGTCACCGGCGCCACCGGCTTCGTCGGTCGCCATCTCGTCCCTCGGCTGCTGGCGGACGGCCACGCGGTGATCGCGCTTTCCCGCGACCCAGAGCGCGCCGGCCGGGCGCTGGGGCCGCAGGTGCGCGTGGTTGGCCAACTGACCGACATCGCGTCCGACACCTGCATCGACGCCTGCGTTCACCTGGCCGGCGCGCGTGTGATCGGCCCGCCCTGGACGCAGACCCGGCGGGATGAGCTGATGCGCAGCCGCGCCGCGCCGGCCGCGCAGCTGCTGGCCTTGATGCACCGGCTGGAGCGCCCGCCCCGCGCCCTGCTGGTGGCGTCGGCCATCGGCTGGTATGGCAAGGTGGAAACGGGCGACGACCTGCCGTGCGACGAAAGTGCGGCGCCGCAGCCCGGGCAGTTCCAGTCCGACCTGTGTGTCGCCATCGAACGCGATGCGCAGCTCGCCGAGGCGCTGGGCGTGCGTGTGGTGCGTCTGCGCTTCGGCGTGGTGCTGGGCGTCGACGGCGGCGCCTATCCGCCGCAGGCCCTGGCGGCGCGCCTGGGCCTGGGCGCGGTGCTGGGCGACGGTCGGCAGCCCTCGCCCTGGGTGCATGTGGACGACGTGGTGGGCCTGGCCTGCTTCGCCCTGGCCCACGACGAGGTGGCCGGGCCGGTCAATGTGGTGGCGCCGCAGACGCCCACGCAGTCCGAGTTCGTCCATGCGCTGGCCGCTTCATACGGGCGCAAGGCACGTCTGCGCGTCCCGGGCGTGGCCTTGCGCCTGGCCATGGGCGAGATGTCCGACCTGCTGCTGGCCGGCCGGAAGGTGGTGCCTGCCGTGGCGCAGCGGGCGGGCTACGCCTTCGCCCATCCTTCGCTGGAAGCGGCACTGGCGGCCCTCGCAGCGCGCCAGCGCAGGAACGTGGCGGCCTCCGGCTGAGCGGCCACCCGTCACACACAGGCCGGCAGGCGCCAGAGCACGGACCTGCAGTCGACGTGGCCGGTGGCGTCACTTCAGCCCAGCAGGTCGGGCTGTTCCGCCATCACCTTGTCCATCAGCGGCTGCAGCGCGAACCAGCCAGCCCGGTGCGATCCGACCTGCCTTGCCGTCAGGCGTGCGGTCTCCTGCTCGATCTCCAGCGGTGTGCCCGCCGCAGCAGCCAGCAGATACTGCTCGAAGGCCCGCTCCATCCGCAGGAACCAGAAGACCGCCTCGTCCACCGAGTGGCCGACGGTGAAATGCGCATGGTTGCGGCAGATCACGGCCTTGTGCGGCCCCAGCGCCCGAGCGATGAGGTCGCCTTCGCTCACATCGCTGGCGATGCCGCCGTAGGCCTGCATCACCGCATGGTCCTCGTAGAAGGCACAGGCCTCCTGCGTGGTTGGCGGCAGCAGGCGCCCCAGCGAGGCAAAGGCCGTCCCGTGGCGCGAATGGGAATGCGCCGCGGCCACCACGTCGGGACGGGCCCGGTGGATGCGCGAATGGATCGAGAAGGCCGCCGCATTGACCGGATGCCGGCCCTCCACCACCCGGCCGTCATGGTCGATCAGCACCAGATCCGACACGGTGATCCGGCTGAAGTGCAGGCCCAGCGGATTCACCCAGAAATGATCCGGAAGAACCGGATCGCGGGCGCTGATGTGGCCGGCGATGCCAGCGTCGAAGCCATGCATCGCGAAGATGCGGAAGCCGGCGGCCAGCCGCTGCCGCAGATGCAGGCGTGCCGCCAGAGGATCCTCGAACACGGGTGGCGTGGGCCAGTTCAGGCCTGAGGGTGTGGTCTGCAGCAGCACCTCGGGCCTGAGGGAAGACAGGGCTGCGCTTGTGAGGGGATGGGCGACCGTGGCCACGGCAATTCCTCAGTCGGCCTTGACGCCGCTGCGCTGCGCCACCTGCTTCCAACGGGCGATTTCACCGTCGATCTGCTCGGAGAACTGCGCGGGCGATGGCGAGGACGCCGCGGTGACGCCCAGCCCACCCAGCCGCTCCCTGGCCTCCGGCGTGGCCATGATCCGCACCACCTCGGCATGCAGCCGGTCCACCACCGGCTGCGGCGTGTTCGCCGGTGCGAACAGCCCGCTCCACAGCGTGACGGTGGAATCGATGCCCAGCTCCTTCATCGTCGGCACGTCGGGGTACTCCTTCATGCGCTCTGCGGCGGTCACGGCCAGCGGCTTGGCGCGGCCACTGTTGATCGCCGTGGCGGCCGGCCCAGCGTCGATGATGGTCATGGACACCGTCTTGGCCATCACCGCCGTGACGGACTCCATGCTGCCCTTGTAGCCCACGTGCGCGAACTTGGCGCCCGTGGCTTCGTTGAAGAGTTCGGTGATGAGGCGGAAGGACGCCGCACTCGCGCCGTAGTTGGCGTTCTGCGGATTGCGGACCGACTCGGCGACCAGGTCCTTGACGTTGCGGGCGGGATCGTCCTTGTTGACGATCAGCACCAGCGGAAAGGTTCCGGTGAGCGAAATGGGCACGAAGTCGGTCGACTTGTAGGGCAGCGACGAATAGAGCGCGTGGTTGAACACCATCGGCCCGCTGGCGCCCATCAGCAACGTGTAGCCATCGGGTTTGGACCGGGCGACCGCCTGCGCACCGACGATCGATGCGACACCGGGCCGGTTGTCCACCACCACCGGCTGTTTGAGCACCGGCTGCAGCTTCTCTGCCAGGAACCGGGCGATCACATCGTTGGCGCCGCCCGGCGCATAGCCCACGATGATGGTGACGGGCTTCTGTGGCCATTGCTGGGCCGCTGCGGCTGCCGAAGCGGCCAGGCACACCGCGGCAAAGAGCAGGCGGGGCGCACGGCTGGCGCGAAGGAACGGGTTCATGGGTTTGTCTCCTTTTTGGTTGTCGAAGAGCGCACCGCGGTGCGCGTGCGAAGCGTGACGGGCTGGGGTCGAGTCGCTGTCAGGCCACCTCCACGTCGATGAGCGTGGGGCCTGGCCGCTGCAGGGCCTGTGCCAGCACAGCCTCGATGCGCTCCCACCGGTCGACCTTTTCGCCGAAGCAGCCCTGCGCCTGCGCCAGCGCGCTGAAATCGATGCCGGGCAGTTCGATGCCGGGCAGCCGCTCGTCCGCCGCGTAGCCCAGGACGCCGGCAAAGCGCTTGAGCGCCGCATACCGCCCGTTGTTGAGTACCAGGAAGACTACCCGCGCGCCGTGCCGGGCGGCCGTCCAGAGGCTCTGGATGCTGTACATGCTGGAGCCGTCGCCGATCAAGCAGATGACGCGCCGCTGGGGCTGCGCCAGCGCCACGCCGACGGCCGCCGGCATGCCATAGCCCAGGCCGCCGCTGGCCATGGTGTAGAAAGTGCCAGGCTCCAGGATGGGCAGGTACTGGTGCATCACCACGCGGGCCGTGGGTGCCTCTTCCACGATGATGTCGTGCGGATCGCGCAGTGCCGCCAGTGTCTGCAGCACATAGGCCACGCTGATCGGGCTGGTGCCCCGGGCCGGCTCGGGCGCAGGCCGCCTGGCGATTTCCCGCTTCGGCCGTCCAGCCAGTCCCTGGAGCAGTTGCTGCACGCCAAGGCGGACGTTGCCGTGGATGGCCCGGCCCTGCGGCACGGCCGCAGCGGCCTCGGCATCGTCCGTCAGCATCACCAGTTCGGCGCCATCGGGCAGGTGCGAGCCTTCGGTGTCGCGCTCGATGTGGTAGGTGAAGGCCGGCGCGCCCAGAACCAGCACGAGGTCATGCCCGCGCAACTGCGCGCGGATCGCTGCGGCCGAAGCCGGCAGAAAGCCCTGGAAAGCGGGGTGCGACTCCGGAAAGCCCGCGCGAGCGGCCATCGGCGCCGCGAACACCGCGGCCTGGCAGGCCTCGGCCAGCCGCACCACCTCGGGCCATGCGCCATCGCGATCCACGCCGGCGCCCACCACGAGCGCGACGCGCGCACTGGCCTCGATCAGCCTGCGCGCCTCCTCGAGACTCGCCGCGTCCGGTGCCACAACGCAGCTGGCGACGGCTGGCAGCAGCGGCGCGCAGGGCCGCTCCCAGTCGTCAGCGGGCACCGAGACCAGCACGGGCCCGCGCGGCTGCTGCATGGCGATGTGGTAGGCCTTGCGGATGGCCAGCGGCACGTCCTCGGCCCGCGCAGGCTCGATGCTCCACTTCACATAGGGCCGCGGAAGCTCGGCCGCCGCGCGGGAATGCAGGTAGGGATCGAAAGGCTGGATGGCACGCGACTGCTGGCCCGCGATGATCACCAGCGGCGCCTGGTTCTTGAACGCCGTGTAGATGTTGCCCATGGCATTGCCCACGCCCGCGGCCGAATGCAGGTTCACGAACGCCGCATTGCCGGTGGCCTGGGCATGCCCGTCGGCCATGCCCACCACGCTGGCCTCCTGCAAGCCGAGCACGTACTCGAAGTCCTCCGGCATGCCGCGCAGCATCGGCAGTTCGGTGGAGCCGGGATTGCCGAAGATTCTTGTGCAGCCCACCGAGCGCATGAAGCGGTAGAGGGTGTCTCGCACGCTGGGCCAGGCCAGACCCGGAACGGTTGCAACAGGTGAATTCATGAGGGGGTGGTGGATGCGATGAAGGAAGAGGCCGCCGGCAGCGCTGCCGCGTCAGGGCCGGACGTCCTGGTAGACATGCTTGGTGACGAGGAAGTCGTTCATGCCCTCGGCACCGTGGAGGCGGCCATAGCCGCTGTCGCGCTCGCCACCCGTCTCGATCTCGGGAAAGAGCTTGTTGTGTGCGTTGAGCCACACCGTGCCCGAGCGCAACCGGCCGGCCACGCGGCGGGCCCTGGCGGCGTCGCGGGACCACACACTGGCCGCCAACCCATAGCGGGTGGCGTTGGCCCGCAGCACCGCATCGTCCTCGTCCTTGAAGCGCTCGATCACCATGACGGGCCCGAAGAGCTCGTTCTGCACCAGCGGACTGCCCACATCCTCGACCGCGATGAGGCTGGGCGCGATGAAGGCCCCCTGCGCCCGCTCGCCGCCGGGCACCTCGCCGCGCACCAGCACCTCGGCCGAGGCGCCCGCTCCGTCGACCAGAGCCCGGATCCGGTCCCGGTTGGCAGTGTCGATCAGCGGTCCCATGCCGGAGGCGGGGTCCAGCCCCGGTCCCGGCCGCACCTCGCGCATGACCTGCGCCAGTTCGCCGGCGAAGCGGTCGTACAGCGTGTCCTGCACGAGGACCCGGGCAAGTGCGGTGCATTGCTGGCCGGCCAGGATCAGGCCGCCCGCCAGCACGCCACGCACCGTGGGCGCCACGTCGCAGTCCGCAAACACGATGCCGGGCGCCTTGCCCCCCAGCTCCAGCGACAGCCGGGTGAGGTGGCGCGCCGTCGCGCTGGCGATGGCCTTGCCCACCGCCGAGGAGCCGGTGAAGCTGATCACGCTCACATCGGGCGACTCGCACAGGGCACGCGACACCTCCGAGCCTGACTCCGACACGGTATTCACCACCCCGTCGGGCAGGCGCGGGTCGCACAGCAGGGTCTCCAGCACATCGTTGCTGACCAGCGCCGTCTGGTGGGCAGGCTTGACCACCACCGTGCAACCGGCCGCGAGCGCAGGGCCCAGTGAGCGCGCCAGCAGAGTCACGGGCGCGTTCCAAGGCACGATGATCACCGCCACCCCGGCGGCCTCGCGGCGAAGTTCGCTGAAGCAGCCGGGCTCGATCTCGACGATGCGACCGAACAGGTTGCGGGCCAGGCCCGCGTAGTAGCGCAGCTCGGAAATGGCGGCGCGCACTTCGCCCACGGCCTCGCGCAGCAGCTTGCCATTCGTCGCCACGACAAGGCGGGCAATGTCGTCGCAGCGCGCCTCGAGGCGACTGGCGGCCGCCAGCAGGATGTCGGCGCGCAGCCGCGCGTCGTGCTTCCAGGCGCTCCGGTCGAAGGCCCGCAGCGCCGCATCGAGGGCCGCCTGGGCGTCGGCCGCCGTGCCCTGCGCGAAGTGGGCGACCGGCTGGCCCGTCGCGGGATCGTGGGTGATGCCCGGCTCCCCTGCACAGGGTAGCCAGGCGCCGTCAATGTAGTGCTGCGCAAGCCGCATCCGTGCTGTCTCCTGGTGATTTGTTCGCTCGATGACGCCTGCAGTATTGGCAGCGATCCATAAACGATCCAATGAATAAAATCACTTCTCTATACGATCTTTGACATACCCATGGACTGGACCCACCGCCTGCGGCTGCGGCATCTGCAGATCCTCGTGAGCCTGGCGGAGACGCAGAACGTGAGCCGCTCGGCCGAGCGGTTGCACATGACGCAGCCGGCTCTCTCCAAATGGCTCAAGGATCTGGAGGCCGACATCGGCACCTCGCTGTTCGAACGGCATGCCCGCGGTCTGCGGCCGACCCGCGCCTGCGAAGTGCTGCTGGACCATGCCCGCCGCATCGGCGTGGACCTGGACCGCGCCCGAGACGAGATGTCGATGCTGCTGGCGGGCAGCACCGGCTACCTGGCCATCGGCGGCTCCGGCGCGACCATTGCCTCGACCGTACCCGCGGCCGTGCTGGCCCTGCTGGAGGCCATGCCCGGCGCGCGGGTCGACATCGTCGAGGGCACGATGGACCAGTTGATGGAGCGGCTGGACCGCAACGAACTGGACATCGCCGTCGGCCGGTCCCAGCCGCAGTACCTCACGCGCCACGTCGAATGCGAGGAGCTCTACGCCGAGCCCCTGCATTTCGTGGCCCGCAAGGACCATCCGCTGCACCAGCTCGAAGCGCTGGGCTGGGACGACCTCTACCGCTATCGCTGGGTGGTCTTCAGCCACGACACGCCGGTGCGCCACCTCATCAACGAGGAACTGCGCCTGGCGCGGCGCAGCCTGCCGGTGGATGCGCTGCAATCGAACTCGGTCTTCGCCAGCTTCTCGCTGCTGAGTACCAGCGACCTGCTGACCATCGCGTCCGAGCGCTCCATCGCCATGTACGAGCGGATGGGGACACTCAAGCGGCTGCCGATTCGCTTCAGCAGCGCTCCGCCGGTGATGATGTACTGGCGCCGCGACGTCTCGCGCAGCGCGGCCGTGGCGATGGCCTTGCACTGCCTGCGGTCGCTGACGGCCGCGCCTTGAAGGCAGACGCGGCCCTGTGCCGCGCGCGTCCCCGGGGCGATGGCCGCTCGGCGCGCGACTCCGGCCTTCCTACAATCCGCGCCGTGTCCGAATCCGTGCTCAACATCTCCGCCTATCTTTTCGTGCCCATCGACGACCGCGACACGCTGCGGCCGCACCTGCTGGAGCGCTGCAAAGCGCTCAGCTTGATGGGCACCATCCTGCTGGCCGAGGAAGGCATCAACCTTTTCCTGGCAGGAGCGCCCGAGGCAGTGCGCGGCTTCGTGGCCGAGCTGCGGACCGATCCGCGCTTCGCGCCTCTGACGCCCAAGGAAAGCTGGTCCGCCCACCAGCCCTTCCGCCGCATGCTGGTCAAGAACAAGCGCGAGATCATCCGCATGGACCATCCGGCCATCCGCCCTTCCGCTGGCCGTGCGCCGGCGGTGGACGCGCCCACGCTGCGCCGCTGGCTGGACCAGGGGCACGACGACGCCGGCCAGGCGGTGGTGATGCTGGACACCCGCAATGCCTTCGAGGTGGACTACGGCACCTTCGAGGACGCCATCGACTGGCGCATCGGCAAGTTCAGCGAGTTCCCGGCGGCGGTGCAGGCGCACCGCGACCAGCTGGAGGGCAAGACGGTGGTGAGCTTCTGCACCGGCGGCATCCGCTGCGAGAAGGCGGCCATCTACATGCACGAGCTGGGGCTGACCAACGTGCTGCAGCTCGAAGGCGGCATCCTCAAGTACTTCGAGGAAGTGGGCGGCGCGCATTACCGCGGCGACTGCTTCGTCTTCGATGGCCGCGAGGCCCTGGCGCCGGACCTGAGCGCGCGCTCGTCGCATGCGAGCGCACGGGCCTTCGAGGACCCGGATCTGCCGATCAAGCAGGGTTGAGGGCGGCAAGGTCGGGCGGCTCCACGGCCCGTCGTCAAACCTGCCCGCCTGCTCAAGCCTTGGAATTGCCCTCGGGCTCCGCCGCACTCGTCTGCGATTGCGTCTTGAAGGGATGGTCCGGCAAGGGGATGAACTCCGTCTCGCCAGGCACATGGCCCATGCGCTGCGCCTCCCAGTCCGCACCGGCCTGCAGGATGCGCTCGCGACTGCTGGAGACGAAGTTCCAGCTCATGAAGCGCGGGCCGTCGAGCGGTGCACCGCCCACCACCACCAGGCGCCGGGCACCGTCGGCCGTGATGCGCACCGAGGTTCGCTCGCCCGCGGCGGCATCCTCGTCGGGCAGCACGCCCATGGTGTGCTGCGGCAGCGGCTCGCCGTCCAGCAGCACGTCGCCGTCGACGGCATAGATGGCCATCTGCGGCGCGAGCGGCGGCAGCGTGAAGGCACCGCCGGCCGGCAGGGCGATGTCCAGATAGAGCGTGGGCATCAAGGTGGGCACCGGCGAGCGCAGGCCGAAGGCCTCGCCCACCAGCACGCGGACGGGCACGCCGTCCACCACGGTTGCCGGGATGTCCGCGACGGCCGTGTGCGAGAAGCTGGGTTCGACCTCCTCATGCTCGCGGGGCAGCGCGCACCACAGCTGCAGGCCGTGGTTGACGTAGGTCTCGGTCTTGAGCGCCTCGGGCTTGCGCTCGGAATGCACGATGCCGCGGCCCGCGGTCATCCAGTTGATGGCGCCGGGGCGGATCTCCTGTTCGGTGCCCAGGCTGTCGCGGTGCATCATCGCGCCCTCGAACAGATAGGTGACCGTGGCGAGGCCGATGTGCGGGTGGGGCCGCACGTCGTGCTGGTCCTCCGGCGTCTCGGTAGCCGGACCGAAATGGTCGAAGAAGACGAAGGGGCCGACCGCGCGGCGTTGCGCGGCCGGCAGCACGCGGCGAACCTGGAAGCCGCCGCCCAGATCCTTGGCATGCGGATGGAGCGTGAGAAGGTCGGACATGGCGGCTCTCCGGTTCAGTTGGCGTGCAGGGGATGAAGAAGGATCAGGCCAGCAGCTTCAACGCGCCTTGCAGGCGCTCGCCGAAGGCGCGGGCGGTCTGCAGGTCGCCAGCCGGGATCTCGGCGGGGCTGGCGTCCGCGGGCGAGGTGGTCATCAGGCCACCGAAGCCACCGACGTAGTTGAGCGAGTCGCGGCTGGATTCCTTCTTGTTGCTCGGCACGATGCCCAGGCCAGCCCACAGGCCGCCATGCTGCATGGCCAGCTGCCAGAAGTAGGCGATGGTGGCGAACTTGTCGCCGTTCATGGTGGCGCTGTTGGTGAAGCCGGCGAAGAGCTTGTCCTTCCAGCCCTGGACGAACCAGACCTTGGAGGAAGCGTCGGCGAACTTCTTGAACTGCCAGCTGGGGGCGCCCATGTAGGTCGGCGCGCCGAAGACGATCAGCTTGGCCGCAGCCAGCGTTTCCCAGCCGCCTTCGGGCAGGTTGCCATCCGCGTCGATGGCGATCACGGCGGCATTGGCGCCTTCTGCGACGGCCTGGGCGACGCGCTGGGTGTGGCCGTAGCCGGAGTGGTAGACGATGGCGATGTCGGTCATGGGAGTTCCAGGTTCAGAAAAGGAATTGAAAAAGATGGGCCGTGGCGCCAGCACCGCGGCCCGCGGGCATCACTTCTTGTCGATGCTGAAACGGCCGGGGCCGAAGGCAAAGAAGGCCAGGAAGCCGCCGGCAATGGCGAAGTTCTTGAAGAAGTTGGTCTTCTGGGCCATCACCATTTCGGGGGGCACGTTCCAGAAGGCATGGCCCAGGAAGGCGGTGGCGACGGTGAACACGGCCAGGATGATGGCCATCAGGCGCGTCTTGAAGCCGACCAGGAAGAGCAGACAGACCAGCAGTTCGACCACCACGGCGATCACCGCTGCCACCTCGGGCATGGGCACGCCGATCTTGCCGAAATAGCCGACGGTGCCGGCAAAGCCGGTGAGCTTGCTCCAGCCGGCGGGCAGGAACAGCAGTGCGATGAGCACGCGGCCGACCAGGGCCGCGGCGTCCTGGGTCGGGGTGGTGTTGGAGGTCTGGGTGATGGCCATGGAAGTAGCTCCTTGCGTTGAAAAATCGGTTTGGACAGATTGGAAGCAATGAACGATGCCGCCGCATGACGGATGGCACCGCGAAGGGAATCGATGAAGAAACGGCCCGCACAGGGCGGGCCGTCTCATTCTGCGATCAAGGCGCCAGGTCGAACACCAGCACCTCGGCGTCCCGGCCGCCGGCCAGGCTCAGCTGCGACTCGGCCGCGATCATCGCCGCATCGCCGCCCTGAAGGCGCTGGCCGTTGACCTCCAGCGCACCGCGGATCAGGTGCACATAGGCCTTGCGGGCCGGGTCGAGCTTGAGCTCGGCCGTCTCACCGCCGTCGAACAGGCCGGCATAGAGCCGCGCGTCGGCATGCATGCTCACGGCGGCGGCTTCGCCTTCGGGCGCCGCCACCAGGGCCAGCTTGCCGCGCTTGTCGGCCACGTCGACCGGCTTCTGCTCATAGCCCGGCGGGATGCCGCGCACGTTCGGCTCGATCCAGATCTGCAGGAAGTGCGTGGTCTGGTCAGCCTTGTGGTTGAACTCGCTGTGCATCACCCCCCGACCGGCGCTCATGCGCTGCACGTCGCCGGGCGGGATGGATTCGACGTTGCCCATGCTGTCCTTGTGGGCCAGCTCGCCGTCGAGCACGTAGCTGATGATCTCCATGTCGCGGTGGCCGTGGGTGCCGAAGCCGGCGCCGGCGGCCACGCGGTCCTCGTTGATCACCCGCAGGTTGCCCCAGCCCATGAAGGCGGGGTCGTAGTAGCCGGCGAACGAGAAGCTGTGAAAGGACTTGAGCCAGCCATGGTCGGCATAGCCACGTTCCTGGGACTTGCGGATCTGCAGCATGATGTTGAACTCCTTCGAATGGGGCTGGCGGTGGCGCCTGTTGCGCTGGCCTTCCCGGTAGGCGGCACCGAACTGCGCCGCGATGGAATGAACTTTAGGCCGCTCCGCCCGGCTTGAAATCGCAGCGCATTGAAGACTCCATTCAAAATTTCTGAATGACAATCCGGGCATGCCCACTGCCCGCGAAGTCCTCACCCCCGACGCCCTGGCCATGCTGCAGACCGTGGTCGACCGCGGCAGCTTCGCCGCGGCGGCGCGCAGCCTGGGCCTGGTGCCTTCGGCCCTCACCTACCGCGTGCGGCAGATCGAGGACGCGCTGGACGTGCTGCTGTTCGACCGCAGCGCCCGCCAGGCCAAACTGACCGAGGCGGGCCGCGAACTGCTGCGCGATGCGGTGCGGCTGTTGGGCGAGATCGACGCGGTGGCGAACCGCGTGCGCCGCATCGCCACGGGCTGGGAACCTCAGCTGACCATCGCCATCGACAGCGTGATCGCCCGCGACCCGCTCTACGACCTGGTGGGCGCCTTCTATGCCCTGGCGCCACCCACGCGGCTGAAGCTGCGCGACGAGACCCTGCTGGGGACCATCGAGGCGCTGACCAGCGGCCAGGCCGACCTGGCCATCGGCTCGGTGCTCGACGCGGACGGGCTGGGCTTCACCGGCACCGGCATCCGCAGCTGTGTGCTGGGTCAGCTGTCCTTCGTCTATGCCGTGGCACCGAACCATCCGCTTACGCGCACTAGCCTGCCCGTCACCGAGGCCATGATGCGCCAGCATCGCGCCGTCGCCGCCGCCGATTCGGCGCGGCTGTCGCAAGGCATGAACGTCAACCTGCTGGCCGGGCAAGACGTGCTCACCGTGCCCACCATGCAGGCCAAGCTGCATGCCCAGCTGCACGGGCTGGGTGCCGGCTTCCTGCCGGAGCCGATGGCCCGGCCCTATGTGGAGGCCGGGCACCTGGTTGCGCTCCCCACCGAACGCGCCGCCCCCACCACCAACATGCATGCCGCATGGCGCGTGCGCAGTGCCGCCCAGCCGGGCCTGGCGCTGCAGTGGTGGCTGTCGCAGTTCGAGCATGCGGGCACGCGCGAGGCCCTGCTGACGCAACACCGCGGCCGCTGAAGGCGAGGCCACTGGCCGGCGGCCCGACCGTACCGGGGACAAACCCGGTCGCCCTGCGTTGGCGCAGCATGGGGCGTCTGCGGTGCGGTTAGAGTCGCACGACCATCCCGCTGCCCGCCCACCCGCCGCCATGCCCCTCACCGACGCCGCCCGCCCCGAGTCCCAACCCCGCCGCATCGCCATCGTGGGCGCCGGCATCGCCGGCCTCGCGGCGGCGCGCACGCTGGTGCAGGCCGGCCTGGAAGTGGCGGTGTTCGAGCAGGCGTCCACGCCCGGCGGGCGGCTGGCCAGCCTGGACAGCCGCACCGGCAGCTTCGACACCGGCGCCCAGTACTTCACCGTCCGTGACGCGCGCTTTCGCCAGGCGCTGGACGCCACCGCCGCGCCCTGCCGCCGCTGGAGCGCCAACGCCGTGCGCGTGCTCGATGCCCTGGGCCGGGTGGTCGAAGCCTCGCTGCCGGGCCTGGAGCCGCACTGGGTCGGCCTGCCCCGCATGGACGCCCTGGCCGCACACTGGTCG
>NZ_CAJYES010000018.1 GCF_913773995.1 uncultured Pseudacidovorax sp.
GGACCAGGGTGCTGCTGTGCGCCAGCAGCGAGGCCAGGCCGCCATGCGGACGTGCCAGGCGGATGCGCACGGTGCGCTCGTCATCCACCTCGATGGCGTCCACCGGCGCCAGGCTCAGCATCGCCGGCGGGGTACAGGCCAGCTTCAGGCAGCGCACCACGGCCGCCGCATCGACCGCGGTGCCGTCATGGAAGCGCGCCCGCGGCCGCAGCACGAAACGCCAGGTGCGACCGTCGGCCGACACCGTCCAGCGCTCGGCCAGTCCGGGCAGCGGGGTGCCGTCGTCCTGCGCATCGGTCAGTGTCTCGGTGATCTGCAGCCGGGTGAACACGTGGCCGCTCTTGGCGGGTGCCAGGCCGGCCAGTTCCCACGGGCCGACGATCTGCAACGGCCGTTCGGGCTGGGCAGCGGTGGCCTGCGCCGTCCAGGCAGCGGCTGCCATCACAGCGCCGGTCTGCAGCAGACGCCGGCGACGGACAGGGACGGCGCCGGTGGTGGTGTCGAAAGAGGATGTGTCGGGCAAAGGGGGGATTCCGATCTCGTTGATGCGTGTCGCGTGTCCATCAGGGCCACCCGCCTCGGCGCGGCTGCGGGTGGCCTTGGCAGGGTCAGAACTTGGCCTGCAGCCCGACGGTGACCGAGCGTGCCGCGCCCGGCGTCACCCACACGCGGCTGTACGAGCTGCTGTAGTAGGTGGTGTCGAACAGGTTGTCCACGTCCAGCGTCAGGCGCAGGCGCGGGTTGAGGCGCCAGTAGGCCACCAGCTTGGCGGTGGTGTAGCTCGGCAGCTCGAATGCCGGTGCGCCGGCATTGGCCTCGGCCTGGGTGCGCGCTTGGCCCAGCCGGCGGCCGACATGGGTCAGCCCGCCGCCGATGCCATAGCGCTGCCCATTGGCCAAGGCGTCCTCGTAGACCGCCAGCACGCTGCCGTTGACCTTGGGCACGTTGAGCAGGCGACCGCCCACCTCCAGCGTGTTGTCGCGCGTGACCTCCACATCGCTCAGCACCAGGCTGGCATTGAGGCGCCAGTGGCGGCTCACCTGGCCGGTGAAGTCGAACTCGAGGCCGCGGCTGCGGATCTCGCCCGCCGCCACCGAGAAGCCGGTGTTCACCGGATCATTGGTCAGCACGTTGCGCTTGCGGATGTCGAACAGCGCGGCCGTCGCGCCCATGCGCCTGTCTTCGCTTTCCCACTTGGCGCCCAGTTCGGCGGCGCGGCCCGTCTCGGGCTCGAAGGCGCGCGAGGCCACGTCGGTGCCGGTGTTGGGCCGGAAGGAGCGGCCGACGTTGGCATAGACCGTCCACTGCGGCGACGGCAGCCAGGCGAGGCCGACGCGCGGCGAGGTCGCGCTCGGCGTCTGGGCGGTTGTCAGCCCCGTGCGGCGGTTGAGCAGCGACTGGTCGTAGCGATCGGCGCGCAGGCCGGCCACCAGGCGCCATTGCGGCGCCAGCCGGATGGCGTCCTGCACATAGACGGCGGTGTTGCGCTGGTGCTCCAGCGTGTCGGTGTTGGCCGTGGGCACCGGCGGCACCTGCCCGTACACCGGGGCGAAGATGTTGATCGCGTAGGGTCGTGCGGCGCTCGGATTGGCGCGCAGCATCAGGGTGTCCATGTCGAAGCGGTAGCGCTCCAGCCCGAACAGCAGTTCGTGCTCCACCGCGCCCGTGCGTACCGTTCCCTGCAGTTCGGCCTGCAGGGCCAGGTCGTTCGAGTCGTAATCGCGGAAGCGCCGCTGGCGGGTCAGCGTGCCATCGCTGCGCAAGGCCGTCGGCTCGGTCGAGAAGCCTTCGATGCCGGTGCCGCGATACGACAGGCCGATGCGGCTGCGCCAGTCCGCACTCCATTCGTGGGTCAGCATCAGCTGATGGGTGCTGTTGCGCACGGTCACGTCGCCATCGGCCGGCTCGCCCAGGAAGCGGCTGCGCGGGATGACGCCCAGCCGGTTGTCGACCGCCACCACGCCACGGTCCAGCGGCGTGCGGTGGCGCAGGTACTCGCCCACGTACTCCAACACCGTGTCGCGGCCCAGCTTCCAGGTGAAGGCCGGCGCCAGCACCTCGCGGCGCGCCTGCACGACGTCGCGGAAGCTGTCGCGGTCTTCCACCGCCACGTTCAGCCGGTATGCAAAGCGGTCGGTGAGCGGCCCGGTGATGTCGAAGGCGCCGCGGCGCAGGCCGTAGCTGCCCACATAGCCTTCGACCGCATGGGCAGGCTTCCACAGCGGCCGCTTGGACACGATGTTGAGCGTGCCGCCGGGCTCGCTGCTGCCATACAGCGAGGCGGCCGTTCCCTTGAGGAACTCGATGCGCTCCACCCCGGCCAGATCGCGCGGCGCATTGAAGCCGCGGTTGGAAGAGAAGCCGTTGAGCAGCGTCGCCATGCCCGTGTTCTCGTTGCCGGGCAGGCCACGGATGGCGATGTTGTCCCACAGCCCGCCGAAGTTGTTCTGGCGCGAGACGCCGCCCACGTAGTCGAGCACGTCGTCCAGCTTGGTGGCGCCCAGATCGTCGATGGCCTGGCGGGTGACGATGCGCACGGACTGCGGCAGCTCGCGCAAGGGCAGCTCGGTCTTGGCGCCCGCCGCTTCGTCGGCGTGGTAGGCGCCGGACTCGGTGCGGCCGACCACCTCGACCGCGTCGAGTTCGCCCACGGCGGGGCCAGTGGAGACCTGCGCATGCGCCGCGCCCAGGCCCAGCAGGGCCAGAGCCGCTGCGACAGGCCTCAGGGCGCGCGACGGCGAAACAGGGAAGACAGGCGCACGACGGGCGGCGGCGAAAGGAAAGTGCGAATGCATGGCGGAAAAAAAGGATCGCGGCCGCCGCAAGCAAAGCGGAAAGGCGCGCAACGAGACGTCGGGCAGGACAGCCGAACGCCGGGAACAGGAAAGTGAGAAGCCAGGACGACCCAGCTCCGCCGCCCGGCCGATGGCCGGGGGAGCGAGCGGGCAATGGCGCGAAGAGCGATCAGCCCCGCACGGGTGGATCGCGTGCGCTGTAACGCCAGGCGTTCGGCGCCGGCCTGGGCGGGTGAATGCGCAGCAGCGGCTGCGCCGTGCCGACAACGGCCACGCCCAGGATGGCCGGAGGCGGCCAGATCGCACTGGCCAGTTGCGCCCCGAGATGGCACCAGGCACAGACGGCGTCGGTCCTGGCCTCGCCGGGTTCATCGGCATCGCCCAGGTCGGCGGCCGAGGACAGCGCGGCACCGCCCTCCCGCAGATGCACGCCCTCATGCAGCCCATGGCCCACGGCCGTGTTGAACAACACGGCAATCAGCAGGAGGCGGAGAACGGCAAGCAGGCGCATGGCGGACGGCATTCTATTGAGAATGAAATCTCAAAGACGGCTTTTTTGTTTGACGCCTTGCCCCGCTACCCTCCTAACAGCCAAAGGCGGTACTGACGCCGCCTTCTGTCAGGGCGCTACCGAACCCACTCCTCCCCAATCCTCTCAGCCTGCTCCAGCACCAGCTCCACCGCCGAATCGGCCAGGTCGGGCGGGTACTTGTACTTGCGCAATATCCGCTTGACCATCAGCCGCAACCTGGCCCGGACGCTCTCGCGGTGTGCCCAGTCCACGCTGATGTTCTGGCGCAGGCTTTCGGTCAGCTCATGGGCGATCTTCTTCAGCGTCTCGTCGCTCAGTTCGCGCGCAGCCGATTCGTTGAGGAGCAGCGCGTCGTAGAACTTCACCTCGTCATCGCTCAGGCCCAGGCTCTCGCCGCGTGAGGCCGCCTCACGGAACTTCCTGGCCATCTCCACCAGCTCCTCCATCACCTGCGCGGTTTCGATGGATCGGTTCTGGTAGCGCCTGATCACGTTGCCCAGCAGTTCGGAGAACTTGCGCTCCTGCACCACGTTGGTGGCAAAGCGGCTCTTGATTTCGCCTTCCAGCAGGCGCTCCAGCAGTTCCACCGCCAGGTTGCGCTCGGGCAGGTTCTTCACCTGGGCCAGGAACTCGTCGTCCAGCAGGCCGATGTTGGGCTTGTCCAGGCCCACCGCATCGAAGATGTCCACCACGCTGTCGGACACTACGGCCGAGCCGATGATCTGACGGATGGCCAGCTCGCGTTGCTCATCGGTCTTCTTCTGCTGGGTGATGTCCTTCTTGGTCAGGATCACCTTCACCGCCTGCATGAAGGCCACTTCTTCGCGCACGGCCATGGCTTCGTCCAGCGTGCAGCACAGGGTGAAGGCCTTGCTCAGGGCCAAGGCCGTGTCGGCGAAGCGCTTCTTGCCGTCGCGCTGTCCTTCTCCCTTCAAGCCCAGCACGTGGTTGGCCGCGCCGGCCAGCACCTTGTGTCCGCCCGTGAGAAAGCCGCTGTAGTCGAAGCCGTGCAGCATGGCGCGAAGCACGTCGAGCTTTTCCTCCAGCACGGCGTAGGCCTCGTGGGCGTCCACCGTGGGCTTGCCCCGGCCCTTGCTGGCCGTGTACTCCTTCATCGCGGCCTTGAGCTCGTTGCCGATGCCGATGTAATCGACCACGAGGCCGCCCTGCTTGTCCTTGAACACGCGGTTCACGCGGGCGATGGCCTGCATGAGGTTGTGGCCCTTCATGGGCTTGTCCACATACAGGGTGTGCACGCAAGGGGCGTCGAAGCCGGTCAGCCACATATCGCGCACGATCACTAGGCGCAGCGGGTCCACCGGGTCCTTGAAGCGCTTCTCCAGCCGCTTCCTGACCTGGCCGTTGTAGATGTGCTGGCGCAGCAGGGCCTTGTCACTGGCCGAACCCGTCATCACGATCTTGACGGCGCCCTTCTCCGGATCCGCGTCGTGCCAGTCGGGGCGCAACCGGATGATCTCGTCGTACAGATGAACGCAGATGTCGCGGCTCATGGCCACGACCATGGCCTTGCCGTTCTGCGCCTTGTTGCGCTCTTCGAAGTGCCTGACCAGGTCCGCCGCCACGGCGGCCACGCGGGGCTCGGCGCCCACCACTTTTTCCAGCGCGGCCCAGCGGCTCTTGAGCCTGGCCTGGGCGCTCTCTTCTTCATCTTCGGCCAGCTCGTCCACCTCTTCGTCGAGGTGCGGCAGTTGGTCTTCCTTCAGGCTGAGCTTGGCCAGGCGGCTCTCGTAGTAGATGGCCACGGTGGCGCCATCTTCCTTGGCCTGCTGCATGTCATAGACATGGATGTAGTCGCCGAACACGGCGCGCGTGTCGCGGTCTTCGCTGGACACGGGCGTGCCGGTGAAGGCCACGAAGGTGGCATTGGGCAAGGCGTCGCGCAGGTGCTGGGCGTAGCCGGCCTGGTATTTGTGTTTGACCTCGTACGCCGGCGGAACAAAGTTGGCAGGCAGGGCCGAACTGACTTCGTCACCCGTGGTCAGAGCAGTCGCTGCGCCCTCCGGCGGGTCCGCCTTGCGCTTGACGGTCTTGAGCTTCGCCTCGAAGCCGTACTGCGTGCGATGCGCTTCGTCGGCGATCACGACGATGTTGCTGCGGCCCGATAGCACCGGGAAGGCGTCCTCATCCTCGCCCGGCATGAACTTCTGGATGGTGGCGAACACGATGCCGCCCGAGGGTCGGTTGGCGAGCTTGGCGCGCAGGTCCTGCCGCGACTCCACCTGCACGGGCTGCTCGCGCAGCAGGTCTTGCGCCAGGCTGAACACACCGAAGAGCTGGCCGTCCAGATCGTTGCGGTCGGTGATGACCACGATGGTCGGGTTCTGCATGGCGGGCTCTTGCATCACCCGTGCGGCAAAGCAGGTCATGGTGATGCTCTTGCCGCTGCCCTGGGTGTGCCACACCACCCCGCCCTTGTGCGAACCGCCCGGACGGGACGCGGCCACCACCTGCTCGATGGCCGCGCGCACGGCGTGGAACTGGTGGTAGCCGGCGATCTTCTTGATCAGCCCGCCGTCGTCCTCGAACAGCACGAAGTAGCGCAGGTAATCCAGCAGGCAGGCCGGTGCCAGCGCACCGCGCACCAGGGTCTCCAATTCGTTGAACTGGCCCAGCGGGTCGAGCGTGACACCGTCGATGGTGCGCCAGGCCATGTAGCGCTCGGCATCGCTGGAGAGCGAGCCCATCAGCGCCTCGGAGCCGTCCGACACCACCAGCACCTCGTTGTACTGGAATACGTCGGGGATCTGCGCCTTGTACGTCTGGATCTGCTCGTAGGCCTTCCAGATGTTGGCCTTCTCATCGGCCGGGTTCTTCAGCTCCAGCAGCACCACGGGCAGGCCGTTGAGGAACAGGATGATGTCGGGGCGGCGGGTGTGGTGCGGTCCCTTGAGCGAGAACTGGTTGATGGCCAGCCATTCGTTGGCCGCTGCATCGCCCCAGTCCACCAGGCGCACGAAGTCGCCTCGCGTCTCGCCATCCTGCTGGTACTGCACGGGCACGCCGCCCACCAGCAGCCGGTGGAAGTGCAGGTTGGCCGACAGCAGCACCGGGGTGCCCAGGTCTTGCACCTGCCTGAAGGCGTCTTCGCGCGCCGCGACGGGAAGGTGCGGGTTCAGACGGGCGATGGCATCGCGCAGGCGTTGGGCCAGCAGCACCTGGCGGAAGTTGTCGCGCGCCGGCGCCGGGCCATCGGGAGCGATGTCGTGGCCGCTCAGGTGGGTGTAGCCGACCTCCACGAGCCAGCTGAGCGCTTCCTGTTCGAGTTGATCTTCGGTCATGCCCTGCCCTGTACCTGGTCAAAGCGCCAGCAGCGCCACATAGGGTTGGTAGCTGAAGCTGCGGTTCGTCTTCTGGCCCGTCAATTCCGTCACGATGCCCAGTTCTTCCAACACCTTTACCGCCGCGGTGGCCGTAGGAAAGGTGGTGCCCAATGCCTGCCGCGCGCGCTCGATGGTGAAGCGCGGCATCATGGGCAGCATCTCGAACAGGCGGTAGCTGGCCGGGCCGGCCTTGGGCGCGGCCAGCAGGCGGCGCCTGTCCGCCGCGATCAAGCTCGCAAGAGCGACCACGCCCCGTTCGGCTTCAGCGGCGGCACTGGCCACTCCCTCCAGAAAGAAGGCCAGCCAGCCCTCCCAGTCGCCATCGGTGCGGATGGCGGACAGACGGCGGTAGTAGTCGGTCTGGTGCTGCTTGAGGTAGCCGCTGAGGTACATCAGCGGCTCGGGCAGCAGCCCCCAGTGCTCCAGCAAGGCGGCGATCAGCAGCCGTCCGATGCGCCCATTGCCGTCCAGAAATGGGTGAATGATTTCGAACTGGGCATGCACCAGGGCCACCTTCACCAAGGGCGGCAAGCCGGAATCCACGCCATGGATGAAGCGTTCCATGTCGGCCAGCAGGCCGGGCACCTGCTCCGGTGGGGGCGGCACAAACGCCGCATTGCCGGGGCGCGTGCCACCGATCCAGTTCTGCGAGCGGCGCAGTTCGCCCGGCTGCTTGCCTGCGCCCCGCACACCGTCCAGCAGCAGGCGGTGCGCGTCGCACAGCAGGCGCACGCTGATGGGCAAGCCTTGGGGGTCGCGCAACTGCCCCTGAACCAGACGGAAGGCACGCAGGTAGTTGGTGACTTCTTCGACGTCGTCGGTGTTGCTGATGGCAAGCCCTGCCTCGTCGTCGAACAGATCCACCAGCGTGGCCTGCGTGCCCTCGATCTGAGAAGTCAGCAAGGCCTCCTTACGGATGGCGCTGTAGAGCAGCCAGTCCACGGAAGGCGCCAGACCCGACACCCCCGACAGCCGCGCCAACGCCAACTCGGCCGCGTGGTTGAACCCGGCGAAAGCGTCCGGCGCCAAGGGCGGGTTGCCAGGCGGCAGCGCATGCGGCACGAATGCCCGGACGGATTCGCCCAGGGTCGTGGACATGGCGTAGGCGCCTGTGCTGCGCATCGTGTGAAAGCCCGCTTGAATGATTGCTCGGGGCATTAAAGCGCTCTTTAATGGCTGGAGCAAGGATGAAAGCAGGTGGTCATCCAGTTCAACGCAATGACTTGATCAGGGGCCCGCCAGACGTGAGACACGCCCAAGGACTCCAGCGCGCGGCCATGTGCTCGTGCGGAAGGCTTCGGCCGGCCAGATCACCTTGCGCGCGCCCACCTCTGCGGCATCGGTCCGGATCTCCAGTTCACGGAGACTCAAGGCTTCGGCCAGCAGCATGAGGTTGTCGGCCTGCGCTTGCCAGGGCGTGAACTCGCCGGCCTCGCTGGCTCAAGCCTGGCGCTGGGGTATGCGTTCGAATTTGCCGAGCGGGAATTTCAGGCGAGGGCTTCTTCTAGTTGACCTCGGGCTTCGGGCAGGCGGAGCTGGCCGGAGATCAGGCGGGGGAGCAATGTATCGCGTAGATTGGAGAGGGTCTGCACCATATCGGAGTTGTGACGCACCCGTGTGAATAACGGTCGCAGCATCTCCCCAAAAGCCACGCAAATCGAAGGCGGCGGCAACAAAAACTGGATGCGCCACATGTTTGACTGACTCAGCTTTGCCTGAACAGCACCAGTAATGAACGGTTGGATATTCGTATGCCGGAGCGACAACATCACGTGTTCAGTGGCCACGCCATTGCGCCCTTGCAATACATGAGCATGGTTGTTAACCCAGAACTTTCCCCACACATACTGTGTGATTGGAAAGCCCGCTTCGTCTGCAACTGAACCGTCCTCTCCCGTCAGCAGATAGACGCCGTTGAAGAGGTAATCATCAACATGGTCCATCAGCGCAGCTGCGCCGTAGTACGGATACGGTCCTCGTCGCTTTAATCGCTCTGCGCCGGACAATGGCACGCGCTTAGAGTCAAAAATTTCCACAACTTCTTTAAGGCTGCGATAGCGCCACCCCTCCGGCACAACCTGCAAATCCATTTCTTCCAACGCATCAGGGAACAGCCCGGCCGTGGCCTCGTCCATGCCTTCGGGGGCGCGGCCTGCCATCTTGGCGCGCACGGGGTCGAAATCGACGAACCATGACTTGAACAGCGCCTGGGCGATGGCTTCGAGGGTGGCGTTGGTATCGTGCAGGAGGGTGATGCGGTCGTCCAATGCCGACAACACGTCGGCCACTGCTCGCTGAGTATCTAAGTCCGGCAAAGCTGCGTGAAAGGCTTTGACCTCGGGGAAATAAATGGTCTGGTGAGTGGTCCCTGACGCGAAGCGCAAGAAACTGCTCCGCTCGCCCAACAGGATGTACTTGAGGAAGCGGTAGTCAAGCTCCGGCCCACAGACCCAGTTGACGAAGTCCTGGCTAGTCGCCATGGGGACACCCATGACCACAACATAGCCCACCGATGCTGTGCGAGACAGGCAGACGGTATGGGCCGGCAGGATGCGCGCGGACGAATTGCGGATACCAAGCTCATTGGTGTACTGGGCTGTCTTACGGATGGTTTGCCCATGGTTACCAGTAGCGTCCCGAATTCCAACCCAAGGCACATTTCCGCCCCAATACTCGGGGTGCTTACGGCTAGGGGTGTGTCCAGTTTCTAAGCGCGCAACATCCGTCAACAAAGTCCATGTCCAACCCTCAGCAAGAGCGGTTCCTGGATTACCGACAGAGATCGCGAAATCCCCGGGAATCACTCCAGTCGTCGCCGCACGACCGCCTGTCCTGGATTCAAGCGGCCGTTCAGAACTCATACCCCAGCCCCCTCAGCTTCTGCCGAATCAGCGCATCCAGCTCTGCCCCCTTCGCCATCTGCTCGCCCAACTTCTCGGTGAGCTTCTGCATCTTCTCGGCAAAGGCCTCGTCGTCGTCTTCCACTTCTTCGGCGCCCACATAGCGGCCCGGAGTCAGCACATGGCCGTGCTGGGCAATTTCGGCCAGGGGCACGCTGCGGCAGAAGCCCGGCACGTCGGCATAGGTGGTGATGGTGGCGCCCTCCTCCACCTCGCCACGCCAGGCGGCGACGGTCTCGGCAATGCGGGCAATGGCGGCATCGTCCAGCTCGGCCTGCACGCGTGAAATCATCTTGCCGAGCTTGCGGGCGTCGATGAACAGCACTTCGCCCTTGCGCTGCTTCTGCTTGGCCAGAAACCACAGACAGGCCGGGATCTGGGTGTTGAAGAACAGCTGCCCCGGCAGGGCCACCATGACCTCGACCACGTCGGCATCGACCATGGCGGCGCGGATCACGCCTTCGTTGTTCTGGCTGCTGGACATCGAGCCATTGGCCAGCACGATGCCGGCGCGGCCGGTGGGCTTCATGTGGTGCAGCATGTGCTGCAGCCAGGCGTAGTTGGCATTGCCCTGCGGCGGGTCGCCGTACTGCCAGCGGGCATCGCCTTCCAGGCTGCCGTGCCACCAGTCGCTGATGTTGAACGGCGGGTTGGCCAGGATGTAGTCGGCCCGCAGGTCGGGGTGCTGGTTGTGGGTGAAGGTGTCGGCGGGCTCGCGGCCCAGGTTGAAGTCGATGCCGCGAATGGCCAGGTTCATCGCCGCCAGGCGCCAGGTGGTGGGGTTGGCCTCCTGCCCGTAGATGGACACGTCGCCTTTTCTGCCACCGTGGGCTTCAATGAACTTCTCGCTCTGAACGAACATGCCGCCCGAGCCGCAGCAGGGGTCGTACACCTTGCCTTGGTGCGGGGCCAGCACGGCCACCAGGGTCTTGACGATGCTGGCGGGCGTGTAGAACTGCCCGCCCCGCTTGCCTTCGGCGCTGGCGAACATGCCCAGGAAGTATTCGTACACCTGCCCCAGCACGTCGCGGGCCACGGCGGGGTCGGTGCCGAAGCCGATGGTCGAAACCAGGTCCACCAATTCGCCCAGCTTGCCGCTGGGCAACTGCGCGCGGGCATAGCGCTTGTCGAGGATGCCTTTGAGCTTGGGGTTCTCGGCTTCGATCAGACCCAGGGCGTCGTCGATGTGCTTGCCGATGGCGGGCTGCTTGGCGGCGGCGCGGATGGCCTCCCATCGGGCGGCTTCGGGCACCCAGAACACGTTGGCCGAGGTGTAGTAGTCGCGGTCTTCCAGTTCGGCGGCAATGTCTTCGTCGCTGGCGTCGGCGTAGAAATATTCGTCGTCGGGGTCACGCAGACGCGCGGCCAGCTCGGCAGTGCGGGCGGTGAAGGTGTCCGAGATGTACTTGAGGAAGATGAGGCCGAGCACCAGGTGCTTGTATTCGGCCGCGTCCATGTTGGCGCGCAGCTTGTCGGCCGTGGCCCAGAGGGTCTTCTTGATGTCGTCGAGCATGGGTCCCGTGAGCTGGATCTTTTGTTGACTGCTGGGGAAGCGCCTCAGGCATCGCGCAGCGACTGGGCGCTGCGCAAGGGCACCGTTGCCGAGGACCCCGGTTTCACTCCCACTCGATCGTCGCCGGCGGCTTGCTCGACACGTCGTAGGTGACGCGGTTGATGCCACGCACCTCGTTGATGATCCGGCTCGACACCTTCTTGAGCAGCGCATAGGGCAGCTCGGCCCAGTCGGCGGTCATGAAGTCGCTGGTCTGCACGGCACGCAGGGCCACGACGTAGTCGTAGGTGCGGCCATCGCCCATCACGCCCACGCTCTTGACCGGCAGGAAGACGGTGAAGGCCTGGCTGGTGAGGTCGTACCAGCTCTTGCCTGTCGACTCGTCGCGGAAGTTGCGCAGTTCCTCGATGAAGATGGCATCGGCTCGGCGCAGCAGGTCGGCGTAGTCCTTCTTCACCTCGCCCAGGATGCGCACGCCCAGGCCTGGGCCCGGGAAGGGATGGCGGTACACCATCTCGGGCGGCAGGCCCAGGGCCACGCCCAGTTCGCGCACCTCGTCCTTGAACAGGTCGCGCAGCGGCTCCAGCAGCTTCAGGCCCAGCTGTTCGGGCAGGCCGCCCACGTTGTGGTGGCTCTTGATGGTGACGGCCTTCTTGCTCTTGGCGCCGCCGGACTCGATCACGTCGGGATAGATGGTGCCCTGGGCCAGAAAGGTGGCGCCCTTGTGGCCGCCGGTGCCGGCCTTGAGCTTGGCGGCCTCGGCCTTGAACACCTCGACGAACTCACGGCCGATGATCTTGCGCTTCTGCTCGGGGTCGCTCACGCCCTTCAGATGACCGAGGAACTGCTCGCTGGCGTCGACATGGATGACGCGCGCATGCAGCTTGCCGGCAAACATCTCCATCACCATCTTGCCCTCGTCCAGGCGCAGCAGGCCGTGGTCGACGAACACGCAGGTCAGCTGGTCGCCGATGGCGCGGTGGATCAGGGCCGCGGCCACGGACGAATCGACACCGCCCGACAGGCCGAGGATCACCTCTTCGTCGCCGACCTGCTGGCGGATGGCCTCCACCGCCTCGGCGATGTGATCCTTCATGACCCAGTCGGGCTGGGCCTGGCAGATGCCGAGCACGAAGCGCTCGAGGATGGCCTTGCCCTGCTGCGTGTGCGTGACTTCGGGGTGGAACTGCACGGCGTAGAACTTGCGCGCCTCGTCGGCCATGCCGGCAATGGGGCAGCTGTCGGTGCTGGCCATCAGCTTGAAGCCGGGCGGCAGCTCGCTCACCTTGTCGCCGTGGCTCATCCAGACGTTGAGCATGCCGTGGCCTTCGTCAGTCGTGAAGTCGGCGATGTCGCGCAGCAGCTCGGTGTGGCCGCGGGCACGCACGGACGCGAAGCCGAACTCGCGCTTGTGGCCACTCTCGACCTTGCCGCCCAGCTGGTGCGCCATGGTCTGCATGCCGTAGCAGATGCCCAGCACCGGCACGCCCAGCTCGAAGACGGCCTGGGGCGCCTTGTCGGTGCTCTCCTCGTACACGCTGGCATGGCTGCCGGACAGGATCACGCCCTTGAGCGACCCATCGGCCGCGTATTGACGAACCCAGTCATCGGTCACGTCGCAGGGATGCACTTCGCTCAGCACATGGGCTTCGCGCACGCGGCGGGCAATCAGCTGCGTGACCTGCGAGCCGAAGTCGAGGATGAGGATCTTGTCGTGTTGCATGGAGGGCTCCGAAAGAATGAAGACAGGGACCGCTCAGCACCGTCTCAGGCGAGATCGGTGATCACGGGATGGTCCAGTTGAAGACAGGCACGGTGCAGCGCGGGCGCCATGGTCACCAGCGGCGCCTTGAGGTCGACGGCCAGCTTGAGGTAGGCCGCGTCATGTGGACCGAGCTGCAGCGACCGCGCCCAGGTCCAGAACTCCAGCGGCGAGATGCGCATGGGCGCCAGGGCCACCGGCAAGCGGCTCAGCAGCCGCAGCACATGCTGGTGGACGGCGGTGGTGAAGCGGCCGGTGGCCAGCGCGCAGCCGGTGGCATGGAGCACGTCCAGCGGAAAGGTCGCGGCACTGGTCGCGCTCTCTTCTTCGGTCATGACGCGGATCAGCGCCTGCGACACGCGGTCGCTGCCTTCGGCCGGGAAGGCCCAGCGCGTGAAGGCAGAGGCGTCAATGACCAGCATCGTCTCGCTCCGGGTACACGGCTGCTGGGCCATCGCTCGTCACCCATGCCTCCGTCCGCCCCGCCTGGGCGGCCTCGTGCTGCTGCCACAGCAGGTCGAAGCCCCCACCCTGCTCCGCGGCCGTCGCGGCGACCTTGGCGCGCAGGGCCTGCAACTCCGCCACGATGGCCTGCCGACGCGCCTCGATGCTGGGTTGCACCGACTCGGGCTCCTTGATCAGCCGGATCACCCGTTTGCCGTGGCGCGTCAGCACGACCTCTTCGCCGTTTTCGACGGCGCGGATCAGTTCGGACAACTGGCTCTTGGCTTGGTGGATGGGGACGGTGTGCATCGGAAATCTGGCCCGTCTGTTGGCGATTCGGACCATATTCTAGTCCAGCATAAAAAAATGGCCAGAAGAATCTGGCCATTTTTAGTCTGATGAGGATCACTCGGCCCGATAGTTGGGCGCTTCCTTGGTGATCTGCACATCGTGGACGTGGCTTTCGCGGATGCCTGCTGCCGTGATTTCCACGAACTCGGCATTCGCCTTCATCTCTTCGATGGTGGCGCAGCCGCAATAGCCCATGGACGCGCGCAGGCCGCCGGCCATCTGGTACACGATGGAGATCATCGAGCCCTTGTACGGCACGCGGCCTTCGATGCCCTCGGGCACCAGCTTGTCGGCATTGGGGTTGCCGGTGCTCGACTCCTGGAAGTAGCGGTCCGCGCTGCCCTGCTGCATCGCTCCGATGGAACCCATGCCCCGGTAGCTCTTGTAGCTGCGGCCCTGGTACAGGATGACCTCGCCGGGCGCCTCTTCGGTGCCGGCGAACATGCCGCCCATCATGACCGTGCTCGCGCCCGCAGCGATGGCCTTGGCGATGTCGCCCGAGTAACGGATGCCGCCGTCGGCAATCAGCGGAATCGTGCCGCCCAGCGCGGTGGCCACGTTGTCGATCGCCATGATCTGCGGCACACCCACGCCCGCCACGATCCGGGTGGTGCAGATGGAGCCTGGTCCGATGCCCACCTTGACCGCATCCGCGCCCACGTCCGCCAGGGCCTTGGCGGCCGCACCTGTGGCGATGTTGCCGCCGATCACGTCGACCTGCGGATAGTGCTGCTTGACCCAACGCACGCGCTCGATCACCCCCCTGCTGTGGCCGTGGGCGGTGTCCACCACGATGGCGTCGACACCGGCCTTGACCAGCGCCTCGACCCGCTCTTCGGTGCCGTCGCCCACCCCCACCGCCGCGCCCACGCGCAGCCGGCCGGCAGCATCGCGCGCGGCATTCGGAAAGCTCGTCTGCTTGGTGATGTCCTTGACGGTGATCAGGCCCTTGAGCTCGAACTCGTCATCGACCACGAGCAAGCGCTCCAGCTTGTGCTTGTTGAGCAGCGCCTTCGCCTCGGCCGGGGAGGTGCCTTCGCTCACGGTGATCAACTTGGCGCGCGGCGTCATGATCTCGGTGACCGGCACGTCGTAGCGGGTCTCGAAGCGCAGATCACGGCCGGTGACGATGCCGACGACCTTGCCGCCATCGATCACGGGGAATCCGGAAATGCCCAGCTCTTCCGAGAGTTGCAGGACTTGCAGCACCGTGTGCTGCGGCGTGATGACGACCGGGTCGCGCAGCACGCCGGATTCGTAACGCTTGACCTTCGCCACCTCGGCTGCCTGCTGCTGGGCGGTGAGGTTCTTGTGCACGATGCCGATGCCGCCTTCCTGGGCGATGGCGATCGCCAGGCGGGCTTCGGTCACGGTGTCCATCGCCGCCGAAACCAGGGGAAGATTCAGCTCGATGTTGCGGGAAAGGCGGGTCTTGAGGGAGGCGTCCTTGGGCAGGACCTGGGAGAACGCAGGCACCAGCAACACATCGTCGAAGGTGAGCGCTTTGCCGAGAAGGCGCATGGTGAAGCTCCAAAAGATGGATTGTAACGAGCTGCCACGGCAGCCACTACACTGGGCGGATGAGACCCGCAACCTGCGTCCTGTTGGCCTTGCTGGCACTGCCGCTGGCCGCCCAAGCCCAGTGGCAATGGATCGATGGCAACGGCCGCAAGGTGTTCAGCGACCGCCCGCCACCCACGGACGTTCCGGCGCGCAACATCATTGGCCGCCCCAACGGCAGCACGGTACCTCCGCCTGCAGCGCCAGCGCCAGCGCCGACGCCGGCAGTTGCCGCATCCGCGCCTCGCGTGGACAAGGCTCTGGAAGAGAAGGCGCGCCAGGCCGAAGACGCCGAAAAGGCCAAGCGGGCCGAGGCGGAAGCCAAGGCCGCCAAGGCCAAACAGGAGAACTGCGCACGCGCCCGTCAGGGCCTGGCCACACTGGACAGCGGCATCCGGATCGCCCGGGTCAATGGCCAAGGCGAGCGCGAGATCATGGATGATGGCGCACGTGCGGCCGAGCAGCGGCGGCTGCAGGGTGTCGTCCAGAGCGATTGCGCGGCGCGTTGAAGCCCGCGTGAAAGCGTTAACTCGCTGGCCGCTCCGCCAGACCCGCTCACCCGCGAATCAATAGCCCGCCTTGGCGCCCTGACGACGCTTGGCGAACAGCCCCGCCGTTCGCGATCCCTGCCGCTGGAAGCGCTCCCTGCGCGCCACCTTGGGATCGACCTTCAACGGGCGACACAACTCGATCCGATCGCCGTCGTGAACCGGCGCGTCCCACGCAACAGCACGCCCCCACACACCGGGGCTCGCTTCTTCGGCCCAGGCCGGCCACTGCTCGCACACGCCACTCGCCTGCACTGCCTGGCGGACGCTGGATCCCTCTGCGAGCTGAATCGCCTGCTCGCCGACCTGTCGCGGCGCTATCGACCAGCACACGACGACCCCGATCATGCGGCGGGACCGCCCTCGCCGTAGACCTGCTCGGCCCGCTTGACGAAAGCTTCGACCAGCGAAGAGGCCACTTTGTCGAAGACGGGGCCGACCAGGGCCTGCAGTGCGAAGTTGTCGAAGCCGTAGTTCAGGTCCAGCGTTACGCGGCAGGCGCGTTCGCCCTCCTGGCCGACGGGGGCGAACTTCCAGATGCCCTCCAACTGCGAGAACGGCCCCTTCACGAGCTTGAGCTGCACCTCGCGGCCGGGCACATGCGTGTTGCGCGTGGTGGAGCTCTGGCGCATGCCGCCGAACGCCAGGCCGACTTCCGCGGTCATGCCGGCATCGTCCTGCTCGATCACCTGGGCCCGGTCACACCATGGAAGGAACTCGGGATAGCGGGCCACATCGGTCACCAGGTCATACATCTCGGTGGCGCTGTACCAGATCAGGACGGACTTATGGACACTTTTCATAGAATCTGCACGTGTGTGCGAGCCGATTGTAGGAATGCCATGCGCCCCCAAATGGAATCCACATGGCCAACAAAAAGCAGGACAACACCAACCCCCGCATCGCCGACAACAAGAAGGCGGCATTCAACTATTTCTTCGAGGAACGTTACGAGGCCGGCATGGTGCTCGAGGGCTGGGAGGTCAAGGCACTGCGCGAGGGCAAGGTGCAGCTGACCGACGGCTACGTGATGATCCGCGACGGCGAGATGTTCATCGTCGGCTGTCAGATCAACCCGCTCAAGAGCGCGTCGACCCACGTCAACCCCGACGCCATCCGGACCAAGAAGCTCCTGCTGCACAAGGAAGAGATCCGGCGCCTGATCGGCAAGGTGGAGCAGAAGGGCTACACCCTGGTGCCGCTCAACCTGCACTGGAAGGCCGGCAAGGTCAAATGCGAGATCGCCTTGGCCAAGGGCAAGGCCGAGCACGACAAGCGCGACACCATCAAGGACCGCGAGGGCAAGCGCGAGGTCGAGCGCGCGCTCAAGACCCACAACCGCTGAGCCTGTCGGAGAGGGCGCCTTTCTTTGCCTGTTGCGCGGAAGTCTGCGCATGCTGGCCACGGCGCTTGTAGCGGACCGCCCCGGTTTTTTTGGCGATGCGTGGAATAAATCGCCACGCCCAGGCGTTCATCCAATCAATGAGCGCTTCCCACGCCATCGTCGGCCACATCCCCGCACTGCGACGCTACGCGCGGGCGTTGACGGGCGACGCCTGGGCGGCGGACGATCTGGTGCAGGACACGCTGGAGCGTGCCTGCCACAAATGGTCGCTGTGGACACCGGGGACCGACCTGCGGGCCTGGCTGTTCACGCTCATGCACAACCTCCATGCCAGTCAGGTGCGCAGGACGCCGACGCCTGCCGAGGACATCGACACGCTGGATGCAGAGCCGACGGCCCGCGTCGCCACGCCTGACGGCCACCTCGACCTTCAGCGCTGCCTGCTTCTGCTGCCGGAAGAGCAGCGCGCCGTGCTGCTGCTGGCCGCGCTGGAAGACCTCTCCTATGCCGAGATCGCCCGCGTGCTCGGCGTACCCCTCGGGACGGTGATGTCGCGCCTGTCCCGCGCGCGCGACCGGCTGCGCCAGTTGATGGACGGCGCACCGCCGCAACGCACGGGCAGCGGCAGCCGGCCTGCCCTGCGCCGCCTCAAGTGAGCCAGCCCCGCGCCATGAACCGCCCACCCTCCCCGCCGTCGCACCCCGCCTCCGATGAGAACTGGGAACGCCTGCGTCAGCAGTTGCGCCAATTGCACGCGCATGTGCTCGACGAACCCGCGCCCCCCGGTCTGCAGGCAGCGGCCCTGGCGCTGGCAACGGCGCTGCGACGCAAGCGCCGGCAGGCGCTCGCTCTTCGCTGGATGGGCATGGCTGCTGCGGTGGTGCTGGCATTCGGCACGGGCTGGTGGACCAGCGGTCTGCATGGCAGCAGCGGTCGCGGGATGGCCAGAGTGCAGGCGCCGCCCTTGCATGGCTTCGTCCGCGAAGCCGCCGTGGCGTACAGCCTTTACGCGCCCGAGAAGCGCCATCCGGTGGAGGTCGGCGCTTCCGAGGAACAGCACCTGGTCCAATGGCTGTCGCGACGGCTGGATCGGCCGCTCAAGCTGCCGGATCTGGCGTCGCAAGGCTACGCGCTGGTCGGTGGCCGCCTGCTGCCGGGTTCGGCAGGTGCACGGGCGCAGTTCATGTACCAGAACGCCGAGGGCCAGCGCCTGACGCTCTACCTTGGGCAACTCGATGCCAACACACCCGAAGCCAGGGGCGCCGCCTTCCGGTTCGAAGCCGGCCCGCAACTGTCGACCTTCTACTGGGTGGACGACGGCTTCGGCTACGCACTGAGCGCCCCCCTGGGCCGCGAACGCCTGCTTGCCCTGGCGCAAACCGTCCATGGGCAGCTGTGAGGCACGACACCGAATTCGCCCTGCGCCTACGTGGCCGGCCCCGACCCTCTTCCTACACTCGTCCCGCTGTCTTTCGTTCAACCAGGAGAACCGCATGATTGCCATGAAAAAGACCACCCTGATCGGCGTCCCCGCCCTCGCACTCGCTGCGTTGATGGCCGGCTGTGCCACCACGCCCGCGCCCGATGCGCCCACGCGCACCGTCGATGGCGTGCTGATCGGCCCGAACGGCAAGACGCTCTACACCTTCGCCCGCGATGCGCAGAACAGCGGCAAGTCGATGTGCAATGGCCAGTGCGCCACGAACTGGCCGCCGCTGATGGCGCCCGCCAACCCCAAGCCCATGGGAGGCTACACCATCGTGACGCGCGATGACGGCAGCAAGCAGTGGGCCTACAACGGCTGGCCGCTGTACTACTGGTCCAAGGATGCCAAGGCGGGCGACCGCACTGGCGAGGGCATGCTCAACGGCGCCTGGAAGGTCGCCCGTCCCTGAGCGTTCCGAGGCAGGGACCTCGGCCCGCCTTGTGCGTGGCACCGGTCTCACAAGCACCAAGGGGGCGTAACGCCCCCTTTTAGTTTTTTCGCCACCGGGCGCCTGCCCCGCGGGTCAGGTTGGTGGACGAGCCGCGCGCCACCCCAGCCATTCGTTGGCCACGAGCGCACCGATCACCAGCAGACCGCCGCTGAACACCGTCGACGCCGGAACCTCACCCGCTCCGACCCAGGCGAGCGCGATGCCGAACAGCACTTCCAGCAGGGCCAGCAGCGCCACCTCGGGCGCCTTGAGCACGCCTGCGGCGACCATCGACAGCATGCAGGGAATGGCGAGCTGGAACACGCCCAGGAAGCCCAGCAGCGCCAGGTCCCGTCCGCTGGCCGTGAACGGCCACGCGAGCGGCAGCATGCAGGCCGCCGACACGGCCGCTCCGATGAGCACGGCAGGCAGGAGATCGACCTCGGCCCCGCTGGCATGCGCCTGCTGCACGTTCGTCCAGTGGCAGGCGCCCGCAATGGGCACACACAGGGCCACCAGCGTGCCCGCCAGGGCGCCCTGGTCGCCAATCAGCGCGCCATACATCCAGGCGATGCCAGCGCCGGCCACGGCGATGGCCGCCCAGGTGCGCGGTGGCAGACGGTGACCGATGAAGAGGCGAGCGGCCAGGGCCGCCAGCAGCGGTCCGGTGGCCAGTGTGACCAGCACGTTGGCCGTCGTGGTCAGGGTGAGCGCCACCATGAAGGCGGTGAACATCACGCTCCAGCACAAGCCGGAAACCCAGAGATGAAGCCCACCTTCGCGCAGGCTGCGCCAGAGGCCGCGGCCGCGTAGGACGCCGAGGATCAGCACCATCGCCAGCAGCGTGAAGAAGCTGCGCCAGAAGGTGACCTCGAAGCTGGCGGCCCGCTCCAGCTGGCGGGTGACGACGCCGGCCGTCGCCCACATGAGCGTGACCAGCACCATCAATGCGACGGCGCGGCCATGCGTCAGGCCGCGCCGCGCCGGGGGCGCAGGATCAGGCTTCGCGGCTGGCGCGCTTGCGCTCATGTTCCTTCAGGAAGCGCTTGCGCAGGCGGATGCTCTTGGGCGTGATCTCGACCAGCTCGTCGTCCTCGATGAACTCGACGCCGTATTCCAGCGTGAGGTCGATGGGCGGCGTGATCTTGATCGCGTCTTCCTTGCCGCTGACGCGGAAGTTGGTCAGCTGCTTGGTGCGCGTGGCGTTGACCACGAGGTCGTTGTCGCGGCTGTGGATGCCGACGATCATGCCTTCGTACACCGGGTCGTTCGCCTTCACGAACATGCGGCCGCGGTCGTCGAGCTTGCCCAGGGCGTAGGTGAAGATTTCACCGTCGTCCATGGAGATCAGAACGCCGTTCTTGCGGCCACCGATGTCGCCCTTGTGCGGCTCGTAGCTGTCGAAGATGTTGCTGATGAGGCCCGAGCCGCGGGTCAGGTTCAGGAACTCGTTGGTGAAGCCGATCAGGCCGCGCGCCGGGATGCGGTACTCCAGGCGCACGCGGCCGCGACCGTCCGGTTCCATGTTGACCAGCTCGCCCTTGCGCTCACCCAGGGCCTGCATCACGCCGCCCTGGTGCTGTTCCTCGATGTCGGCCGTCACCAGCTCGATCGGCTCGTGCTTCTCGCCGTCGACGGTGCGGAACACCACGCGCGGCTTGGACACGGCCATTTCATAGCCTTCGCGGCGCATGTTCTCCAGCAGGATGGTCAGGTGCAGTTCGCCGCGGCCCATGACCTCGAACACGCCTTCCTCGTCCGTCTCGTTCACGCGCAGCGCAACGTTGTGCTGCAGTTCCTTCTGCAGTCGGTCCCAGATCTGGCGGCTGGTCACGAACTTGCCTTCGCGGCCGGCCAGCGGGCTGGTGTTGACGCAGAAGTTCATGGTCAGGGTGGGCTCGTCCACCTTGAGCATCGGCAGCGGCATCGGGTTGGCCGGGTCGGTCACCGTGACGCCGATGCCGATGTCGGCGATGCCGTTGATCAGCACGATGTCGCCGGGGCCGGCTTCGGTGGCCTGCACGCGGTCCAGGCCCTGGAAGGTCAGCACCTGGTTGACGCGGCCCTTGTAGGTCTTGCCCTCCGGGCCTTCGCACACCAGCACGTCCTGCATGGGCTTGAGCGTGCCCTGGCTGATGCGGCCGACGCCGATGCGGCCCACGAAAGTGGAGAAGTCCAGCGCCGAGATCTGCAGCTGCAGCGGTGCGGCGGGGTCGCCCTTCTGCGAGGGCACGTACTTCAGCACGGTGTCGAACAGGGCCGACATGTCGGGGCCCCACTGCTCGCCCGGCGCGCCCTCTTCCAGCGAGGACCAGCCGTTGATGCCCGAGGCGTAGACCACCGGGAAGTCCAACTGCTCGTCCGTCGCGCCCAGCTTGTCGAACAGGTCGAAGGCGGCGTTCACCACCTTGTCGGGGTTGGCACCGGGCTTGTCCACCTTGTTGACCACCACGATGGGCTTGAGGCCCAGGGCCAGCGCCTTCTTGGTCACGAAGCGCGTCTGCGGCATCGGGCCTTCCTGCGCGTCGATCAGCAGCAGCACGCCGTCCACCATCGAGAGCGCCCGCTCCACCTCGCCGCCGAAGTCCGCGTGGCCGGGGGTGTCGACGATGTTGATGTGCGTGCCCTTCCAGCTCACGGCGCAGTTCTTCGCCAGGATGGTGATGCCCCGCTCTTTTTCGATGGCGTTGTTGTCCATCACTGTGTCGACCACCTTCTCGTGGTCGGCGAAGGTGCCGGACTGGCGCAGCAGCTGGTCCACCATGGTGGTCTTGCCGTGGTCGACGTGGGCGATGATGGCGATGTTGCGGATCTGTCGGGTCATGGTGTCGTTACCTCCTGCGAGGGCTCAAGTGACTTTGAATGGGTTTGCAATAGGGTCTGCTGGATTTCGAGCGGGCTCAGCAGTCGCCCGGGAATCAATTCGCCCGCCTTCACATGGGCACTGCCCAGGAAGGCTTCGGGCTGTGCGCCGAAGACGGCGACCGCCTCGGCATCGGGCCAGTGGCCACGCCGGCGCATGCCGGAAAGGAATCGACCCGCATCCTCGGCCGCCAGCGTGACGGGCACATGGCCGTCCACGAGCGCGTCGGTGGGCAGAAGCGCATTGAGGCGCTGCGCGTCGTCCATGGCCTCCAGCGTCTGCAGCGACACGCACTGATCGGCCGCAAACGGCCCCGTGCGCGTTCGGCGCAAAGCTGTCAGATGGCCGCCGCAGCCCAGCGCCGCGCCGATGTCGGTGCCCAGCGTACGGATGTAGGTGCCTTTGGAACACTGCACCGCGAGACGCAGGAAGGGCTCCGGCCCTTCCAGTTGCGCCGCGAGAAGCGTCAGCGCATGGATCACGACCGCACGCGGCTCACGCTCCAGCACGATGCCTTCACGGGCGTATTCGTAGAGCGCCTTGCCGTCCTTCTTGAGCGCACTGTGCATGGGCGGCACTTGCGAAATGGGACCGCGGAACCGCGCCAGCACCTCGTGCACCTGCTCGGGCGTGCAATCGACCGGCTGCTCACTGGTCACCTCGCCCTCGGCGTCGCCGGTGCTCGTCGTACGGCCCAGGCGCACCGTGGTCTCGTAGCACTTGTCAGCGTCCAGGTGCAGCTGGCTGAACTTGGTGGCGGCGCCGAAGCACAGCGGCAGCACGCCGGTCGCGAGCGGATCCAGCGTGCCGGTGTGGCCGGCCTTCTCGGCGCGCATCAGCCATTTGGCCTTCTGCAGCGCCTGGTTGCTGGACAGGCCCAGCGGCTTGTCGAGCAGCAACACCCCATGCACAGGGCGCCGCTGCACCCTGACACGGGATGGCGACGTCATCGGTCTACTCTTCTTTCGAGCGCGAGGACACCGCCTTGGCGATCAAGGCGTTCATGTCCGCCGCACGCTCGGTCGTGCGGTCGAACACGAAATGCAGCGTCGGCACGGTGTGGATGTGCAGCCGCTTGAACAGGCCGTTGCGCAGGAAGCCGGCGGCCTGGTTCAAGGCCTCCTGCGTCTCCTGCGGATCGCCCACCAGCAGGCTGAAGAACACCTTCGCGTGGGCATAGTCGGGCGTGACCTCGACGGCCTGCAGGGTGACCATGCCCACGCGCGGATCCTTCAGCTCGCGGGCGATCAGCTCCGACAGATCGCGTTGGATCTGATCCGCGACCTTGAAGCCGCGATTGGGGACGGATGACTTCTTCGCTGGCATGGCGTAGGGACGTCTGACCGGCGCTTACAGCGTCCGGGCGATTTCCTTGATCTCGAAGAGCTCCAGCTGATCACCCTCGCGGATGTCGTTGTAGTTCCTGAGCTTGATACCGCACTCGAAGCCTTCGCGCACTTCCTTGACGTCGTCCTTCATCCGCTTGAGCGAATCGAGCTCGCCGGTGTAGATCACGACGTTGTCGCGCAGCAGTCGGAAGTGGGCGTCGCGCTTGACCACGCCGTCCAGCACGTACGAGCCGGCCACCGTGCCGATCTTCGTGGCCACGAACACCGTGCGGATCTCGGCATGGCCGATGATCTCTTCGCGCCGCTCGGGCGCCAGCATGCCGGCCATCGCCGTCTTCAGCTCGTCCACGGCGTCGTAGATGATGCTGTAGTACTTGATGTCCACGCCATTGCCTTCGGCCAGCTTGCGCGCGCCGGAATCGGCACGCACGTTGAAGCCGATGACGATGCCCTTGGAGGCGATCGCCAGGTTGACGTCCGACTCGCTGATGCCGCCGACGCCGGCGTACACCACCTGCACCCGCACCTCTTCGTTGCTGAGCTTGAGCAGCGACTGCGACAGCGCTTCCTGCGAGCCCTGCACGTCCGCCTTGATGATGATCGGCAGCGTCTTGACCTCGCCGGCCGTCATCTCGGAGAACATGTTCTCCAGCTTGGCGGCCTGCTGACGGGCCAGCTTGGTGTTGCGGAACTTGCCCGCACGGTAGGTCGCGATCTCGCGGGCGCGGCGCTCGTCGGCCATGACCATGAAATCGTCGCCGGCCTGCGGCACCTCGGTCAGACCCTGGATCTCCACCGGGATGGAGGGGCCGGCCGACTTGGTGTTCTTGCCGTCTTCGTCGGTCATGGCGCGGACGCGGCCGAAGGTCGCGCCGGCCAGCACCACGTCGCCCACCTTCAGCGTGCCGGACTGCACCAGCACCGTGGCCACGGGGCCGCGGCCCTTGTCCAGCTGGGCTTCGATCACCAGACCCTTGGCGGCGGCATCCACCGGCGCCTTGAGTTCCAGCACTTCGGCCTGCAGCAGCACCTGCTCCAGCAGCTCGTCGATGCCCTTGCCCGTCTTGGCCGAAACCTCGACGAAAGGCGAATCACCGCCGAATTCTTCCGGCACCACCTCTTCGGCCACCAGCTCGCTGCGCACGCGCTCGGAATTGGCATCGGGCTTGTCGATCTTGTTGATCGCGACCACGATCGGCACCTTGGCCGCCTTGGCGTGCTTGATGGCTTCCTTGGTCTGGGGCATGACGCCGTCGTCCGCCGCCACCACCAGGATGACGATGTCGGTCGCCTGTGCACCGCGGGCACGCATGGCCGTGAAGGCTTCGTGGCCCGGGGTGTCCAGGAAGGAGATCATGCCGCGCGGCGTCTCGACGTGGTAGGCGCCGATGTGCTGCGTGATGCCGCCGGCCTCGCCCGCCGCCACCTTGGTGGTGCGGATGCGGTCCAGCAGCGAGGTCTTGCCGTGGTCGACGTGGCCCATGACGGTGACCACGGGTGCGCGCGGCAGGGCATCGGCCGCTGCGGCTTGCACTTCTTCCTCGGTGAAGGCTTCGGGATCGTCCAGCGCGGCCACGACGGCCTTGTGACCCATTTCCTCGACGAGGATCATGGCCGTGTCCTGGTCCAGCGACTGGTTGATTGTCGCCATCTGGCCCAGCTTCATCAGCTGCTTGATCACCTCGGAGGCCTTGATGGCCATCTTGTGCGCGAGTTCGGAGACGGTGATCGTCTCGGGCACGTGCACTTCAATGATGCGCTGCTCGACCGGCGCCGATTGTTGCGGCGAGTCATCGCGATCACCGCCGCCACGGCGGCTGCGGGGGCCGCTGCGCCAGTTGTTGCGGCCCACGCCGCCGCTGGCGTCGCCACGGGTCTTGATCTCTTTCTTCTTGGCGTTGTCATTGGCCCAGCTGGAAGACAGCTTGGCCGACTTGACTTCCTTGCCGGCGGTGCCCGGTGCAGCGGCCGGCGCGGCGGTCGTGCCAGCCGGACGCGTCCCGGTGCCCGTCGCAGGCTTGTGCAACGTGCCCTTGACTGCCGGCTTGGCCTCGACAGGCTTCGGCTCTTCCTTCTTGGCGACGAGCACGCGCTTGGGCGCGTTCATCATCTGGCGGATGGCCTCGGCCTCGGCCAGCGCCTTGCGGCGGCGCTCGTCCAGGTCGCGGGCACGGGCGGCTTCGGCGTCAGCGGCAGCCTTGGAGTCGGCAGCGGCCTTGGCGCGGGCCTCCTCGCGGGCCTTCTCGACCGCCGCCCGGTCGGCAGCGACCTTGTCGGCGGCAGCCTTGGCTGCGGCAGCGGCATCGCTCTCGGCCTGCGCACGGGCGGCCGGCGACGATGCGACGCGTGCCTGGTGTGCGGCCGCATTCAGGGCGGCGGCCTCGGCGCGGGCACGCTCGGCCTGCGCCTCGCGGTCGCGGCGGGTGCGGTCCACGGCGTCCTCTGCATCGGCCTTCGCACGGGCGGCGGCCTCTTCCGCGTCCTCGCGGGCCTGGCGCTCACGCTCGGCGGCCTCGGCCGCTTCGCGCTCGGCACGCTGGCGCGCGAGTTCCTCTTCCTGTCGACGCAGGGCCTCGGCGGCCTCGCGTGCCTCTTCCTCGCGGCGGGCGAGTTCGGCGGCGCGGCGGGCGAGTTCGGCCTCGTCCTCCTGCGGCGTCGAAGGCGCTTCAGCCGGCGCGTCGTCTCGCTGGATGAAGGTGCGCTTCTTGCGCACCTCCACCTGGATCGTGCGCGCACGTCCCAGGGCATCCGCCTGCTTGATCTCGGTCGTCGACTTCTTGGTCAACGTGATCTTCTTGCGTTCGGCAGGTGCGGCAGTGCCATGGCTCGCCTTGAGATGGCTGAGCAGGCGCTGCTTGTCGCCCTCGGTGAGGGCATCCGAAGCGGCAGACTTGGCCACGCCGGCGCTGCGGAGTTGGTCAAGCAAGGTTTCGGGCGTCTTCTTGAGTTCTTGTGCGAACTCTGCAACGGTGGTGCTGGACATAGGATCTGGTGCCTCCCATCACATCACTCTTGTGCGCCGTCGAACCAATGTTCGCGCGCCTTGAGGATGAGGGACTTTGCTTCGTCGGCACTCTGGCCGGTGATTTCGGTGAGTTCGTCGACGGCGAGGTCGGCCAGGTCGTCGCGGGTGTGGACGCCGGCTTCCGCCAGCTTGCCGATCAGTTCGGGCGTCAGGCCTTCCAGGTCGCGCAGGTTCTGCGACACGGCCTCCACCTTCTCCTCGCGGGCGATCTCCATCGTGAGCAGCACGTCCTTGGCGCGGGCACGCAGCTCGTTGACGGTGTCTTCGTCGAAGGCCTCGATCTCGAGCATCTCGGCGATGGGCACATAGGCCACTTCTTCCAGGCTGGTGAAACCTTCCTGGATGAGGATGTCGGCGATTTCTTCATCGACGTCCAGCTTCTCCATGAAGAGCTGGCGCGTGACGGCGGTTTCCTCGGCCTGCTTCTGGGCCGATTCATTCGCGTCCATGATGTTGATCTTCCAGCCCGTGAGCTCGGAGGCGAGCCGCACGTTCTGGCCACCGCGGCCGATGGCGATGGCGAGGTTCTCCTCGTCCACCACCACGTCCATGGCGTGCTTCTCTTCGTCGACCACGATCGACTGCACGTTGGCCGGGGCCAGCGCGCCGATGACGAACTGGGCCGGATCGTCCGACCACAGCACGATGTCCACGCGCTCGCCGGCGAGCTCGTTGGTCACCGCATTGACGCGGGTGCCGCGCACGCCGACACAGGTGCCGATGGGGTCGACCCGCTTGTCGTGGCTCAGCACGGCGATCTTGGCGCGACTGCCGGGGTCCCGGGCGCAGCTCTTGATCTCGAGAAGGCCCTGCTCGATCTCGGGCACCTCGTTGCGGAAGAGCTCCATCATGAACTCCGGCGCCGAGCGCGACAGGATGATCGGCGCGCCGCGCAGCGTCAGGTCGACCTCCATGATCATCGCCCGCACGCGGTCGCCGTTGCGCAGGTTTTCCTTGGGGATCATCTCGCCGCGGCGCAGGCGACCTTCGACGCGGCCCGACTCGACAATGATGTCGCCCTTGTCCATGCGCTTGACGGTGCCGGTGAAGATCTTCTCGCCGCGCGACATGAAGTCGTTGAGCAGCATCTCGCGCTCGGCGTCACGGATCTTCTGCAGGATCACCTGCTTGGCGGCCATGGCGCCGATGCGGCCGATGGGCAGCGACTCGACCGGCTCCTCGATGTATTCGTCGACCTGGATGTCGGCCACTTCTTCCTTGGCTTCGAACAGCAGGATTTCCTGGTCGGGCAGCTGCAGGCCGGCCTCGTCGGGCACGACGTGCCAGCGGCGGAAGGTTTCATAGGCGCCGGTGTCGCGGTCGATGGCCACACGGATGTCCACATCGCCCGGATACAGCTTCTTGGTCGCCTGTGCCAGGGCGGATTCCACGGCGGCGAAGACGACGTCGCGCTCGACGTTCTTCTCGCGCGAGATCGCATCCACCAGCATCAACATTTCGCGATTCATTCGATGACCCTACTGTTCGTTCTTGTCACTGCGGCGTCGCCGCGCCGCTCTTGGGCTTGCGCCCCTTGAAATCCACGAGGGGAGCGAGTCGCGCCTCGCGCAACTCGTCCAAGGTAAAGCCGAGCGCCTGCAGCGTGGCGGGCGCGCGCTTCTTGCTGATCTTCTGGCCGGGCTTGGCAGGCGCGGGCTCGTCGCTCCAGACGATCTGCCAGCCATGGGTGCCGTCGGCCGCCTCGACGCGCTCGAGCGTGCCGCGGAACTTCTTGCGGTTGGCGCTGACCTGGCCGGCCGCGGCTTGGCCCATGGGCGCCTTGAGCACGATGTCGATGACCTCGCCCGCGAAACGCTCGAAATCTCGTTCATGGCGCAGGGGCCGGTCGATGCCGGGCGAGGAGACTTCCAGCCGCTGGTAGTCGACGCCTTCGACCTCGAGGGTGTATTGCAGCTGGCGGGTCACCTTTTCGCAGTCTTCGACGGTCACGAAGGCTTCCTCAACGCCTTCGGCGATGGGGCCGGCCCAGGGCAGATCGATCGTGACACGCAGCAGCCCACCGGCCGAGCGCTCGATCTCGACCAGGTCGTAACCCAGCCCAGTCACTGTCTGGGCTACCGTTTTTTCTACCGTCTGCTGCAATGCCACCGTTCGCGTGCGTCCTTCTGACTGAGTGCCCTGGCCGATCTTTGCTGCCGCACCAGAACCGAAGGCCTGCCGGACGGCAGTGCATCCGGCGGGCCTGAAAATCAAGTACCCGAGGCGGCGAAGAAGGGGGGACAACCAAAAAAAAAGGGCGGTGAGTACCCGCCCGTTTGGTCGTGAGCCTTCGATTATAGGGAATTTGTGTCGCAATTGCACATGCAGCGGGACGGACATGCCGATATGCGCAGAGAAAACACGAATTTCCGCCCACAGGGCCGCGCCTTCTCTGAGCATTCGCCTTCCCGCACGGCGCAGCGAACTCAGCGGCCCCGCCGATTGGACGCCGACCGGCGCCAGACGACCACGAACAGCACCGCCCCCACCAGCAGCGCGGCCGCAGCCACCCAGAGCGCCGGTGCGAAGCTGCCCCACCGGTGGGCCACCGGCGCAGCGAAGAGGGGCCCCACGATCTGTCCCAGCCCGTAGGACGCCGTTGCGTAGCCGATCAGTCCTGCCGCGGCGTTGCCACGCAGCCGCCGCGCCTCCCGCACCGCGAACAAGGTGACGGCGGTGAAGGGCAGCCCCAGAAGCACACTGCCGATCGCGAAACCCGTGATCGTGGGCCACGCCACCGACAGCAGCACACCCAGCGCCTGCATGACGTAGCCGCCGGCAAGCAGCAACCGGTTGTCCCAGTGCTGGGGCGCCCGGCCGCCGATCAGCACGCCCGGCACCACGGCCAGACCGAACAGCGGCCAGAACAGGTCGGGCCAGGTGGAGCCCGGCAGCGCCTGCCTCGCGATGACCGGCAGAAAGGTGGCCGTGATGATGTAGCCGAAGCCGGCCACCCCATAGAGGCCGACCAGCCAGGCTGCCTCAGCGCCGCCGCCTTCGGCAGCGGGCGCCGGCCGGGTCGACGCGGCTGCGGCAGCCGGCGCCGCCTCCCGCCCATCGTCGAAGACGCGCCAGACCAGCGCAATCAAGGCGAGGGCCAGGACGCCATACACGCACCAGGCCACCGATGCGCCCCACCGCCCCGCCGGCCCACCGAGGAAGCCCGTCACGGCAATGCCCAGGCCCGGCCCGGCGTAGATGACACCACCCAGTCCGGGCGCATGCGCCTCGGCCAGCCGGCGCGCGCCCCATCCGCTGGCAAAGACGAAGACCCAGGCACTCGCGAGCCCGGCCGCCGTGCGCAAGGTGGCCCAGGCGGCAAAGCCGTTCAGCAGCCCCATGCCGACCAGCAGCGCGGCCGTGGCCACCAGACCTGCGCGCACGAGGGTGCGGGCAGGTGCACGCAGCCAGGCACTGGACAGCGCTCCCAGGAAATAGCCGAGATAGTTGAGCGAGGCCAGCACGCCACCCGCCTGCAGATCAATCTGTCCCTCGCCGAGCATGACCGGCAGCATTGGCGTGAAGGCGAAGCGGCCCAGACCCATGGCCACCGCCAGCGCCACCATGCATGCGAGGGCGGCACGCCAGGCCTGGGCGCCTTCGGATCGGGCGCCGCCCTGACCGACGCCGTTCACGCGGGCTCACCCGCCAGCGCCGCGGCGACGAGCTGACGGGTGTAGGCATGCGAAGGCGCACCCAGTACCGCATCGACCGGCCCCTGCTCGACGATGTGCCCGTCCTTCATGACGACCACCCGATGCGCCATCGCCCGGACGACCTCCACATCGTGCGTGATGAGCAGGTAGGCCAGACCCTGCTCACGCTGCAGCCGCTGCAGCAGGGCCAGCACCTGCTTCTGGATGGTGACGTCGAGCGCGCTGGTGGGCTCGTCGAGCACCAGCAGACGCGGTTGCACGACCAGCGCGCGCGCAATGGCGATGCGCTGGCGCTGTCCGCCCGAGAACTCGTGCGGATAGCGGGACAGCAACTGTGGAAACTGCGCTTCGTCGAGCCCGACTTCCACCAGCGCCTGCACGACCCGCGCATGCCGTTGCGGCGCCTGCAGTTCGGGGGCGTGGACCGACAGGCCCTCGCCCACGATCTGCGCCACCGTCATGCGCGGCGACAGCGAAGAAAAGGGATCCTGGAACACGGCCTGCACCTGCCGCCGAAGCGCCCGGTCGGCCCTGGCGCCGCGGCGCCACGCCTGCCCGGCCACGCGCATCTCGCCCGCAAAGGGCAGCAAGCCCAGTGCAGCCAACGCCAAGGTCGACTTGCCGGATCCGGACTCGCCGACGACGCCGAGTGTCTCGCCGGGTCGGATCAGAAGGTCGGCGTCCTGCACCGCCACGAACCGGTCGCGGCCGAACCAGCCGCGAACGCCCGGACGCGGCACCGGATAGCTGACCGCGACCTCGCGGGCCGACAGCACCGGCGCTTCATCACCCTGCGCCGGCACCTCGGCCACGCGCCGCTCGGGGCGGCTGTCGATCAGCTTGCAGGTATAGGGATGCCGGGGCGCGTCGAAGACCTGCCGCACGCTGCCCTGCTCCACCATGCGCCCATGTTCCATCACGGCCACACGGTCGGCAAAGCGCCGCACGAGGTTGAGGTCGTGCGTGATCATCAGCACCGCCATGCCATGGCGCTGCTGAAGGGTGTCGAGCAGGTCGAGGATCTGCACGCGCAAGGTGACGTCCAGTGCCGTGGTGGGCTCGTCGGCGAGCAGCAGCCGCGGCTTGCAGGCCAGCGCCATGGCGATCATGGCGCGCTGGCGCTGCCCGCCCGATAGCTGATGCGGAAAGGCGCGCGCGCGGCGCGCTGGCTCCGGCACGCCGGTGTCGGCCAGCAGCTGCACGGCCGCCTCATGGGCGGTGCGGGCGCCGAGGCCCTCGTGCAGCCGCAGCACCTCGGCGATCTGGTCGCCCACGGGGTAGAGCGGGTTCAAGGCCGTCATCGGCTCCTGGAAGATCATGGCGATCTCGCGGCCACGGATGCCGCGCAACGCGCGTTCGGGCAGCGCCAGCAGATCGCGCGGCGTATCTCCCGCCAGCCGGGCCTCGCCGCTGACCTGCGCATCGGGCAGCAGCCGCAGCAGACTGAGCGCCGTGACGGTCTTGCCCGAACCGGACTCGCCCACCAGCGCCAGCTTCTCGCCCGGCGCCAGATCGAAGTCGACGCCATGCACCACCGGCTTCCCGTCGAAGGCGATGCGCAGGTTCTTCACACGCAGAAGAGCTTCGGTCATGAATCAGGCCTTCCGCGGATCCATGGCGTCGCGCAACGCGTCGCCCATGAAGGTGAGCAACATCAGCGTCACCACCAGCACGCCGAAGGTGGACAGCGAGATCCACCAGGCATCGATGTTGGCCTTGCCCTGGTTGAGCAGTTCGCCCAGCGAGGGCGTGCCCGGCGGCACCCCGAGGCCGAGGAAGTCCAGCGAGGTCAGCGCCAGGATGGCCGCGCTCATGCGAAAGGGCAGAAAGGTCACCACCGGCACCAGGCTATTGGGCAGGATGTGCCGCCACATGATGGCCAAGTTGCCCACGCCCAGGGCGCGCGCTGCGCGCACATAGTCCATCTGCCGGTTGCGCAGGAACTCGGCCCGCACGTAGTCCGACATCCCCATCCAGCCGAAGAGCGACAACAGCACCAGCAGCAGCGCCACGCTGGGCGCGAAGATCGCGCTGAAGATGATGAGCAGGTAGAGCTCGGGCATGGAGCCCCAGATCTCGATGAAGCGCTGGAAGGCCAGGTCGGTCTTGCCGCCGAAGAAGCCCTGGATGGCACCGGTGATCACGCCCAGCACCACGCCGATGGCGGTCAGCGCCAGCGCGAACAGCACGCTCACCCTGAAGCCGTAGATGAGCTGCGCCAAGAGGTCTCGGCCGCGGTCGTCGGTGCCCAGCAGGTTCTCGGACGACGGTGCGGCCGGGTTCGGCCGGCTGGCGAAGTAGTTCAGGGTGCGGGGCCCGTACGGGTTCGGCGCGTACAACGCCCAGTTGCCACCCTGGGTAATGCGCTCACGGATGAATGGGTCGAGGTAATCGGCCGGCGTCTCGAAGTCGCCGCCGAAGGTCTTCTCGGAGTAGTCCGTCAGCACCGGGAAGTAGAAGCGCCCCTCGTAGCGCACCACGAGCGGCCGGTCGGACGACAGCACTTCTGCAAAGAGGCTGAGCACCACCAGCACGGTGAAGAGCACGAGGCTCACGAAGCCCAGCCGGTTGCGACGGAATCGCCGCCAGGCACGGCGCCCTGGGGACAGAGGAACGGAAGGCGCGGAGGTGTCGCTCATGCTCAGTCGAACTTCACGCGCGGATCCACCCACACGTAGCAGAGGTCGCTGATCAGCTTGGTCACCAGGCCGATCAGCGTGAATAGATAGAGCGTGCCCAATACCACGGGATAGTCGCGTCGGATCACGCTCTCGTAACTGAGCAGGCCCAGACCGTCGAGCGAGAACAGCGTCTCGATCAACAGCGAGCCAGTGAAGAAAGCGCCGATGAAGGCGGCCGGAAAGCCGGTAATGATGGGGATCAGCGCATTGCGCATCACGTGCTTCCAGAGGATCTGCTTCTCTCGCAGGCCCTTGGCCCGAGCAGTCAACACGTACTGTTTGCGGATCTCTTCAAGGAAGGCGTTTTTGGTCAGCATGGCCGTGACGGCAAAGCTGCCCAGCACCATGGCCGTGATGGGCAGTGCGATGTGCCAAAGGTAGTCGACGATGCGCGCACCCCATGACATCTGCTCCCAGTTGGCCGAGGTCAGCCCCCGCAGCGGGAACCATTGCAGCTGACCACCGAACACCACCAGCAGCGCCACGCCCAGCACGAAGCCCGGGATGGCATAGCCCACCAGCACGAGCAGCGTGGTGACGAAGTCGAAGCGCGTGCCCGCCCGCACCGCCTTGGCGACGCCCAGCGGCACGGCGATGAGGTAGCTGATGAAGAAGGTCCACAGGCCCAGGCTGACGGACACCGGCAGCTTCTCCTTGACCAGGTCCCATACGGCCTTGCGCTGGTAGAAGCTCTGGCCGAGGTCGAAGCGCACGAAGGCCTTGAGCATCTGCCAGAAACGCTCGGGCGCCGGCTTGTCGAAGCCGTACAGGGCCTTGATCTCGGCCACCTGCTGCGCGCTGAGTCCTTGCCGGCCACGGTAGGCAGACCCACCTGCCGAAGGCCCCTCGCCCCCGGCCGAGCGGCCCTGCAGTTGCGACACCATCTGCTCCACCGGACCGCCCGGCACGAACTGGATCACCGCGAAGCTCACCAGCAGCACGCCCAGCAGGGTCGGCACCATCAGCAGCAGACGTTTGAGGATGTAGAGGGCCATGCCGCGCTATTTGTTGCTGGAGGACGCCCACCACGTTGCCGCGGCCCAGCTGTCCGGTTCGTAGTAGGGCGGAACGCTCGGCGGCAGCACGAAACCGGCGGGCCGGTAGCCCACCAGGAAGCCACTGCTGTACCACTGCGGGATGCCGTAGTAGCCGTTGGTGAGCACGCGGTCGAGCGCGCGCATGGCGGCGCCCAGCTCGTCGCGCGTGGTGGCGGCCAGCACGCGGCGAATGATGGCGTCCACCGCCGGATCCTTCAGGCCCCAATAGTTGGCCGACCCATGCGTGCCGGCTGCTTCGGAGCCGAAGTATTCGAGCAGCTCGCTGCCCGGCGTGGTGCGGGCCGGAATGCGGATGCTGCCGAGCTCGAAATCGAAGTCGTCCATGCGCTGCTGGTACAGCGCACCGTCGACGTTGCGCACCGTCATCTGGATGCCCAGCTTGGCCATGGCGGCCTGCATCGGCAGCACCAGCCGCACGCCCGAAGGCTGGGCGTTCAGGTATTCCAGCGTGAAGGCTTCGCCCTTGGCATTGCGCAGCGCGCCGTCGCGATAGGTCCAGCCCGCTTGGGCAAGCAGATCGCGGGCCTTGCGCAGGTTCTCGCGCAGGCTGGAAGGCGGCACGGTGCTGGGAGACAGCGGCACCGGGCCGAAGACCTCGGGCCGAAGTTGGGCGCGCAGCGGCTCCAGCAAGGCCAGTTCATCGGCGCCCGGCAGCCCTTTGGCCTGGAAGGGGCTGTTGGGAAACCAGCCCTGCACCCGCGTATAGATGCCATAGAACATCTGGCGGTTGAGCCATTCGAAGTCCATGGTCAGGGCCAGCGCCTGGCGCACGCGCACGTCCTGCAGCTTGGGATTGCGCAGGTTGAAGATGTAGCCCTGGTAGTCACCCGGCGCGCCGCTGGGAAAGACCTGCTTCTTCACCTCGCCGCGGTCGAAGGCGCGGCCTGTGTACTGGCGGGCCCAGTTGCGCGAGATGAACTCGCGCTTGAGGTCGTACTCGCCCGCCTTCAGACCCTCGAAGCGGGCCGTGTCGTCCAGGTAGAGCTTGTAGGTGATGCGGTCGAAGTTGTACTGGCCCCGGCGCACCGCCAGGTCACGCCCCCAGTAGTTCTTGTCGCGCACGTAGGTGATGTCGCGGCCCAGCCGGGCGCTGGAGGGCCGGTACGGACCGGAGCCGATGGGCAGTTCGGTGATGACCTGGTCGAAGGGCTTGCCCTGACCCCAGCGCTGGCTGAAGACCGGGATGCCACCGGCCAGCAGCGGCAGTTCGCGGTTGTCCGAATCGAAGTCGAAGCGCACCACGCGCTCGCTCACGGCCTTGACGCTGCGAATGCCCGCCAGCAGCGTTCGGTACTGCGGCGCCGCCTGCTTGCTGATGAGTGTTCGCCATGAGTACACGACGTCTTCGGCAAGCACCGGCGCGCCGTCACTGAAGCGCGCTTCGGGCCGCAGGCGGAACACGGCGGAGCGATGGTCGGGCGCCACCTCCACATCCTCGGCCAGCAGGCCGTAGGCGGTCGAGGGCTCTTGCAGATTGCCCACCAGCAGCGACTCGAACACCAGGTCCGTGAGCCCGGCGGGCGCGGTGCCCTTGAGCGTGAACGGGTTGAACTTGTCGAACTGCGTGACGGCGATCGGTGGCACCAGCCGGATCTCGCCGCCCTTGGGCGCGTCCGGGTTCACATAGTCGAAGTGGGTGAAGCCGACGGGGTACCTGATGTCGCCGAACTGGGCATACGCGTGCGCACCCCAGGCGGGCAGCGCCGCAACCAGAAGGGCCGGGAGCAGCCAGAGTCGCATGCGAGAATTCTGCCCAAGTTTTTCTCAAGGCAGACCCATGGGCTTTCTCAGCGGCAAGAAACTTCTGATCACCGGCGTCCTTTCCAATCGTTCCATCGCCTACGGCATCGCCAAGGCCTGCCACGCGCAAGGCGCCGAGCTCGCCTTCAGTTACGTGGGCGAGCGCTTCAAGGACCGCATCACCGAGTTCGCCGCCGACTTCGATTCCAAGCTGGTGTTCGACTGCGACGTGGGCGACGACGCCCAGATCGCCAAGCTGTTCGAAGACCTGTCGCAGACCTGGCCCAAGTTCGACGGCTTCGTCCACAGCATCGGCTTCGCGCCGCGCGAGGCCATCGCCGGCGACTTTCTCGAAGGGCTGTCGCGCGAAGCGTTCAAGATCGCGCACGACATCAGCGCCTACAGCTTCCCGGCCATGGCCAAGGCCGCCCTGCCCTACCTCAACGACCAGGCCGCGCTGCTCACGCTGACCTACCTGGGTGCGGTGCGCGTGGTGCCCAACTACAACACCATGGGCCTGGCCAAGGCCAGCCTCGAAGCTTCGGTGCGCTACCTGGCCGGCTCGCTGGGCCCCAAGGGCGTGCGCGTCAACGGCATCAGCGCCGGGCCCATCAAGACGCTGGCCGCCAGCGGCATCAAGGGCTTCGGCAAGCTGCTGCCCGCCGTGGCCGCGGTCTCGCCGATCCGCCGCAACGTGACCATCGACGACGTGGGCAATGTGGCGGCCTTCCTGCTGTCCGACCTGGCCGGTGGCGTGACCGCCGAGATCACCTACGTGGACGGCGGCTTCAGCAACGTGGTCGGAGGCATCGACGAGCCGGCCGAGGGCTGATCGCCCTTCTTCTCGCGTGACAGGCATGCGGCGTCGCGGTCTTCTGCTGGCGGCGCTGTCGGTCGCCTTGTGCGCACCGGTCTGGGCCGCGCCGCCGGCTCTGATGCTGGCGGAGGTCTGGCGCGCCGGTATGCCGCTCGACGGCTACTGGGTCAGCGAGAAGTACGACGGCGTGCGCGGCTACTGGGACGGACAGGCCCTGTGGACGCGCGGCGGCGAACGCGTCGCCGCACCGGCCTGGTTCACCGCGAATTGGCCCAGGCAGCCCATGGATGGCGAACTCTGGGCCGGCCGCGGTCTCTTCGAGCATGCTTCGGGCACCGTCCGCAGCCAGACGCCGGACGATGCCGCCTGGCGCGCCATGCGCTTCATGGTCTTCGACCTGCCCGCCGAGCCCGGCGACTTCGACCATCGGCTGCAGGTGCTGCAGCGGCTGCTGCCGATTGCGGCCATCCCCTGGCTGGAGCCCGTCGCTCAGGAACGTGCGACCACGGCCGATGCGCTCAAGCGACGCCTCGATGCCACGGTGCGCGGCGGTGGCGAGGGGCTGATGCTGCATCGGGGCAGCTCGCTCTATGGTGCGGGCCGCAGTGCGGATCTGCTCAAGGTCAAGCCCTATGACGATGCCGAGGCGGTGGTGCTCGCCCATCTGCCCGGGCAAGGCCGGCATGCGGGGCGGCTGGGTGCGCTGCAGGTCCGCACGTCGGAAGGCCTCGTCTTCAAACTGGGCGGCGGCTTCACCGATGCGCAGCGTGACGATCCGCCGCCCATCGGCAGCACCGTCACCTACCGCTACAACGGGCTCACGGCGCAGGGCCTTCCGCGCTTCGCGCGCTTCATGCGCGTGCGCACGGACCGCTGAGCGCCGTGCAGCAACGCCGCCCCCCACGCCCGCCCGAGAGGACGAGGCACCGCGTCATCTGCGCGGTCCGGCGCGGTGGCTGATGATGGCGCTGGCCGTGGTGGCACTCGCGCTGGCGGTGGCCGGCGTCGTCCTGCCGGGCCTGCCGACCATGCCGTTCGTGCTGCTAGCCGCCTGGGCTGCGGCCCGAAGCTCGCCGCGGCTCGCGGCCTGGCTGGAAAGGCATCCGCTGTTCGGGCCGCTGATCCTCGATTGGCGTGCCGGCGGGCGCGTCAGCCGCCGCGCCAAGCGCAGCGCCGCGGCCGCCATGGGCGCGTGCGCCATCGTGCTGATCTGGCTGTCGCCCTCGCGCTGGGGTGCCGCTGCGGGAATCGGTGCCATGGCCTGCGTGCTGGTATGGCTCTGGCGGCGGCCCGAGCCATGACGTTTCCCGCGTTGGCTGCCGCTGAGCTGGAACGCTGCCTTCCCTCCGCGACCATGCGCCGTCAGCGCATCGCCCCCCGAGCCGGCGCTCAGATCGCCGGCCGCTCCCCGCGTGCCATCCGCGCCTCGATTTCGTCCAGCACCGGCAGCAGGTCTGCCACGCTGTCGATCACGTAATGCGCGCCGGCACCTTGCAGCTCCGCGGTGGCGCGGGCGCGCACCTGGGCTTGGCCCTCGACATCGAGCGCCTGCCACTCGGCCAGCGTGAGACCCGCCGCATTGCCGCTGATCGCCAAACCGACCGCCCATGTGCCCGCATTCAGGCCCTCCTGCACGCCGACACCGGTGTCGTCCACCTTCACGACCGTATGCGCTGGCCACACGCCCAGATCGGCGAAGCAGCGGTACATCATCAGCGGCGATGGCCGACCGGCCGCCAGGTCGCCCGCGCAGACGAGGTTGTCGGGCACATAACCGCCCTTCGCGGCGATGGGCGTCACCACCTCCATGATCGGGCGGTTGTAGCCCGTGGTGGAGCCGATGCGCAGCCCGCGGGCGCGCACCGCCGCCACGGTGCCCAAGGCACCGGGGATGAAGTCGCAGAAGTCGGGCACCACGGCCGCATTCATCGGCGTGAAGACCTCGTAGAGCTCGTCGATGTCGGCGCGGGTGAAGCCGCGGCCGAAGCGTGCCTCCCATTGCGCCGCCACGCGCGGCAGCTGGCTCAGTGCATGGATGTGGTCCCACTTGGCCACGCCCATGGGGCCGCGTGCCTCGGCGATGCTGAGGTCGATGCCGTAACGCTCGAACAGGCGCACGAAGGCCCCCATGGGCGCGCAGGAGCCGAAGTCGATGATGGTGCCGGCCCAGTCGAAGACGACGGCCTGGAGTTTGTTTTGGTCGTTCATGGGATGTGCAGCGGGCCCGGCCTACCAGCCGGCGAAGACCTCTTCGGCGATGCCGAAGGCGGTGCTGGCGCCGGTGCCGCTGGTGACGATCACCAGCCGCGTAGCGTCGTCGGGTGCGTCGATCAGGCAGTCGGTCACGGGCGATGAGGGATAGGTGCCGACCCAGCGCTGTGTGACGGTGTAGTCGGGCAGGTGAAGCGCCTCCTGCATGTGGCGCAGCATCAGCGCATCCACATGCGTGTCGGCGAAGGGCTCGAGTACCGGGCCGTAGTGGTGGGAGTCGCCTACCACGAGCGTGCCGTCGGCGCTCTGCACCACGATCAGATGGATGCCATGCGCCAGCGACTCGCCCTCCTCCGCCTCCAGCTGGGCAAGCAGCGCCTGTGCGGCCGGCAGTCGGCTGTAGCCGTGGTAGCGCACAAGGCTGAGGTCGGCCATGACCGAGCCCGGCAGCTTGAAGCCTTCTGGCGGCCGAACCCGCAGCATGTGGAGCTGGCACAGCTGCAGGCGATGCGGCGCCAGCCGTTCGGCGAACAGACCGTTCAATTCGATGTTGGTGCAGACGGCCACGCGCTCAGCATGCAGCATGGCGCGGGAGGTGCGCACGCGCGGCGTCGCCACCTCCAGCACCTGCTCTCCAAAGCGGAAGACCACGCCATGCGCCTCGGCCAGCCAGGCCGCCAGCAGGCCGATGGCGGTGCGCGACTCGACGCGCGCCTCGTGCGGGCTGTAGAGCACGGCACGGGCGGGCCCATGCGCGCCCTCCACCCGCAATGCGGGCGCGCGCCGTGCGGCCTCGGCGAGGTCCAGCAGTTCGCAGCCCTCGGCCATCTCGGTATCCATGAACTGCTCCAGCACCGCAAGCGCCTTGTCGCGGAAGGCTGTGAGGTACAGGCCCTGGTGGACCACGTCGATGCCGGCCTGTGGCGCCACCTCGCCCCACACCTCGCGGGCGCGGCGGGCCCGGCGCCAGGTGTCGCCGGCGCCCTGCCCGGTCACGGTCACGAAGCCGAAGTTGCGGATCGAGGCGCCGATGCAGGCCGCGTCCTTCTCGATGACGCAGACCTTGAGGCCGCGGCGGGCAGCGGTGTAGGCATGGGCCAGGCCGACGATGCCGGCACCGACCACGATCAGGTCGAAAGAGGTGTTGCTCATACGGTCAGGTTCCTGCTCATCGCGCGCGCCAGCGCTGGGTGCGGCGGTCGGCCCAGCGGCCGAGCAGCAGATAAAGCACGGTCACCGCCGCCGAGCTGCCGGCGATCAGGACGGCCATGGCAGCGGCGGCACCGATCTCACCGGCTTCGTCCAGGTTGAGGATGGCGACCGAAGCGAGGCGGGTTTCCGGCGAGTAGAGAAAGACGACCGCCGAGATGGTGGTCATCGCGTTGATGAAGAAGTAGCGCGACACGTCGAGCAGCACCGGCAGGCAGATCGGCAGCGTCACGCGGCGCACGGTGGTGAACATCGTCACCTTGAGCGAGGCGGCCACCGCCTCGAACTCACCATCGATGGCCTTCAGGGCCGTCACCATCGTCAGGTGCCCCGTCGTGTAGAAGTGCACCACGGTGCACAGCACCAGCAGCCCCATCGTCTGATAAAGGCCGTTCAGCGGGTTCCACGGTGCGTTGAAGAAGAAGATGTAACCCAGGCCCAGCACCAGCCCGGGCACGGCCATGGGCAGCATGGCCATCAGCCGGATCGCCGGACACAGCGCATCGAGGCCGCGCGTCTTCTCCAGCAGGTAGGCACCACAGAACACCACCGCCGGACCGGCCACGGCCGTGCAGGCCGCCAGCAGCAGGCTGTTGAGCACCGCACCGCCCAGCTCGGCATCGACGATGCCGGCGATGTAGTGATCCAGACTGGGCGTGAGGTTGTAGGGCCACAGCTTGGCAAAGGACGCGAACACCGCCATGCCGAACATCGCCAGCATCAGAGCGCAGACGAGCAGGCAGTAGGCCGTCATGGCCGCATCGAAAGCCCTCGCCGGACGCGGCACGAGCGCGACCGCACGCGCGGTGAGCATCGCCGTCTGCTTGCGCTGGACGACGTGATCGACCACGAAGGTCAGCAGCGCGGGCGCCAGCAGCAGCAGCGCGACGACCGCCCCGCGCTGGAAGTCCTGCTGGCCGATCACCAGCTTGAACACGTCGGTGGCCAGCACGTTGAAGTTGCCGCCGACCACCTTGGGGATGCCGAAATCGGTGATGACCAGCGTGAACACCACCAGCGCGGCGGAGATCATTCCGTATTTGGCGCCCGGCAGGGTGATGGTGAAGAAGCGCCGCAGCGTGCGTGTGCCCATCGCGTCGGCCGCTTCATAGAGTCGCGCATCGGCCAGCGACAGCGCCGTCACCAAAATCATCAGCGCATGCGGAAAGGTGGCGAAGCATTCCGCGAGCACGATGCCGGGCGCACCGTAGATGCTGTCGAAGCCCAACGCCTGCCACAGACCCTTCGCCGCGCCCTGGTTGCCGAACCAGTAGATCAGCGAGATGGCGGAGAGAAGCGAAGGCGCAAGCAACGGCAGCAGCGTGATGCTTCGCAGCAGGCCCCTGGCGGGCATGCAGCTGCGCGTGAGCGCATAGGCGAAGCCGAAGGCCAGCGGTATGACGATGGCCGTCACCAGCGCCGATACCCACAGGCTGTTCCAGAGGCTGCCCAGCAGCGCAGGCGACGCCAGGTAGGTGCGGAAGTGGTCCCAGCCCGAGCGTTCCTCGGTTTGCTGCAGCGCCTGCGACAGGATGGCGCCCAGCGGCAGCAGCAGGCCCACCACCAGCAGCAGTGCCACAGCGAGCAGCAGCAGTTGGGCGACGCGGTCGCTCCAATGGACCTGCTGCCGCACGGCCGGCAGGCGGATCGCGGTCTGCATGCTCAGGCCTCCGCAGCGGGGAAGGCCCGCAGCCGATCCAGCCGCAGCGCGAAGCGCAGGCGCCGCCCCTCCTGCACGCCGAACTCGTCCATCTGGCTGAGCGAAAACTGCAGCTGCAGCGGCGTGGGCAGCCCCTCGACCACCAGTTCGGCCAGGCAGTTGCCGCCCAGGAATTCGATGTGCGCGACGGTGCCTGTGCACGGGCCCAGATGGTCCGCGTCGAAGCCCGTCATTGCCCTGTCTTCCGGACGCAGGTAGAGCATCACGTCGCGGCCCGGGCGATAGTCGGCGCCGTGGCCGGCCTCTACCTGCCAGCGCCGGTCCCCACAGCGGAACCAGCGCCCGCCCTCGGCCACGGCTGGCAGCCGGTTGACCTTGCCGACGAACTCGGCCACGAAGGGCGTGGCCGGTTCACGATAGACCTGCAGCGGCGTGCCCACCTGCTCGATCACGCCGTGGTTCATCACCACGATCCGGTCGGCGATCGACAGCGCCTCTTCCTGATCGTGCGTGACCATGATGGTGGTCACGCCGAGCCGACGCTGCAGCGCGCGGATCTCGTTGCGCAGGTGCACGCGCACGATGGCATCGAGCGCCGACAGAGGCTCGTCCAGCAGCAACAGGCCCGGCGATGCCGCCAGCGCGCGCGCGAGCGCCACCCGCTGCTGCTGGCCGCCGGACATCTGCGCCGGATATTTGCTGCCACTGCCGGGCAGGCCCACGAGCTGGAGCAGCTCATCGACGCGCGCAGCAATCTGCTTGCGGGGGCGCCGCTGGTTGACGAGGCCATAGGCCACGTTGTCCGCGATGCTCAGATTGGGAAAGAGCGCATAGGACTGGAAGACGATGCCGTAGTCGCGCTGCGCGGGCGGCAGGCGAGAGATGTCGGCACCGGCCTGCCACAGCTGGCCGCCCGTCTGCGTCTCCAGCCCCGCGATGATGCGCAGCAGCGTGGTCTTGCCGCAGCCCGAAGGGCCGAGAAAGCACACCAGCTCGCCCTGCGGAATGCTCAGGTCGATCGACTCCAGCGCCGTGAAGGCACCGAAGCGCTTGTGCACGCCTTGCAGCCGCAGGTAGTCGGGCTGGGGCACGCTTTCGACCAGGGTCAGCGACGCCGGCGCAGCACCCACGCTGCGTTCGGCCGCATGGGCACGCGCCGGCGCGTTCATCACTTCTTCGCCTCGCTCTTGGCGTCGTAGCGACGCGTCCACTCGGCCAGGGTGCGCTCGCGGTTGGTGGCGGACTTCTCGAAGTCCATCTTGATCAGGCGGGCCTCGTAGTCGTCAGGAATACCGGCCAGCTTAGGTGCCACGCCCGGCTGGGCAGTCACGGCAAAGTTCTTGCCGTAGAGCAGCATGGCGTCCTTCGACGTCGCCCAGTTCGCCAGCTTCTTCGCGGCGTCCAGCTTCTTGGTGCCCTTGTAGATGCCGACGGCCTCCAGGTCCCAGCCCAGGCCCTCCTTGGGGAACACCAGTTCGATGGGTGCCCCCTTGGCCTTGTTGGTGTAGCCGCGGTACTCGAAGGAGATGCCGGCCACGTATTCGCCCGCAGCCGCCATGTTGCAGGGCTTGGAGCCGGAGTGCGTGTACTGGGCGATGTTCTCGTGCAGCGCGTCCATGTACTTCCAGCCACCACCCTTGCCGGCGTCGTCCCCCCACAGCTGGAGCCAGGCCGCGACGTCGAAATAGCCCGTACCCGACGATGCCGGGTTGGGCATGACCACCTGGCCCTTGTACTCGGGCTTGGTCAGGTCCTTCCAGGTGGTGGGGACGGGGATGTTCTTCTTCTTGGCCTCGACCGTGTTGAAGCACACGACGGCACCGAACACGTCCATGCCAACCCAGGCGGGCGGGTTCTTCTTGTCGCGGTACTGCGGCATCACCGCATCCAGGTTCAATGGCGCATAGGGCTCGAGCATGCCCTGCTTGTCGAACAGCGCCATGCTGGAGGCGGCCACGCCCCAGACGACGTCTGCCTGGGGATTGGCCTTCTCGGCCAGCAACTTGGCGGTGATCACGCCGGTGGAGTCGCGCACCCATTTGATCTCGATGTCGGGCTCGACCTTGTTGAAGGCACTCTGGTAGGCCTTGAGCTGATCGGTCTCCAGCGCGGTGTAGACGGTCAGCTGGGTCTTCTGCGCGAAGGCCGCGCCGGCGGCTGCCACGCCGATGAGGGCGGTCGCAATGGTCTTGACGGAAAAGTGCATGGGCAGGCTCCTCGAGGAAATGACCGGGCGAATGTGCCGCCGCGAAACGACATCTTCGTGACATGCTCGCCAAGCAAAATCGGGGCCTGCTCCAGCATTTTGTCTATTGTTCTTTGTAGATCGTAGACAATCTACGCTCTCGAACCTACCATCGCGCCATGCCCGCCGCTCCCGCCAAGAAGGTCTCCACCCATCCCGTCATCGCACAGCTTCAGTGCCATTCGCTGGCGAATGTGGTGCAGGCGGAGATCGAACGCATGATCCTGGACGGTGAGCTCGGCCCCGGCGCCAAGCTCACCGAGGCCACGCTGGCCGATCAGCTGGGCGTCTCGCGCGGGCCGGTGCGCGAGGCCTTCCGCATGCTGGAGGAAGGCGGGCTGGTGCGCACCGAAAAGAACCGCGGTGTCTTCGTGCGCGATGTGCCCATCGAGGAAGCGCTGGAGATCTTCGAGGTGCGTGCCGTGATGGACCTGTACGTCGGGCGCAAGCTGGCCGAGACGGCCACGCCGACGCAGGTGCGCGAGTTGCGCCAACTGGTCGAGGCCATGGAGCAGGCCGTGAAGGCCGGCAATGCCAAGGACTATCACCGCTTCAATCTCGCTTTCCACGACCGCCTGCTGGAACTCGCGGGCAACGTCAAGCTCGTGGCCACCTACCGCAAGCTGGTGAACGAGCTCTCGCTGTTCCGCCGGCAGAACCTCACCGACGAGTCCATGGCCGTGTACTCGCGCGAGCACCGCGCCATCCTCAAGGCCATCGCCTCCGGCGATCCGGAGGCCGCGGGCCAGGCCATGTACCAGCATGTGATGAACAGCCGCGAGCGCACCCGCCTGAACTGGGAGAAGCACCGCGGCTCAACGGCCGCCAGCGGAGCCGCCTCCGTTGCCACGCCCTGAGGCCCGCCATGCTGACGCTGCACGACATCGAGAACCTGTTCGCACGCCGCGGCGCCGAGCAATACAGCGGCGAGCCGGTCACCCAGCTGGAACACGCGCTGCAAAGTGCCCACCTGGCCGAGCAGGACGGTGCCGACGACGCGCTCGTCACGGCCGCCCTGCTGCACGACATCGGCCATCTGCTCAACGACCAGGGCGAAACGCCCACGCTTCGCGGCATCGACGACCGGCACCAGTTTCATGCCCTGCCCTTCCTGCGGGGGCTCTTTCCGGATCGCGTCCTGGACGCCATTGCCTGGCACGTCGACGCCAAGCGCTACCTGTGCGCGACCCGTCCGGACTACTGGGCCGCCCTCTCGGACGACTCCAAGCGCAGCCTGGTTCTGCAGGGCGGCGTATTCAGCGACGAAGAAGCCATGCGCTTCATGCAGCGCCCCCATGCGCAGGAGGCGATCCGCCTGCGGCTGTGGGACGACACGGCCAAACAGGCCGACCTTGCCACTCCCGACCTGGCGCACTATCTGGCGCGCGCGCGTCGCTGCATGCTGGCCCCAGGCGCATGACGCTGACGGGCCCCGTCGCACTGGCCGTGCTGTTCGGCGCGGTGCTCCATGCCAGCTGGAACGCGCTCATCAAGTCAGCGTCGGACAAGTCGCTGGACACGGCACTGATCCACAGTCTTGGACTGTTCATCGCGTTGCCCATCCTGGCCTTCACCGGTCTGCCGGCCGCCGCTTCGTGGCCCTATCTGGCCGCCTCGGTCGTGATCCATGTGGGCTACTACGTGGCGCTGGCCGGCGCGTACAAGCACGGCGACCTGGCACTGGCCTATCCGGTGATGCGCGGCAGCGCGCCACTAATGGTGGCCCTCAGCAGCCTCGCGGTGATGGGCGAGCGCCTCTCGGGGCTCGCATGGTTCGGTGTAGCCGGCATCTGTGCTGGCGTGCTCACGCTCGGTCTCTCGCCGGGTCATCTGCACACGTCCGGACACCGCGGCAAGGCCCTGGGCTTCGCGCTAGCCAACGCCTGCATCATCGCGCTCTACACCGTGGTGGACGGCCTCGGCGTGCGGGCCAGCGGCAATGCCGCCGCCTACGTTGCCCTGCTCTTCGTCTTCGACGGCCTGCCCTTCATGCTGCTGGTGCTGTGGCGGCGCGGCCCGCAGGGGCGGCGTGCCGCACTCGCCTACATGCGGGGCCGCCTGGGCGTGGCGTGGCTGGGCACGGCGGCCTCGCTGGCCAGCTATGGCATCGCGCTGTGGGCCATGACCCGGGCACCCGTGGCGGTGGTGGCGGCACTGCGCGAGACCTCGGTGCTTTTCGCCGCGCTCATCGGCACGCTGTGGCTGCGGGAGCGTTTCGGCCTGCAGCGCGCCCTCGGTACCGCCGTGGTGGTCAGCGGCGTGATGGCACTGCGATTCGGGTGATGCGGCCGCGCAGCGCACCAGGGCTGCGCGCCGTCGAGTGCAGGCTCAGCGCTTGACGCAGTCCGCGTAGTAGCGCTTCTTGCCCTTCTCGTCCACGCGGGCCACCAGACCGTGGATGTCGGTCTCGAAGCCCGGGCACTCCAGGTTGAACTGGCGCGCGAACTTGAGGTAGTCCACGATCTTCTTGTTGAAGACCTCGCCCGGAATCAGCAACGGAATGCCCGGCGGGTACGGCGTGATCAGGCTGGTGGTGATGCGGCCTTCGAGGTGGTCGATCTCCACCCGCTCGGTCTTGCGGTGCGCGATGTGGGCGAAGGCCTCGCTGGGTTTCATGGCCGGCTCCAGGTCCGAAAGGTACATCTCGGTGGTCAGGCGGGCGATGCCGTACTTGGCATACAGCTCGTGCACGCGCTGGCACAGGTCGCGCAGGCCCATGCGCTCGTAGATGGGATGCTGCTGGCAGAACTCCGGCAGGATGCGCCACATCGGCTGGTTGCGGGCGTAGTCGTCCTTGAACTGCTGCAGCGCCGTCAGCAGCGTGTTCCAGCGGCCCTTGGTGATGCCGATGGTGAACATGATGAAGAAGCTATAGAGGCCCGTCTTCTCCACGATCACGCCATGCTCGGCCAGGAACTTGGTGACGATGCTCGCCGGGATGCCCGTGGGCGCGAACTTGCCGTCCAGATCCAGACCGGGCGTGACGATGGTCGACTTGATGGGGTCGAGCATGTTGAAGCCGTCGGCCAGCTTGCCGAAGCCGTGCCAATTGCGCGCGCCGTTCTTCTTGCCGCCGTTGCCGGCGCGGGTCTCGCCCTTGATGATCCAGTCGTCCGCGCGGCCGATGCCTTCCTCGACCAGGTGCTCCGGGCCCCAGACCTTAAACCACCATTCGTCCTTGCCGAACTCCTCCTCCACCTTGCGCATGGCGCGGCGGAAGTCCAGGGCCTCGAGGATGCTCTCTTCCACCAGCGCCGTGCCGCCGGGCGGCTCCATCATGGCGGCCGCCACGTCACAGCTCGCGATGATGGCGTACTGCGGGCTGGTGGACGAATGCATCAGGTAGGCCTCGTTGAAGAGGTCACGGTCCAGCTGGCGGTTCTGCGAGTCCTGCACCAGCACATGGCTGGCCTGGCTGATGCCGGCCAGCAGCTTGTGCGTCGACTGGGTGGCGAACACCAGCGACTCCTTCGGCCGCGCGCGCCGCTTGCCCATGGCGTGGTACGGCCCGTAGAAGGGATGGAAGGCCGCGTGCGGCAACCAGGCTTCGTCGAAGTGCAGCGTGTCGACGTAGCCATCGAGCATGCTCTTGATGGTCTCGGTGTTGTAGATCACGCCGTCATAAGTGGACTGCGTGAGCGTGAGCACGCGCGGCTTGACCGTGTCGGCGTCGACGTCCTTGAGCAGCGGGTTGGCGCGGATCTTGGCCTTGATCGCCTCGGGCTCGAACTCGCTCTTGGGGATCGGGCCGATGATGCCGTAGTGGTTGCGCGTGGGCTTCATGAAGACCGGGATCGCGCCGGTCATGATGATCGCGTGCAGGATGGACTTGTGGCAGTTGCGGTCCACCACCACCACATCGTCCGGCGCCACCGTGTGGTGCCACACCATCTTGTTGGATGTGGACGTGCCGTTGGTGACGAAGAAGCAGTGGTCGGCATTGAAGATGCGCGCCGCATTGCGCTCGCTGGCAGCCACGGGGCCGGTGTGGTCGAGCAGCTGGCCCAACTCTTCCACCGCGTTGCAAACGTCGGCGCGCAGCATGTTCTCGCCGAAGAACTGGTGGAACATCTGGCCGATGGGACTCTTGAGGAAAGCCACGCCGCCCGAGTGGCCCGGGCAATGCCACGAATAGGAGCCGTCTTCCGCGTAGTCGATCAGTGCCTTGAAGAACGGCGGCTGCACCGTCTCGAGGTAGCTCTTGGCCTCGCGGATGATGTGCTTGGCCACGAACTCCGGCGTGTCCTCGAACATGTGGATGAAGCCATGCAGCTCGCGCAGGATGTCGTTGGGCAGGTGCCGGCTGGTCTTGGTCTCGCCGTAGATGTAGATCGGCACATCGGTGTTCTTGCGCCGCACTTCGCCGATGAAGGTGCGCAGGTTCAGCACGGCGGGGTCGAGGTCCGGACCGATGCTGAACTCCTCGTCGTCGATCGACAGGATGAAGGCGCTCGCCCGGCTTTGCTGCTGCGCGAACTGCGACAGGTCGCCATAGCTGGTCACGCCCAGCACCTCGAAGCCCTCGCTCTCGATGGCCTGTGCCAGGGCGCGGATGCCCAGTCCGGAGGTGTTCTCGGAGCGGAAGTCCTCGTCGATGATGACGATGGGAAAGCGGAATTTCATGGGCTGTCGGGCTCCGGCTTTTTGGGGGGTGCGCAAAGAAGGCGCGAAGTGTAAGGAATCCAGATGACGGTCGCGTCACGCTGTGTGCCCCAGAATGTGGGGCTTCCCGCCACCCCTTTGCTGTAGGAACTCGTCCATGGCTCAATCGACGCTCTGGTGGCTGCTGGCCGGTGCAGCCGTCGCATTCGAACTGGTCACCGGCACCATCTACCTCCTCCTGACGGCGGTCGCCTTCGCCGCTGCGGCTGTGGCAGCGCACTTGGGTGCCGCGCTGCCCGTCCAACTGGTCGTCGCCGCCGTAGTCGGCGTCGCCACGGTGGGCGCCTGGTATCTGAAGCAGCGCGCACGCCCGGCCGGTCCGCCGCCGCAGGCCAGTCCCGACATGAACCTCGACATCGGCGAGCGCGTACAGGTCGACGCGTGGCTCGCGGATGGCACGGCCCTCGTGCGCCACAGGGGCGCCCAATGGACGGCCGTGCTTCGTGCGGGCAGCCACGGCCAACCTGGTGCACATCGCGTTGTCGAGTTGCAAGGCAACCGTCTTGTGCTCGAGCCGCTCTGATAGGCGGAACTCACCGTACCTCGCGGAACCTTTCACCCACCACCCATCGAACTGCCATGGAAATTGCCATCGTCATCCTGGTCATCGCCGTCATCTTCATCTGGCAGTCCATCAAGTTCGTGCCGCAGCAGAACGCCTGGGTCCGAGAACGCCTGGGCAAGTACCACAGCACGATGACGCCGGGGCCCAACTTCCTGATCCCATTCATCGACCGCGTCGCCTACAAGCACAGCTTGAAGGAAATTCCGCTCGATGTACCCAGCCAGATCTGCATCACGCGGGACAACACGCAGCTGCAGGTGGACGGCATCCTGTACTTCCAGGTCACCGATCCGATGCGCGCGAGCTACGGCTCGTCCAACTACATCGTTGCCGTCACCCAGTTGGCGCAGACCTCTCTGCGCAGCGTGATCGGCAAGCTCGAGCTGGACAAGACCTTCGAGGAACGCGACATCATCAATGCGCAAGTGGTGGCGGCCATCGACGAGGCCGCGCTCAACTGGGGCGTGAAGGTGCTCCGCTACGAAATCAAGGACCTGACGCCGCCCGCCGAGATCCTGCGCGCCATGCAGGCGCAGATCACGGCCGAACGCGAAAAACGCGCCCTGATCGCTGCTTCAGAGGGCCGCCGCCAGGAGCAGATCAACATTGCCACAGGCGAGCGCGAGGCCTACATCGCCCGCTCCGAAGGCGAAAAGCAGGCAGCCATCAACAACGCACA
>NZ_CAJYES010000019.1 GCF_913773995.1 uncultured Pseudacidovorax sp.
CCCACATCGCGCTGGAGCTCTTCGCCCGGGCATTGAACACGCGCATCACCCACGTGGCCTACCGCGGTGCGGCACCGGCGAAGAACGACGTCATCGCCGGCGTCGTGGACGGCATCTTCGACGGTACCTCGTCCATGCCGCTGGCCCGCGCAGGCCAACTGCGGGCCATCGCCATAGCGGCACCGCAGCGCCACCCGGCCGCGCCCGACGTGCCCACCTTCCGCGAACAGGGCGTGGATCTGCTCTATGCCACCTGGTACGGCATGCTGCTGCCTTCGGGCGTGCCGGACGCGCTGACGCTGAAGATCAACACCGACATCCGGCGCGCGCTCGACGATCCGGGTGTACGCGCCGCGATTGCCGAAACGGGCCTGCAGCTGTCCCCCGGCACGCCGCAGCAGTTCGCCAGCTTCCTGGACGGGGAGTCGCGCAAGCTGCGCGCGCTGGTGGAAAGCGGGGTGCGCATCGACGTGGAGTAGCCGGCAGCCGCCATGCGCGCGGCGGCTATCGACATGCGTTTTGATTCGTTGGTGCCGGGCGCGACGCGAAGCAAAGTGGCGACCCCGTGTTCGCACACTCTGCTTTCCACTGCTTCATGCCTCTCTTCCTCCGCCGCCGTGCCGCCATCGCCGCGCTCTCGCTCCTCTCCCTCGGCGCCCTCGTGCCTGCCGCCCATGCCCAGGACAAGGCGGCCATCAAGGTCGGCATCTCGATCGGCAACGCCGAGAAGATCTTTGAAGTGGTCAAGAAGGTTGCGGCCCGTGACGGCCTCGACGTGCAGGTGGTGGTGTTCAGCGACTACCAGCTGCCCAATGCGGCACTGGCCGCCGGCGACCTCGATGCCAACGCCTTCCAGCACCAGCCCTTCCTGGACAACCAGATCAAGTCCCGCGGCTACGACATCGTGCCCGTCGGCCTGACGATCACCGCGCCGCTGGGCTTCTACTCGCGCAGGATCAAGTCGGTGCAGGAGTTGCCCGAGGGCGCCTCGGTGGGCATCCAGAACGACCCGTCCAACGGTAACCGCGCGCTGCTGCTGCTGCAGTCCGCCGGCCTGCTCACGCTCAAGCCCGAGGCGGTCAAGAACAACACCGCCACGCCGCTGGACGTGACCGCCAACCCCAAGAAGCTCAAGCTGGTGCCGCTGGACGCCGCGCAGCTGCCGCGCTCGCTGGACGACCTGACCCTCGCCTCGATCAACAACGACTATGCCGAGAAGGCGGGCCTGTCCTTCGTGCGCGACGCGGTCATCAAGGAATCGCCGCAGAGTCCCTACGCCAACCTGATCGCGGTGCGCCGCGCCGACAAGGACAAGCCCTGGGCGAAGAAGCTGGTCGCGGCCTACCAGTCGGCCGAAGTCAGGCAGTACATCGAGACGACCTTCAAGGGCGCGCTGATCCCGGCGTTCTGAGCGTTGCCGCCAGTCCCTGGGGCGCACCTCGAGCCCCTCTCCCCCTCGCGGGAGAGGGCTTGGGGAGAGGGGGGCTCGCGCATTGCCACCCCGCGTCGTCAGCCCCCTCGCGCGAAGGCCCGCCGCTGGCCCCCCAGACGCTCGCCGTCGAGGTACTGAGCCAGCATGTCCCGATCGCGCGGCGAGACGCCCTGCCCTTCGAAGTGCGCCTGCCAGTCGTTCACTGCGAGGCAGATCTCCTGCACGATGCGCCGCGCCTCCGGCCGCCGCAGGCCGAATGCGCGGCACTGCGTCAGCGCGTTGTCCAGCGTGGAGGCATGGCCCTCGCTGCCCACCGCCATGGCCTGGACCGACAGACCCGACGCGCTGGGCACCACGTCGAAGGCGGGCGCCAGGGTCCAGCTGCCATCCTCCTCGCGCAGCAGCGCATGGTTCTTTTCATGGTCGTCGGTGTTGTCCATGAGGATGTTGAACACCATGCGACGGAACAGCTGCACCTGCTGGATCGCGATGGCATCGGCGCGACACAGGCGGCGCATCAGCTGTGCGAACTGCGGATAGCCCAGGTCTTCGCTGGCGGCGCGCAACGCCACATGGGCCGACATCGCATGGCGTCGCCGCCCGCCGGCCTCGCGGTCGAAACGGCGCACCGCCACCGCATGGCCGTCCCGCAGCGGCAGGGCGCGGGTCGCGGCCGTGTTGATGCCGCACCGTCGGGCCAGCGTCATGGTGGCGTGCTCGATCAGCGGTGTGTCCTCGTCCTCGCCTTCGCCGAACTTGACCAGCCAGGGTTCGCCATCGATGGCGACGAGCGACTTGGGACGGGCGCCGCCGAGCGACACGCCCGGACGCAGCAGCCTCGCCTCGATCTCGCCCACGGGCTCGTTGGCCAGGACCTTGCGCACCACCTCGCCCATGCGCTCGAGGTCGCCCAGGTGGGGCATGGGCCCGGTGCGCCAGGGCACGTAGGCGTCGGGCTGGGTGGAAACGCCCAGCGCCCCGTAGCGGTCGTCGCCGGCGAACAGCAGCATCTCCAGAATCGACAGTCGCGGCGAGCGCTCGAAACGGCGGATGACGCGCTCGCCCCAGCGGTCGGGGCGTGCGTCCTCGAGTGCGCCCGCGGCGCCCTCGCCGCCCGGCGGCAGGAAGAACTCGTCGACCAGCGGCAGGTCCTCGCTGAGCGCGAAGCCGGTGGCCCGCCAATCCGCACCGTAGCGCAGGCCCACCGCACGGCCCGTGTCGGCGAGCACGACGTCGCCCACATGGCGCGGCGCCGCGGGGTCAGCCAGCATCCAGAGCGAAAGACGGCTCTGCGGCACATAGGCCGCGGCCTCAGCCATGGCGTTCCCCACGGGCCTGCGCCGCCTGGACATCGGCCTCCAGCGCGGCCAGGTCTTCGGCGGGCGAGGCCAGTGCCGCCAGCGCGCCGTGCCGCTGGATCATCCACAGGGCCGTCGCATAGACACCCATGGAGACAGCCGGATCGCCCGCCTCCATCTTCATGAGCGTGGGCACCGACACGTCGAGCCGGGCGGCCCAGGCCCGCAGGGACTGCTTGCGGCGCTTGCGTGCGACGGCCAGGTCGCGCCCCAGGCGCGACAGCGCGCCGGCCACCACGCCGGGCAGGGTATCGAGGGCGGCTGCACGCTGAGACATGCAATTATTGTTTCACATATACCTCGATATGTTCAATTTTAATTGAACAGCATCCGCGCCCGACAACGGTCAATGGGTTTTGGCGCCGCTCACAGCGCCCGCGTGGCCCGCTCCGGCACGTAGCGGTCCGCCTGCACGTCGGGCGTCACGCCATGAGTGAACACCTCGTCGGTAATCGGCAGGAAACCCTCGTTCCAGTCCAGCCACTGCTGGCGCAGCCGTGCGAACACCTCGGGCTGGCGCTCGCGCAGGTTGGCGCGCTCGCGTGGATCGGCCACCACATCGAACAGGAACTCGTTGTCGTTGATCTTGAGGTACTTCCAGTCGCCGTCGCGCACGGCGCGCTGGGCCTGCGCCTTGTAGCGCCAGTACAGCGTGCGCGGGTGCACGGGCGCCTGCCCTTCGAGCACGGGCAGCAGGTTCTCGCCGTCGCTCGGATAGTCGGGATGCGGCGCACCGCCGGCGGCGGCCAGCAGGGTCGGCAGCCAGTCGGCGGTGATGGCCACCTGCTCCTGCACCTGCGGCGCGATGCGGGCCGGCCAGCGCAAGAGCGTGGGCACGCGCAGGCCGCCTTCGAGCAGCTCGGTCTTCTGGCCCACCAGCGGCCAGGTCTTGGAGAAGCGCTCGCCGCCGTTGTCGCTGGTGAAGACGACGATCGTGTCGCGCGCCTGGCCCGTCTGCGCCAGCGCCGCCAGCACCTGGCCGATGGCGGCGTCCAGCGCCTCGACGATCTCGCCGTACTTGCGCAGGCTGCCGCCGTCGTAGTGGAACAGGTCGCGCAGCTCGCGCGCGGCCGCCTCGTCGCCCGGTCCTTCCCAGGGCCAGTGCGGGGCGGTGAAGTGCAGCGACAGGAAGAAGGGCCGCGCCTGGCCGGCCCGGCCGCGCACATAGGCCTCGGCCTCGTCGGCCAGCACCTGGGTGTAGTAGCCCACGCGCTCGACCGGCACCTCGCCCTCCCACAGGTCGCGCGGCACGGCAGCGCCGACGCCCGGCTTGTGGGTGAAGTAGTCCACTGCGCCGCCCAGGTTGCCGAAGAAGCGGTCGTAGCCGCTGCGCAGCGGCCCGAAGGCCGGCGGGTGGCCCAGGTGCCACTTGCCGATGAGCGCGGTGTCGTAGCCCTGGTCCTTGAGCAGCGAGGGCAGCGTGGGATGCTCGGGCGGCAGGCCATGCACATGGCCGCTGCGCGCGATGGGCTCTTCCAGCCCGCCGCGCAGCCGGTACTGGTAGCGCCCCGTGATCAGCGCGAAGCGCGTCGCCGAGCACACGGCCGAGTTGGCATAGGCCTGGGTGAAGCGCACGCCCTCGCCGGCCAGGGCGTCCAGGTGGGGCGTGGCGAAGTCGGTGGCGCCATAGACGCCGAGGTCGGCCCAGCCCAGGTCGTCGGCCAGGATGAACAGGATGTTGGGCGCGGCGCGGCTCATCGGGAGGCGGTCGTGGCAGCGCGCGCACTGGCCGCGCTGGTGGACGTCCAGAAGCCTTCGAGCTTGAGCTCCTTGAGCGCCTGGTTGACGAAGCGCGCATCGGCCCAGGTCTTGGGGTCGAAGCTCTGGCGCACGATGCCGGCGGCCTTGGCGCCCTCGATCACGTCGTCGAAGTGGGCCACGTAGCCTTCGTCCAGCAGCGGCGAATAGCGGGACTTGACGTCGGTGCCCTCGAACTCGCTCGAGAAGAGCTGCACCGGCAGCCCGCTGATGTCGGCGAAGCGCTGGAACAGCGCGTCGCGGGCGATGGCGCCGCTGCTGGCCGCATGGGCCTGCTGCACCAGCACCTTGACGATGCGGGTCAGCGCCTCGGGATGCTGGGTGGCGAAGGCGTCCGTGGCGATCACGGTCGAATGGATGGCGTACAGGTCGCCGCGGCCCTTGGTGCTGACCGGGATGTCGGCCGTGCCCGCCAGCTTGAGCAGCTGCAGGTCCGAGCCGCCGAAGGTGGCGTCGATGTCCTTGCTCACCAGGGCCGCCTTGGAGGTGGGCCAGTCGAGGTTGGTGAAGCGCACGTCCTTCTCGGTCAGGCCCTCGGCCTTGAGCAGCCGGTCGAAGGGCAGCTGGTAGGCGGTGCCGCGCAGCACGGCCACCCGCTTGCCCTTGAGGTCCTTGAAGCCCTGGATGTTGCTGCCCAGCGCCGTGGCCAGGTAGCTGTTGGCGCCGCGGCCGGAGGCGGCCACCAGCCGGGTCTTGAGTCCGCTGGCACGGCCGATGACGGCCGCCAGGTCGCCCAGGAAGACCACGTCGAGCTGGCCCGTGGCGATGCCTTCGTTGATGGCCGGGCCGGCGCCCTTGAAGAACTTCCATTCGACCTGCACGCCGTCCTTGGCGAATTCCGCCTCGATGGCCTTGGCCGCATAGGCCAGGGACACCGGGCCGGCACCGGCAAAGGACTTGCCCTGGCTGCCCTGCTCGGGCGCGGCCAGGCGGATGACCTTGGGCAGTGCCGCGTTCTGGGCATGGGCGAAGGACAGCGCCGTGGCGGCGACGGCGAGGGCGCCGGCGGCCACGAGTCGGCGGCGGCGGAGGAAGGCAGTGGTCATGCGGATGCGATCTGTGGGAGCGATGAGGAAGGAAGGAGCGGCGGACGCTCAGGCGGTGGCCGTGGCCTCGTCGACCACGGCGGCGCGGGTGGTCTGCGTGGTGGGCGCGCTGCCGAAGGCATTGAAGGTCACGCGCTGCGTCACCCGGCGGTGCGGCCAGTAGTCGGTCAGGGCGTAGTGCTGGGTGCTGCGGTTGTCCCACACGGCGATGCCGTGGGGCTCCCACTTGTGCTGGTAGACGAACTCGGGCTGCACGATCCATTCGCGCAGGAATTCGAGCAGCCCGCGGCCCTCGCGGAAGTGCACGCCATCGATGTGCTGGGTGAAGTTCTCGTTGACGAACAGCACCTTGCGGCCTGATTCGGGATGCATCTGCACCACCGGCCGCGACACCGGCGGGTACTTGCGCAGCGCATCGGTCAGGCCCTGCAGGCCGGCGTACTTCTCGAGCGCCTGGCGCCAGCCGCTGATCTCCCAGGTGTGGGTGGCCGTCAGGCCTTCGAGGTAGGCCTGCAGGCCGGGCGACAGGGCGGCGAAGGCCTTGCTCAGGCTGGCCCAGGCGGTATTGCCACCCTGGGCCGGCAGCTCGGTGATCTGGATCACCGTGCCGTTGGGCGGCTGCGGCAGCCAGGTGAGGTCGCTGTGCCAGATGTTGATCTCGGGCGGACGCTTTTCGTCGAACTCGATCACCTCGACGAAGGGATGGCCGTCCTTGCGCGGGAAGAAGGCGCCGGGCGCCAGCTCGCCGAAGACCGCGGCCAGTGCCACATGCTGCTCGGGCGTGAGCGGCTGGGCCGGGAAGAACAGCACCTCGAAGTCCAGCAGCGCCTGCTGCAGCTCGGCGCGCACCTCGGGGCCGATGGGCTGCGTCAGGTCCACGCCCTCGATGCGCGCCGCGAAGTTGGGCTGCTGCGGCTGCGGCCGAATGTGGCGGTAGCGGCCGGCGATGTCGATGGGCTCGATGCGGACGGGAAATTTCTGGACGGACATGGACCTCTCCTGGAGGGTGAAGGAAATCGATCAGGCAGCCAGGGCCGCGTCGGGCGCGGCCTCGGCCGAGGCGGCGAACTCGGCCAGCACGGCGTCCTTGATCTGCACGAAGGCCAGGTCCGCGCGACGCCGCGGATGGGCCAGCGGCACCGGCACCACGCGCTGGATGCGCCCGGGCCGCGGCGCCATCACCACCACGCGGTCGCCGAGGAAGACGGCCTCTTCCACGTCGTGCGTGACCAGTACGGTGGTGATGCCCTCGGCCTGCCAGATGCGCTGCAGCTCCTGCTGCAGGTGGGCGCGGGTCATGGCGTCGAGCGCGCCGAAGGGCTCGTCCAGCAGCAGCACCTCGGGCCGGCTGACCAGGGCGCGCGCAATGGCCACGCGCTGCGACATGCCGCCCGACAGCTGGTGCGGCCAGGCGCGCTCGAAGCCGCGCAGGCCCACCAGGGCGATGTGGTCGGCCACCTGCCGCGCCTTCTGCGATTCGGTGAGCGGGGCGTTGATCAGGCCCAGCGCCACGTTGTCCTGCACCGTGAGCCAGGGAAAGAGCCGGTGCTCCTGGAACACGATGCCGCGCTCCAGCCCGGTGCCGGCGATGGGCCGGCCGTCCAGCAGCAGCTCGCCGTCGAAGCCGGCCTCCAGCCCCACGATGAGCCGCAGCAGCGTGGACTTGCCGCAGCCGCTGGTGCCGACGATGCTGACGAATTCGCCGGGCGCGATGTCCAGCGAGATGTCCTGCAGCACGGGCAGCGGCCGGCCCTCGACCTCGTACTGCTTGGAGAGATGGCGGATGGCCAGCGTGCCGGCATCGGAATGGCTCATGGGGAACCCGGATCGAAGAAGAGGAAAGGGAGCGGGGCCGTCACGCCGTCACTGGAAGCGCGCCACGGACTGCCCGCGCCAGGCCAGCAGGCGCCGCTCGATGCGGGTGGCGATCCAGTTCAGCGCAAAGCCGACCAGCCCGACCACCACCACGCCGAAGAGCACCAGGTCCATCTTGAAATGCTCGCGGCCGTCGATCATGGTGTTGCCGATGCCCTGGCCCGAGACGAGCAGGTACTCGGCGCCGAGCGTGGCCAGCCACGCATAGATGAGCGCCAGATGGATGCCCGCGAAGATCGAGGGCGTCGCGCCCGGCAGCACCACCCGCCACAGCAGTTGCCAGCGGGTGAAGCGCAGCACCCGCGCCACCTCCACCAGCTCGCGCGGCACGCTGCGGATGCCCTCGTAGGTGTTGAGCACCACCGGGAAGAAGGCCGCCAGCGACAGGAAGGCCACCTTGGCCGCATCGCCCAGGCCGAACCACACGGAGATCAGCGGAATCCAGGCGAACAGCGAGATCTGCTTGAGCGTGTGGAAGCTGGGGCCCAGCGCCCGCTCGGCCGGCCGCGACAGACCCAGCAGCAGTCCGAAGACGAGCCCGCCGCTCGCGCCGATGGCGAAGCCGGCCAGGTCGCGCCACAGGCTGGCGCCCAGCGCCACGCGCAGTTCACCGCTGGCGGTGTAGGTGACGGCGCGCTGCCACACGGCCTGGGGCGACACCAGCAAGGGCGAGTCGATCCAGCGGAACTGCACCGCCGCCCACCAGAGCAGCAGCAGCGCCAGGGGCAGCACCCAGCCGCGCAATGCGGCTGGCACGGGATGGCGGTCGGCACGCGCGGTGGCGTCCTGGTTGTTCGACGAGGCACTCATGGCTCAGAACCCCGGGCGACGCCAGCGTGTGAGGCGGGACTCGACAGCCGCCAGCAGCCGGTCGAGCGCAAAGCCCACCACGCCGACCACCACCACGGCCGCCAACACCACGTCAAGCTGGAACAGCTGCCGCCCATAGACGATGAGGAAGCCGATGCCCTCGCTCGATGCCAGCAGCTCCACCACGACCAGCGCCAGCCAGGCGTGGGTGAAGCCATAGCGGATGCCATTCCAGATGGGCGCGAAGGACGCCGGGAACACCACCTTGGACAGCAGCTGCCAGCGGGTGAAGCGCAGCACGCGCGCCACCTCGATGTAGCGGGTGGGCACGCCCTGGATGCCCTTGAAGGTGTTGAGCGCCACCGGCACCAGCGCGGCCTTGGCGATCAGCAGCACCTTGAGCGTCTCGTCGATGCCCACCAGCAGCATCAAGAGCGGCAGCCAGCCCAGCACCGGGATCTGGCTGAAGGCCTTGAAGAAGGGGTAGACGTAATCCTTGAAGCGCGGCCACAGGCCCATCGCCACGCCCAGCGGCAGGCCGATGGCCGTGCCGGCCGCAAAGCCGGCCAGCACGCGGGCCAGGCTCACGCCCAGGTGCGGCCACAGCTCGCCGGTGCGCACCAGGTCGACCAGCGTGGTCCAGACCGCGGCCGGGGCCGGCAGCACCTGCGGCGCCACCCAGGCCCGCTCGGCCGCCACCCACCAAAGCAGCAGGACCGCCAGCGGAAAGGGCCAGCCGGCCAGGCGCCACGCTGAAGCCTTCAGCCGCTGGCGCCAGGCCGAAGGTCCCGGCGCGGCACGCGCCGGCAGGGGAAGGTGCAGTGCCGGTGTGCTCATCGCGGGCAGAGAGGCAGGCAACTCGCCGCTCACGCCAGGCCCGAGGCTGCGGCCTCCAGCACCTTGATCGGCTTCGGAATGAGCTTGAGGGCGTAGAAGGTGTCGGCGATCTGCTGCTGCTCGGCCAGGATGGCGCGGGTGATGGGGCCGGTGCCGAACTGCACCCGGGCGAAGGTGGTGTCCACCACCGGCTTGGGCAGCCCCCAGATGGCCGCCAGCTCACCCGAGAAGGCATCGCGGTTAGCGGCGCCCCAGCTGTCGATGCGGGAGATCTCTTCGATCAGCACCTTGGTGATGTCACGGTTCTTCTCGGCATAGGGCAAGGACGAGAAGTAGTAGGCCCGGTTGCCCACCACGCCCGTGGCATCGGCCAGGATGCGGCCGCCCAGCGTCTTCTCGGCGGCGGCGAGGAAGGGGTCCCAGATCACCCAGGCGTCGATGGAACCCTTCTCGAAGGCCGCCCGCGCATCGGCCGGCGGCAGGAAGACCGACTGCACGTCGCCGTAGGCCAGGCCATGCTTCTCGAGCAGCTTGACCAGGAAGTAGTGGACGTTGCTGCCCTTGTTGTAGGCCACGCGCTTGCCCTTGAGGTCCGCCACGCTGCGGATGGGCGAATCCTTGGGCACGAGCACGGCCTCCGAAGCGGGCCGCGGCACCGTGGCCGCCACATAGGCCAGCGGCGCACCTGCGGCCTGGGCAAAGATGGGCGGCGCTTCGCCCACGTCGCCGAAGTCGATGGAGCCGACATTCAGCGCCTCCAGTTGCACGGGGCCGGCCGTGAACTCGGTCCAGCTCACCTTGACGCCCAGCGGCGCGAGCCGCTGCTCCAGCGTGCCGCGGGCCTTGAGCAGGCTCAGGATGCCCTTCTGGTTGCCGATGCGCAGCTCGCGCGAAGCGGACTGGGCGAAGGCGGGTGCGCCGGCGAAGGCCACGCCGCCCGCAGCGGCAGTGCCCACCTGCAGCAGGCGACGGCGGGAAAGGGGAAGCGGGAAAGTCATGTCGGAACAGGCGCTCGCAGCAAGGAAGGGATGCGGATTCTTGGGCCGCCTGCCTTGCTTGGGAAACGCGCAGTTCTCAGGTTCTTATGCGCAAAGCGAGCAACGCAATGCGGGCCCGAAGGCTCGCATCGGACCGACGCCGCTTGTTGCTCGATCTACGCATAAGCAAATTCGTTTTCCGCTTTAGATGATTCGCTTGTTTGCAAGCGAGAACTCTGTCGTTCCCGCATCGAAGGTGCGTCCCTAGAGTCATGCCCATCGCCACCGCCCGGTGGCCCCGACCCGACGCCCTGGCCATGACCGCCCACGCCCTTCTCGACGACGCCCATTCCCTGCTGCAGGACTTCGACATCCGCCCGCTGCCCGGCAGCTTTGCCGCCGAGGTGGTGGGACTCGACCTCGGCCGGCCGCTGCTCGCCGACGACTTCGACCGCATCCGCCGCGCGCACTTGGCGCACCCCGTGCTCGTGTTCCGCGACCAGCGCATCACGCCGGCCCAGCATGTGGCGTTCAGCCGCCGCTTCGGGCCGCTGCAGATCCATGTGCAGAAGAAGTTCCAGCTCGCCGGCCATCCCGAAGTGCTGATCGTCTCCAACATCAAGGAGAACGGCGCGCCCATCGGACTGGGCGATGCCGGCCACTTCTGGCACTCGGACCTGTCGTACAAGGAAAAGCCCAGCCTGGGTTCCCTGTTGCATGCGCAGGTGCTTCCGGCCGAAGGCGGGGACACGCTCTTCGCCGACCAGCATGCCGCCTGGGAGACGCTGCCCGCGCCGCTGAAGGACCGCGTGGCCGCGCTGCAGGCCGAGCACAGCTATCTGGCCAAGTACGAGGAGCTGCGCGCCCGCAGCCCGTGGCGTCCGGCCCTCACGGCGGCACAACTCGACGAGGTCAGGCCCGTGGTGCATCCGGTGGTGCGCACCCACCCCGAGACGGGCCGCAAGGCGCTCTTCGTCAGCGAGCACTTCACCACGCGCATCGTGGACCTGCCCGAGGCAGAGAGCCAGGCGTTGCTGGCCGAGCTGTTCGCGCACAGCACGCAGCCCGCGCTGCAGTACTGCCACCAGTGGCAGCCGCACGACCTGGTGTTCTGGGACAACCGCTCGGTCACGCACCTGGCCGCAGGCACGCCCGACCACCTGCCGCGCAAGCTGTTCCGCACCACCATCGAGGGCGACCAGCCCTTCTGATCATCCCAGGCGGCCCAGCGGCCGCCTCCCTCGGGCGACAGGGACGGAAAGACGGCCACAGGTCCGTCATCCGCAGAAGTCCCGCGCCCGTCCGCCACATCCTGGAGAGGAAGCCCATGAAACCCATCACCCGCCGCCTGGCCGCGCTGCTCACCGCCGCCGGCCTGGTCACCGCCTCGCTGGCCGCCCATGCCGAAGGCCAGATCCGCATCGCCCAGCAGTTCGGCATCGTCTACCTGCTGCTGAACGTGGCGCAGGAGCAGAAGCTCATCGAGAAGCACGCGAAGGCCGCGGGCATCGACGCCAAGGTCGAGTTCCTGCAGCTGTCGGGCGGCTCGGCCGTCAACGACGCGCTGCTGTCGGGCAGCATCGACATCGCGGGCGCCGGCGTCGGCCCGCTGTTCACGCTGTGGGACCGCACCAAGGGGCGCCAGAACGTGAAGGGCGTGGCTTCGCTGGGCAACTTTCCCTACTACCTGGTCACCAACAACCCGAACGTGAAGTCCATTGCCGACTTCACCGACAAGGACCGCATCGCGCTGCCGGCCGTCGGCGTGTCGGTGCAGTCCCGCGTGCTGCAACTGGCCTCGGCCAAGCTGTGGGGCGACAAGGACTTCGCGCGGCTCGACAAGATCAGCGTCGCGCTGCCGCATCCGGATGCCGCCGCGGCCATCATCAAGGGCGGCACCGAGATCACGGGCCACTTCGGCAACCCGCCCTTCCAGGAGCAGGAACTGGCCGGCAATCCCAATGCCCGGATCGTGCTCAATTCCTATGATGTGCTGGGCGGGCCGTCGTCGGCCACGGTGCTGTACGCCACCGAGAAATTCCGGGCCGAGAACCCCAAGACCTACAAGGCCTTCGTGGCCGCGCTGGACGAGGCGGCCCAGTTCATCCGCAGCCAGCCCGAGCAGGCGGCTGACATCTACCTGAAGGTGAGCGGCGCCAAGACCGACCGCGCGCTGCTGCTGAAGATCATCAGGAACCCCGAGGTGCAGTTCAAGACCGAGCCGCAGAACACGCTGGCGCTGGGCCAGTTCATGCACCGCGTGGGCGCCATCAAGAACCAGCCGCAGTCGGTGAAGGACTATTTCTTCGACGACGTGCTCGATGCCCAATCCAACTGACATGACCTCGCTTCATCGAAGGAACCTTCTCAAGGCCGGCGCCGCTGCCGCCCTGGGCATGGGCGCAGTGGCGGCCCGCGCCGAAGGGCGCATCCGCATCGCGCAGCAGTTCGGCATCGGCTACCTTCTGCTGGACGTGGTGCGCGACCGCAAGCTTATCGAGAAGCACGCCAAGGCCCTGGGTGTGCCGGTGGTCGAGGTGGAGTGGTCGTCGATCTCTGGCGCCACGGCCATGAACGAGGCCCTGCTGGCCGGCTCGCTGGACATCGTCTCGGCCGGCGTGCCGCCCATGCTCACGATGTGGGACCGAACGCGCGGCCGCCAGAACGTCAAGGCCGTTGCCGCGCTGGGCGCGCTGCCCAACTACCTGCTGAGCAACAACCCGCAGGTGCGCACGCTGAAGGACCTGGGCCCCAGGGACCGCATCGCGGTGCCTGCGGCCGGCGTGGGCTTTCAGTCGCGCGTGCTGCAGATCGAGGCGGCGCGCGTGTTCGGCCGCGAGAACTTCAAGCGCCTGGACGACATCTCGGTCAGCCTGCCACATCCGGATGCGACGGCGGCGCTGATCAAGGGCGGCTCGGAGATCAACACGCATTTCTCCAGCGCGCCGTTCTACTACCAGGCCCTGGCCGCCAACCCGGCGGTGCACAAGGTGATCAGCAGCTACGACATTTTGGGCCTGTTAGCGCTATGCAAGGGGTCGCGAAGCGCATCACAGCCCGCCCATCAAGGCGCGCGACGCCGTGCGTGTGTTCACACGCACAAGGAGCGCAACGCCGAGGGGCGGGCTGTGATGCGCTTCCCTTCGGGTTGCGCCGCGAAGGGGCCGTCTGCGGCGTTGCCAGCGCTTGCAAGGCCTCGGCCTTGCTGCGCGCAGGCGCCTTGCATCCAGCCCCTTTGCGACGCAACGCGATCCCCTTGCATAGCGCTAACAGGCCCTAGGCGGGCCGGCGACCTTCAACGTGCTCTACACCACGCAGAAGTACCGCGACGAGAACCGCCTGGTCTACAAGGCCTTCTACAACGCGCTGGTGGAGGCCGAGCAGTTCGTCAAGGCCGACAAGGCCGCCGCGGCGGACATCTTCATCCGCGTGCAGAACTCCCGGCTCGACCCGGCCCTGGTGCGGCGCATCGTCGAGGACCCGGAGAACGACTTCACCGTCTCGCCGCAGCGCAGCCAGGTCTATGCCGACGAGCTGTTCAAGCTGGGCGTGCTGCGCAACCAGGCCGCCTCGTGGAAGGACTTCTTCTTCGAGGAGGCGTGGAGCCGGCCGGGCAGTTGATGCTGCTCGCCCTGCCGCTCGCCCCTGTCCGACCGCCCCGCTCCCCCTTTTCCTCTTCGCCTCTGCCATGACCGCCGCTGCCACAGCCACCCTGCGTGCCGCGCCTGCGCCGGCCCGCGCCGCCGCCCCCCTTCCCCGAAGCCAGCCCGGCCGGCCCGCGGCCGACACCGCCAGCGCCGCCGCCCTGCTGCAGGTGCAGGGCGTGAGCCTGGAGTACCGCACGCCCGAGCACGTGGTTCGCGCCACCCACCAGGTCAGCTTCGATGTACACCAGGCCGAGCGCTTCGTGCTGCTGGGCCCTTCGGGCTGCGGCAAGAGCACGCTGCTCAAGGCCATCGCCGGCTTCATCCCGCCCGCCGAGGGCGAGATCCACCTGGACGGCCGACGCGTCCAGGGCCCCGGCCCGGACCGCATCGTCGTGTTCCAGGAGTTCGACCAGCTGCCGCCCTGGAAGACGGTCAAACAGAACGTGATGTTCCCGCTGCTGGCCTCGCGCACGCTGGGCCGGCGCGAAGCCGAGGAGCGCGCCCTGCACTGGCTGGACCGCGTGGGCCTGTCCCGCTTTGCCGACGTGCATCCGCATCAGCTGTCGGGCGGCATGAAGCAGCGCGTGGCCATCGCCCGTGCCCTGGCCATGCAGCCGCGCGTCCTGCTGATGGACGAGCCCTTCGCCGCGCTGGATGCGCTCACGCGCCGCCGCATGCAGGAAGAGCTGCTGGCCCTGTGGGAAGAGCTGCGCTTCACCCTGCTCTTCGTCACCCATTCCATCGAGGAGGCGCTGGTGGTGGGCAGCCGCATCGCGCTGCTGTCGCCGCACCCGGGCCGCATGCGGGCCGAGATCAACAGCCACGGCTTCGACCTGGCCAGCCAGGGCAGCCCCGCGTTCCAGGCCACGGCCCAGCGCATCCACCACCTGCTGTTCGACGCGCCGCCGCACGGCGTCCACGGAGACCATCCGCAATGAGCGCCCTCCTCCCCCCGCTGCCGCCCGTGCGGCCCGAGTACGAACACGCGCTCGAACCCTTCACCGCCAGCGCCGTCGAGCGGCCCCTGCCGTGGACCACGCGGCTGTGGCGCCAGGCCTGGCTGCGCAAGGGCCTGATCCTGCTGGCGCTTGCCCTGATCTGGGAGCTGGTCGCCCGCTGGCAGGACAACGACCTGCTGCTGCCCACGGCCAGCGCCACGGCGCGCGCGCTCATCCAGGGCCTCGCCAGCGGCGAGCTGGTGGCCAAGACCGCCATCTCGCTGGGCGTGCTGGTGCAGGGCTACGCACTGGGCGTGGGCCTGGCCTTCCTGCTGACCTCGCTGGCCGTGTCCACCCAGCTGGGCCGCGACCTGCTGAGCACGCTGACCTCGATGTTCAACCCGCTGCCGGCCATCGCCCTGCTGCCGCTGGCGCTGCTGTGGTTCGGCCTGGGGCAGGGCAGCCTGATCTTCGTGCTGGTGCATTCGGTGCTGTGGCCGCTGGCACTCAACACCTATGCGGGCTTCCAGGCCGTGCCCGAGACGCTGCGCATGGCGGGCCGCAACTACGGCCTGCGGGGCCTGCGCTATGTGCTGCAGATCCTGGTGCCGGCGGCGCTGCCGGCGATCCTCTCCGGCCTGAAGATCGGCTGGGCCTTCGCCTGGCGCACGCTGATCGCGGCCGAGCTGGTGTTCGGCGCCAGCTCGGGCAAGGGCGGCCTGGGCTGGTTCATCTTCCAGAACCGCAACGAGCTCTACACCGACCGCGTGTTCGCCGGTCTGGCGCTGGTGGTCATCATCGGCCTGCTGGTGGAAGGGCTGGGCTTCGCCACGCTGGAGCGGCTGACGGTGCGCAAGTGGGGCCAGCAGCGGTGACATGAAAGGCACCCCCATGCCGCTTCGCGGCTCCCCCTCCCTTGCGCCTTCGGCTTGGAGAGGGGGCACCCGGAGGCCTGGCAAAGCCAGTTCCTCGGGTGCCCTGGCGTGGCCTGCTCCGCGGCCATTCGATCATTGGCGTTGCGCCGTGGACGGCGCATGGACCTGCGCGAAGCGAGCCCAGCCCGCGGTGAAGACCGCCTCATCGACAAGGGTTAACCCTTGCTTGTCGGCAAATAGATAGCTAGCTAACTATATTGGAGAGCATGTCCGATGACGTCCTCTCCCCTTCCGCGGCCGATCCCGCGGAGTTGCGCACCCTCACCTTCTCGCTCAACCTTTTGCAGCGCGCCTATCGCGCCGCGGCCGACCGGGCGGTGGCGCACCTGGGCATCTCGCAGGCGGCCGGCTGGGCGCTGCTGACCATCGGTCGTCAGGGCGACGGCACCCGGCAGGGCGTGATCGCCGACCTGCTGGGCATCGAGGGCCCCACGCTGATCCGCACGCTGGACCAGCTGACCAGTGCCGGCCTGGTCGAGCGGCGTGAGGACCCGGCAGACCGCCGCGCGCGCACCCTGCACCTGACCGAGGCCGGCAGCGCCATCCTCGCCCGCATCGAGGAAGCCCTGACCGCTCTGCGCACCGAGCTGTTCCAGGACATCCCGGCCGAGGATGTGCGCGCCTGCCTGCGCGTGTTCGGCACGCTCTGGACCCGCCTGGGCAAGGCCGACCGCGGCGGCGCCGCCACGGAAGCCTGAGATGCAACTGTCCCGCCTGCTGCCGCGCTTCAGCGCGGCCGAGATGATCTTTTCCGCGAAATGCTTCGCGGCCGCGATGCTGGCCATGGGCGTGGCGAGTTGGGCCGGCATGCCGCGGCCCTTCTGGGCGCTGATGACCACCTACATCGTGGCCAATCCCATGGCGGGCGCGGTGCGGTCCAAGGCCGTGTTCCGGCTGCTCGGCACGCTGCTGGGCTGCGCCGCCACGCTGCTCATGGTGCCGGCCCTGGTCGACGCGCCCGAACTGCTCACGCTGGCCCTGGCCCTGTGGGTGGCCCTGTGCCTGTTCGTCTCGCTGCTCGACCGCACGCCGCGCGCCTACCTCTTCATGCTGGCCGGCTATTCGGCGGCGGTGATCGGCTTTCCGGCCGTGGGCGCGCCCACCGGCCTCTTCGACACGGCCACGGCGCGCGTGCAGGAGATCGGCCTGGGCATCGTCTGCGCAGGGCTGGTGCACAGCCTGGTGTGGCCGGTGAGTCTGGCCCCCACCCTGGTCGGCATGATGGACCGCACCCTGGCCGACGCCGGTGCCTGGCTGCGCGCCATGATGCAGGCGCCGGCCGCAGACGCCGGGCGCCCTGCCGCGCCGGGGCAGCAGGCCGCCCGCCGCAAACTGGCCGCCGACGTCTCCCAGTTGCGGGTGATGGCCACGCATGTGCCCTTCGACACCAGCCACCTCCAGTGGACGGCCGAAGCCATTCGCGCGCTGCAGCACGAGGTGGCCGCGCTCACGCCCTTCGCCTCGGCCGTGGACGACCGGCTGCGTGCCCTGCGCGATGCCGACGGTCGGCTGCCCGCCGACGTCGAGCGCACCGTCGGCACCGTGCTGGCCCGGCTGACCGAAAGCGGCCGCGCGGGGCCGGACCTGGCGGGCCGCCCGCTGCCGGAGGCGGACGCGGCCCGCCTGCGCGCCGCCGCCCGCTCGCTGGGCGACGCGACATCGACCACCGACGACTGGACCCGCGCGCTGCGCACCGGCCTGGCCGTGCGACTGGAAGAGCTGATCGACGCCTGGGCCGCCTGCGTGCAGCTGCGCGAGCGCATCGACGCCGGCCTGGCCGGCCGTCCGCAGCCGCTGGCCGCGCGCAGCGCCCGGACGGCCGCGCCTGCAGCGCGCGACGTGCTGCACCGCGACGTGGGCATGGCCGCCTGGTCGGCGCTGGCGGCCATGGTGGCCATCTGCCTGTGCTCGGCCTTCTGGATCCTCACCGGCTGGTCGGGCGGCGCGGCCATGCCCATGATGGCGGCGATCTTCTGCTCCTTCTTCGCGAGCATGGACGATCCGGTGCCGGGCATCTACGCCTTCCTGAAGGCGCTGCTGATGTCGCTTCCGCTGGGCGCGCTCTATGTGCTGGTGCTGATGCCGCTGGTGGTGGACCTGCCCACGCTGGCCCTGGTGTGCGCACCGGTCTTCCTGGTGCTGGGCGCCTATCTGGCACGGCCCGCGACCATGCTGCGGGCCATGGGGCTGCTGCTGTCGGGTGTGATGGGCACGCTCTCGCTGCACGACACCGGACAGGCGGATTTCGCCAGCTTCATCAACAGCAACATCGCCCAGGTGCTGGGCGGCGCGGCGGCCGGGGTGGTCACGGCGCTGATGCGCTCGGTGAGCGCCGAATGGAGCGCCCGTCGCATCCAGCGCCGCACCTGGCGCGAGCTGGGCCGCCTGCCGCGCAGCGCCGACGACGCCCAGGCCCGGCTGCATGCCGCGCGGGTGCTCGACCGCATCGGCCTGCTGGCCCCGCGCATCGCCCAGGCCGGCGGCACCGTGGCCGGCGTGAATGCAGACGACGCGCTGGTGGACCTGCGCATCGGCACCGACCTGCATGCGCTGCAGCGCCATGCCGCACTGCTGCCGGGCCGGCTGGGGCCGGAGATCCTGGCGCAGGTGGCGCGGCTGTTCCGCGAGCATCCTGCGCAATCCACCACCCAGCAGGCCGCGCAGGCCCAGCCCCAGCTGGCAGAGCGCATCGACGAGGCACTGCGGGCGCTTCTGCCGGCGGCACCGGCCACGTCGACAGACCCTGCCGATGCCGCCGATGACCGCCGCCGCGTGCTCGCCGCCCTGGTCGGGCTGCGGCGCAACCTCTTTCCCTCGCGGCCCTGGCGGCTGACCCCCATTGCCACGCAGGAGGCCCTGGCATGACCGGCGAAGCGACGTTCTATGGCGTTTACGTGCCCTGGCTGCTGGTGCTGGCCGTGCTGGCCTGGGGCCTGTGCTGGGCGGCGCGCCGGCTGCTGGGCGGGCTGGGCTTCTACCGCTGGGTGTGGCATGCCGCCCTGTTCGACACGGCGCTCTACGTGCTGATCCTGTTCTCGCTCACCCGGCTCACCGCTTCGGGAGGATTCTTCTCATGACTTCGACAACAACGATGACGACGACCCGCGCCCGCGCCTTCGGGGCGCAACTGCTGCGGGTGCTGCTGACCCTGGCCGTTGTGGCCTTGGCGATCTGGGCCGCCCTGCGGCTGTGGGACCACTACGAACTCGCGCCCTGGACGCGCGACGGCCGCGTGCGGGCCAACGTCGTGCAGGTGGCACCCGATGTCAGCGGGCTGGTGAGTACGGTGCGCGTGCAGGACAACCAGCCCGTGCACGCGGGCGACGTGCTGTTCGAGATCGACCCGGCCCGCTTCGCGCTCGCGGTGCAGCAGGCCCGTGCGGGCGAGCAGTCGGTCCAGGTCGGCCTGGCCCAGGCCCGGCGCGAGGACGCCCGCAATGCCAGCCTGTCGGACCTGGTGCCGCGCGAGGCCCGCGAGCAGACGCGCGCGCGGATGGAAGCCGCCGCCGCCGCCATGGCCCGCGCGGAAGTCGATCTGCACACGGCCGAACTCAACCTGGCGCGCGCGACGGTGCGCGCGCCGGTGGACGGCTGGGTCACCAACCTGGACCTGCGCACCGGTGCCTATGCCGCGGCAGGCCGCGGCGCCATGGCCATCGTCGACCGCGGCTCCTTCTACGTCGAAGGCTATTTCGAAGAGACCAAGCTGGCCCGCATCCACCCCGGCGACGCCGTGCGCGTGACGCCCATGGGCAGCCGGCAGGCCCTGTCGGGCACGGTGCAGAGCATCGCCGCCGGCATCGCCGACCGCGACCGCTCGACGGGCGCCAACCTGCTGCCCAGTGTCAATCCGACCTTCAACTGGGTGCGGCTGGCGCAGCGGGTGCCGGTGCGCGTGCAGCTCGATACGCCGCCGTCAGCCCAGGGCCTGGTGGCGGGGCAGACGGTGCTGGTGGAGGTGGTTGCGCAACGCGATGCGCCCGCCGCCCAAGGTACCGGCGCAGGCAACCCGAAGCCTTCCGAGGCGCCTCCCGCGGCCAAAGGTGCGAGCGCTACGGCGGCCGAACCGCTGGCAGGCGGCCATGCCGGGCCGGCGAGCGCCAAGGGCGGCGCCGGCTCCATGCAAGGAGGCCGGGCATGACGCGACCCCATCGCCGCCGCGCTGCCACCTTCGCGCGGCGCACCCCCGCCCTGTTGGCCGCGCTGCTGCTGGCCGGCTGCGGCAGCCTGGCCGTCGGCCCCGACTACCAGGTGCCGCCCGAGTCCGCGGTGCAGAACCCGGCCGCCGCCCGGCCCTTTCAGGAAGCGCAGGCACCCGACGCCAGCGTCGCCATCGCCGCCGAGCCGCTGCCACCCCGCTGGTGGCACCTGTTCCACGACCCGACGCTCGACACGCTGGTACAGGAAGCCCTGGACCACAACACCGACCTGCGCGTGGCGGCCGCCAACCTGGAGCGCCAGCAGGCCGCCCTGGCCCAGGTGCGCGCCGAGGAAGAGCCGCAGCTGTCGCTGTCCGGCGGGCCCGCCTTCGGCCATGTGTCGGGTCTGTCGGAACTGGCGCCCGAGGTCAGCCCGCCCGACCAGTTCGCCTACAGCCTTGGCGCCGGCCTGTCGTACCAGGTCGACGTGGTCGGCGAACTGCGACGCGCCGCAGAGGCCGCGCGGGCCGATACCGCCGCCGCTGCTGCCGCGGTGGACCTCGCCCGCGTGAACGTGGCCGCCGGCACCGCGCGGGCCTATGCCACCGCGTGCGCCACCGGCCAGCAGATCGCGGTGGCCGAGCGCTCGGTGGCCTTGCAGCAGGAACAGCTGGCCGTGGTGCAGCGGCTGCACGATGCCGGCCGGGCCGGCGCCACCGACCTGGCCCGCTCGCGCTCGCTGCTGGCACAGCTGCAGGCCGCGCCGCCGGCGCTGCGTGCACAACGCCAGGCTGCGCTGTACCAACTGGCGGCCTGGCTCGGCCGCACGCCCGGCGCGCTGCCCGCCGACGTGCAGCAATGCGCTACCGTGCCGCAGGTGGCCGGTGCCCTGCCGGTGGGCGACGGCGCGGCCTTGCTGCGTCGCCGACCCGACATCCGCCGCAGCGAGCGGCAACTGGCCGCAGCGACGGCCCGCATCGGCGTGGCCACGGCCCAGCTCTATCCCAAGGTGTCGCTCGGCCTGTCGGCGACCTCGACCGGGCCGGCCAACGACTTCCTGGGCCGCGACACCTTCGCGTGGAACTTTGGACCGCTGATCCGCTGGAGCCTGCCCAACACCGGCGCCGCGCGGGCGCGCATCGCCAGCGCGCAAGCCTCCGCCCGCATGGCGCTGGCGAGCTTCGACGGCACGGTGCTTCAGGCGTTGCGGGAAACCGAGACCGCCCTGTCGGCCTACCGGCAGGAGCTGATTAGCGTGGAAGCGCTCAAACACGCACGCGACGACAGTGCCCAGGTCGCCAGCCAGGCCCAGCGCCTGTATGTGGGCGGGCGCAGCGCCTACCTCGATACGCTCGACGCTCAACGTTCGCTGGCCAGCGCCGAATCCAGCCTGGCCGCGGCGCAGACGCGCGTGGCACAGGAGCAGGTCGCGGTCTTCATGGCACTGGGCGGCGGCTGGGAGTGAGGCGCAGCGCGCCGCCTCAGCGCGCCGCGGCCATGTCCATGCCCGCACCGGGCGTGGGCGGCGAGCGCATCGATTCGCTGTGGCCGCCTTCCGCCAGGGCGCTGCGGGCTTCCGACGCGGTCGGCGAGGTGCGCGTGGACCGCGCGACCTTGGCCGGCCCCATCGGGGACGGACGTGGGTCGGCCGTGAACAAGGGGATGCCCGTCAGTTCGGCAGCGGGAACCTGGGGCGGGTCTCCCGCCTGACCCTGTGCAAACGCGGCCGTGCTAAAGGCCAGTACCAGCGTCGCCAGCCCTGCTGTGCGCCCTCTCGCCAGCGCGCTGGACACGCGCAGTGGTGAAGCAGATCCGATGAGCTTGCCCAAATGCATGGCGACCTCCTGGTTCGGGGCTGCTTACGGCAGTACGGCCTGTTCCGCAACCATGCATGCACTGTCGAGCGCGTCCGCACAAGCCTGTGTCGGTAGCACCATCGGCGCGCTGTAGGCCGTGGTGGGACAGCTCATGTCGCCAATCGCGGGGCCGGCGTCGGCCGCCAGGCATTTAGACTCGCAAGATTTCACCCACAACAAGGCGCCCCGGGGCGTCCACACCTCTCCATGACAGCACGTGCCTCGAGCGTCGAAGCACTGGAAGCCGAAATCGCGCGCCTGACCCAGGAACGTCGTGACCTCGAACGCCAGCAGCGGCAGTTGCGGGTCGACGAACTCAAGGCCCTGGTCGACGACTTTGCCCAGAAGCTGGGCACCGCCGGGTTCAGCCTGCAGGAGGGCATCGACGCCCTCCAGGCCCGCGCCCGGCCGGCGCCGCCGCCCGTCGAACAGCCCGTGCGGCATTCGGTCATCAAGCCCGCCCCCTTCGTGACCGCCCCCCGGTCGGAACCCCGGCCGCCGATGGACGCCGTGCACCTGCGGGCGCAGAGCGTGCTGGGCAGCGACGCCATCGACTGGCTCAAGCGCGCCCATCCGCTGCTGGGCGGCATGACGCCGGCCCAGATGGCGGCCACGCCCCGCGGCGAAGAGAAGGTGCTGGCCCTGCTGGCCGCCTACGCACGCGGCGCCTGAGTTGCACCCTTCGATCTGAAGAAGACCACGCGTCCCGCCAAGCCGCCACTGCGGCAGGCAGATCTCGATGCGCGCCGCCTCCTACGGCGTCCGGGTGGCTCGCCTTCATCGATGACTTCTAAGGGAGCACCGTAAGAGCGGCGTACTCATCACCCAGGAACTGCAGAAACGCCTGCCCCAGCGTGGAAAGCGGCCGATGCGTGTTGCTCGCGGCCAGGAGGGGGAAGGCCGGCGCATGCGGCACGGGCACCAGCACGAGCCGGCCGGGTGCAAAGGTGCGGGCCGACAGGTCGTCGACAAAGGCGACGCCGGCGCCACTGGCAGCCATGGCGCAGGCGGCATGGCCCGAGCGCACCTCGACCGCGCGCCGCGGCACGATGTCGCGCTCGGCCAGCCAGCGCTCGATGACCTGGCTCTGCGGCGCCTCGGGGCTGTACAGAACCAGCCGCTCGCGCAGGGCCGCGTCGAAATCGAACACCGGCGCTGCCAGCAGGGGATGACCAGGCGCGAGGGCACACAGCAGGCGCCACTGCCCGATCTCACGCAGGTCGAGCACGGGATGCTCGAGCGGCGCTGACGAAACAGCGAGATCGGCATCCTCTGCGACCAACAGCTTGACGATCTCCCGCGTGGGCAGCGCCTCGAAACTGACCTGGGCATCCGGAAAGCGCGCGAGCAGCCGCGCCGTGGCCCTCGGCACGAGCTCCAGTGCCGTGTTGGCGCTGGAGAGCACCCTCAACGTGGCATGGGTGCCGAAGCGCAGGTGCTGCGCCACGTCCTGCACATGGCGCACGCCGCGATAGACCTTGTCCACCTCGGCCTGCAGGGCGCGCGCCTCCGGTGTCGCAAAGAGCCGTCCGTTGCGCCGCTCGAAGAGCGCGACGCCCAGCTGCAGTTCCAGGTGCCTGACCATGCGGCTGACGCCGGGCTGCGACACGTGCAGCAGGCGCGCGGCGCCGGTGATGGAGCCCGCACTCATCACGGCACGGAAGATTTCGATCTGTCGCAGGTTCATGGCGACGAGCACCGACCGCGCAGGCCAGAACCAGAGGGATTCGCAGGCATGCCCGACCATAACAGCCAGACATACCCCGCCGACACCTTGGTATTGGTCGCCACAGCCGTCGATTCCTACGATCGCTCCCACGTATTCCAAGGAGACATCCATGCAACACATGCTTCGCCGCCGCTGGCTGGCCGTGGCTGCGGCCACCGCGTTCGGCACCACCGCACTGATGCCCCTGGCCTGGGCACAAAGCTATCCAGCCAAGCCAATCACGCTGGTGGTTGGCTTCGCACCAGGTGGTTCCGGCGACATCCTGGCCCGCCTCATGGGCGACGCACTGGGCAAGGCGCTCGGACAGACCGTGGTCGTCGACAACCGGCCCGGCGCAGGCGCCACTATCGCCACCAGCTATGTGGCCACCGCGCCGGCGGACGGCTACACGCTGCTGTTCGTGACCAGCGGCTTTCCGGGCAGCACGACCCTGTACCCCAAGCTGAACTACGACACCGTCAAGACCTTCGCGCCGGTGGCGAAGGTCGGCGCCTCGCCCGTGGTGGTCGTGGTGCCGGCGGCCTCGCCCTTCAAGGACTTCCGCGCCGTACTCGATGCGGCCCGCAAGTCGCCTGGCAAGCTCAACTACGCCGCGGGCGGCGGCGGTGCCACCACCACCAGCCTGGCGGCCGAGTTCCTCAAGAGCGAGGCCAAGGTCGACATGCAGATGATTCCGTACAAGGGCTCCGGCCCGGCCTTGACGGCCCTGCTCTCGGGCGAGGTGGACCTGGGCTTCGACATCCCGTCCAGCGCCCTGCCCCACATCCAGTCCGGCAAGCTGCGGGCCTTGGCCGTGACCACCGCGAAGCGCTCGGCCGTGCTGCCCGAGGTGCCCACGGTGGCAGAGCTGGCGGTGCCCGGCTTCGAGGTGGCGGGGTGGTTCGGCATCCTGGCCCCCGCCGCGACGCCACCCGCCATCGTGGAGCGCCTGACCCGCGAGGTGAATGCCGCGCTGGCCCAGCCTGCGGTACAGCAGCGCCTGCAGGCGCTGGGCGTCGAGCCTGGCGGCGGCACCAGCGCCGCTTTCGGCCAACTGATCGCTGCCGAGACCACGCGCTACGGCGAGGCCATCCGACGCCTGGGACTGAAGGCCGAATGACGGGCACTGCGCACAGCGGGAGCGGCCTCGGCCACGAACTGCAGGCCGACCTGGTGGTCGTGGGCGGCGGGCTGGGCGGCATCGCCGCCACGCTGGCTGCGCTGAGCCAGGGCTTGCGCGTGGTGCTGGTCGAGGAGCTCGACTGGCTCGGCGGCCAGCTGACCGCACAGGGTGTGCCCTTCGACGAACATCCGTGGATCGAGCATGTCAGCGCCTCGCTCAGCTATGCCCAGCTGCGCCAGGGCATCCGGAATTACTACCGCGATCACCTGCCGCTCACACCCGAGGCGCGGCTGCAGTTGCGCCTCAACCCCGGGCAGGGTAACGTCAGCACGCTGTGCCATGAGCCCTGGGTGGCGGTGAAGGTGATCGATGCGCTGTTGGCCCCCCACGAGGCGGCGGGCCGCCTTGTCGTGCTGCGCGAACACCGCATCGACGCCGCCGAGGTGGACGGCGACACCGTTCGGGCACTGCACGCCTTCGACCTGCGCGAAGGACGCCCTCGCATGCTGCAGGGTGCGCTGTTCATCGACGCCACGGAAATCGGCGACGTGCTGCCCCTGGCCGGCGTCGAGCATGTGTTCGGCGCCGAGGCCCGTGCGCAGACCGGCGAGCTCCATGCGCTGGACGAGGCCGATCCCCTCGACCAGCAGGCCATCACCTGGTGCCTGGCGGCCGACCTGCGGCCGGGCGAGGACCACACGATCGAGCGTCCGCAGGACTACGACCGGCTGCGCACGCTGCAGTTGCCCTGCTGGCCCGGCCCGCAGCTGAGCTGGACATTGAGCGACTTCGTGACGCACCAACCGCGCGTCCGGCCGCTGTTCGTGGGCCCGACGGATGAGGAAGGGCTCTACGACCTGTGGCATGCGCGGCGCATCGCCTGGCGCGGGCATTTCGAGCCGGGCGCCTACGCCAGCGACATCACGCTGGCCAACTGGCCACAGATGGATTACTGGGAGCAGCCCGTGGTCGGCGTGGATGCCGCGGCGCAGCAGCGAGCCCTGCACGGCGCGCGCGAGCTCAGCCTGGCCTTCTTCTACTGGATGCAGACCGAGGCACCCCGCCACGATGGCGGAGAAGGCTATCCGGAGCTGCGCCTGCGCGGTGACGTGCTCGGCACGAGCGACGGCCTGGCGAAGCAGGCCTACTACCGGGAAGGCCGCCGCATCGTGGCCGAGTTAACCGTTCTGGAGCAGCACATCGGCGTCCAGGCCCGGCCCGGGCGTGACAGCGCCGAGCATTTCGAGGACAGCGTGGGTCTGGGCGGCTACCGCATCGACCTGCACCCCAGCACGCGTGGGCGCAACACGGTGGACATCGACGCCTATCCCTTCCAGATTCCCTTGGGCGCGCTGCTGCCGGTGCGGGTGGGCAACCTGCTGCCGGCCTGCAAGAACATCGGCACGACCCGCGTGACCAACGGCGCCTACCGGGAACATCAGACCGAATGGAGCATCGGCGAAGCGGCAGGATCGCTGGCGGCCTTCGCGCTGTTGCGCCGAACCTCGCCGCGCGCCGTTCGCCGCACGCCGGCACTGCTGGCGGACTTCCAGCGTCTGTTGCAGGGCCAGGGCGTGATGCTGGCCTGGCCGCGCTTCGGCGCGCTGACCCCCAAGTTGCGAACGGGCTACCAGGCTGCGCCGTAGCCCGCGACCGCAATGCGCGGCCGAGGCGGGAGCCTCCGGAAAGTCACGCGCGCTGAAAGTCTCGTTGGGTCTCGAACTGCGTCGACGGATGCGCCGCCAGCGCACGCTGACCTCGTGTGGCCGCAGGCACCCGACATCCGCCCCGTCCAGAGCAGTGAAACGAAATGCGTGAGGAAGACATGGCGCCTAGCCATGCGCCAACGCCAGTGAGACGACGCACTCCCGAAATCGTCTTGCGGCGGATGTCTCCTTCTCTGCGCGCCAGGCGAGCGCGATGCCGATCTCCACGTCCGCCCCTGGCCCATGCAAGCGCCGGAACGCCACGGCGCGATTGGCATGACGCGTGGCCACCGAAGGCACCAGCGCGACGCCGAGGCCGCTTTCGACCAGGCTCACCACCGTCTGCACCTGCACAGCCTCCTGCTGGACCCGCGGCATGAAGCCGGCCCGCTGGCAGGCCTGCAATGCCATGGCATGCAGCCCCGGCACCGCGCTGGCCGAATACAGGACGAAGGCCTCGTCCTGCAGCGCCGAAAGCGTGAGCCGCGTGCGTCGGGCCAGCGGATGCTGCACGGGCAGCGCGGCCACGAAGCGGTCACGCTCCACCGGCTGGATGCGCGCCTTCGTCGCCCGTGCCACCGGAAAGCGCAGCAGGCCTGCATCCACATGGCCCTGCTCCACGTCGTCGAGCAACTGCCGCGTGGTGGATTCGGCCAACACCAGGTGCACGTCCGGATAGCGGCTGCGGAACACCGGCATCAGTTGCGGCATGAGCGCATAGGTGGCCGAGCCGACGAAGCCGATGCGCAGATCGCCGGCCTCACCGCGCGCGGCGGCCGCAGCGACACGTCCGAACTGCTCGGCATGAAAGAGCGCGCGCTGCGCGTCCTCCAGCGCCGCCTGACCGGCGGCGGTGAGCGAGGTGCCCCGTCGGGTGCGCTCGAACAGCTGCACGCCCAGCTGCTCCTCCAGCCGCCGGATCGACGCCGACAGCGGCGGCTGCGACATGTGCAGCTGCTCGGCCGCGCGGCGGTAGTTGAGGGTGCTGGCCAGCGCCACGAACTGGCGCAGCTGTCGGGGGTCCATTGATACCTCACTGCTATCACAGGGCTGGAATCAGATATTAGACAGCGCCAGCCCTGAGCCGAAGAATCCGCCTCACGACAACGACGGAGACATGGCGATGACGCCTTTGCAGGGCCTGCGCGTGCTGGACCTGTCCACCGTGATCTTCGGACCGTTGGCCAGCCAGGTGCTGGCCGACTATGGCGCCGAGGTGATCAAGGTGGAAGGCCCCGAGGGCGACTCGACCCGACACACCGGACCCGGTGTGGAGCCCGGCATGGCCGCCATGTTCCTGGGTGCCAACCGCAGCAAGAAGAGCGTGGTGCTCGATCTGAAGCGGCCCGAGGCCCGCGATGCGCTGCAGGCGCTGGTGGCCACGGCCGACGTGTTCATGCACAGCATGCGGCCGCAGAAGCTCGCCGCCCTGGGCATCGCACCGGATGAACTGCGCGCCCGCCATCCACGCCTGGTCTACGCGAGCCTGCTGGGCTTCCTGCCGGGCCCGTATGCGGGCCGACCGGCCTATGACGATGTGATCCAGGGCATGTCGGGCCTGGCCGACCTGATGTCCCGGCAGGGCGGCGAAATGCGTTACCTGCCCACCATCGCTGCCGACAAGACCTGCGCGCACGTCGCCGCTCATGCCATCCTGGCTGCGCTGATGCAGCGCGAGCGCACGGGCCAAGGCGCCTTCGTGGAGATCCCCATGTTCGAGTCCATGGTGGGCTTCAACCTGGTGGAGCATCTGTACGGTCAGCACTTCGAGCCGCCGCGCGGACCGGCCGGCTACCCACGGGTGCTGGCGCCTTGGCGGCGGCCTTGCCCGACGGCAGACGGCTTCGTGGCCATGATGCCCTACACCGACCTGCACTGGCAGCGCTTCTTCGCGGAGGTGGGGGCGCCGCAACTGGCCGGCGACCCGCGCTTCGCCGACATCGCGGCGCGCACCGCGAACATCGCCCAGCTGCTGGAGCTGGCCTGCGGGTTCACCCCGCGGCACGACACCGCGCACTGGCTCGAGGTGTGCGAGCGCCTGGAGATTCCCGCCGCGCCGATCGGACGCCTCGACACGCTGCCGGACGATCCGCACCTGGCCCAGACGGGCTTCTTCGAGCAGCTGGAGGACGAGGCCATGGGCACGGTGCGCTTCCCCGGCGTGCCGGTGCGCTTCGACGGCCAGAGGCCCGGCATTGCCATGCCGCCGCGCCTGGGCGCCCATACCCGCGCGCTGCTGGCGGAGGCGGGATGCAGCCCTGCGCAGATCGACGCAGTCATGGCATTGATGCCGCGCACCCCTGAGCCGCTCACCCCGACCTCTGGCCCAGCCTCCGTCAGACCCGCCTCCACCACGCCATGACCGATCTCGCCGCCACCCCAACCGTCACCGGCATCGACCGCAGCCTGCCCCGCCTCGGCCAGGGCTTCGTCTGGCAGGACCTGCAGGTCGGTCAGCGCATGCGCACCTTCCGGCGCACGATCACCGAAACCGACCTCGTGCAGTTCATCGGTGTCACCGGCATGCTGGAAGCGATCTTCATCGAGGACGGCTACGAGGGCGGCGCCATGCCCGGTCGGCCGGTGCCGGGCGCGCTCACCTACACCCTGATCGAGGGCTTCATCCTGCAGACCATGATCCAGGGCACGGGCCTGGCCATGCTGGAGCTGCACCAGAAGATCCTGGCGCCCGTGCGGGTGGGCGACACCATCGAGGCCGTGATCGAGGTCACGGCCATCCGCCCCACCTCCCGCCATGGCCGCGCAGTGGTCACCTCCCGCATCGACGTGCACAACCAGCAGGGCGCGATGGTGATGACCTACACCGCCACGCGGCTGCTGGCCGGTCGCGACTGATCCCGCGCCAGACGCGAAGCCGCCTTCACTTTCGAACAACGACGGAGACACACCCATGCAAGCCCCCCACAACCGCCGCCCGCCCGGCATCGACCGGCGACGCACCGCACTGACCCTGGCCGCCGCCGTTGCCGGCGCCCTCACCGGCCTGCCGGTCCAGGCCCAGCCGGCCGCGCCTGTCGGCTACCCCACCAAGGCCATCACGATGGTGGTGCCCTTCCCGCCCGGTGGCCCCACCGACCTGATCGCCCGCGTGCTGGCGCAGAAGCTGTCGGAGCAGATGGGCCAGCCGGTGATGGTGGACAACAAGCCCGGCGCCAACGGCAACATCGGCTCGGCCTATGTGGCCAAGGCCGCACCCGACGGCTACACGGTGCTCTACAACACCTCGTCCGTCGCGCTCAGCCCGGCGCTCTACAAGAGCATGCCCTACGACGTGCTGCGCGACCTGGCGCCGGTGGCCCTCACGGCGGTGGTGCCGCTGGCGCTGGTGGTCAACCCCGGCGTGCCGGCCAACAACGTGCGCGAGTTCGTGGCCTACGCCAAGGCCAACCCCGGCAAACTGTCTTACGGCTCGGCAGGCAACGGCAACGTGACGCACCTGGCGGCCTACCAGTTCGTGCGGGCCCAGGGCATCGAGGCCACGCATGTGCCCTACAAGGGGAGCGCGCCGGCCGACGTGGACCTGGCCGGCGGCCAGATCCAGTTCATGACCGACACGGTGAACTCGGTCATGGCCTTCGTGCGCGACAAGCGCATGAAGCTGCTGGCCGTGACCACCGCCAAGCGCATGTCGCTCTTCCCGGACGTGCCCACGCTGGACGAGACGGTCATGCCCGGCTTCGAGGCCGGTGCCTGGCAGGGCCTGATGGTGCCCGCCGCGACGCCGCCGGCCGTCGTGCAACGGCTGAATGCCGAAATCATGAAAGCGCTGCGCAGCCCCGACGTGCGCGAGCGCCTGGCGCAGCAGGGCACCGAGCCGCTGGGCTCCACGCCCGAGGAATACGGCACCTACATCCGCAAGGAGCTGGCGCGTTGGGCGGGCGTGGTCAAGGCCACCGGCGTCACGCTGGAGTGAGGCACGGCATGAGCCTGCTCGATTCGCTCGCACTCACCGCCATCCCGGCCGAGGACGAGGCCCTGCGTGCCGAGGTGCGCGACTTCCTGGCCGAGGCCGTCGCCGGCCTGCCGCCGCATGTGCGGGCGCGCTCGTGGGGAGGCTACAGCACCGATCTCAGCCGCGCGTTGGGCCATCGCGGCTGGATCGGCATCACCCTGCCGTCCGAATACGGCGGCGGCGGACGCACGGCCTTCGCCCGCTACGTGCTGGTGGAGGAGTTCCTGGCCTGCGGCGCGCCCGTGGGCTCTCACTGGATCGCCGACCGCCAGAGCGGGCCGCTGATCCTCAAGTACGGCACCGAGGCACAGAAGCGCTACTACCTGCCGCGCATCTGCCGCGGCGAGGCCTTCTTCTGCATCGGCATGAGCGAGCCCGGCGCCGGCTCCGACCTGGCCAGCGTGCGCACCCGCGCCGTAACCAGGGAAGGCGGCGGCTTCGTGCTCAACGGCCAGAAGATCTGGACCACCAACGCTCACCACTGCCAGTACATGATCGCGCTGGTGCGCACCTCGGGCGAGGCCACCGACCGTCACCAGGGCCTGTCGCAGGTCATCGTGGACCTGAGCCTGCCAGGTGTGACCGTGCGGCCCATCACCGACCTGTCGGGCGACCGGCATTTCTGCGAAGTCTTCTTCGACAACGTCCAGCTGCCGGCCGACGCGCTCATCGGTCGCGAGGGGCAAGGCTGGGAACAGGTGACGGCCGAACTCGCCTTCGAGCGCAGCGGGCCCGAGCGGCTGTTCTCCAGCATCGTGCTCTTCGACGAATGGCTGGCCTGGGTGCGCACGCCACAAGGCCGCAGCGACGCCGCGCTGCGCCTGGTCGGACGCATCCTCACGGAGCTGGCGCCGCTGCGTGCCATGTCGGTGGCCGTTCAGGACCGGCTGGTGCGCGGCCAGAGCCCCATCGTCGAAGCCGCGCTCGTCAAGGAGTTGGGCACGACGCTGGAGCAGTTCATTCCCGCCGCCATCGCCGACGACATCTTCAGTCGCGACGCGGTGGACGTGCCCGCCGAGCTGCTGCGCACGCTGCGCTACGTGACCGAGGTGGCGCCTTCGTATTCGCTGCGTGGCGGCACCCGCGACATCCTGCGCGGCATGATCGCCCGCGGCCTAGGCCTGCGCTGAGGACAAGACACATGCAAGACGATCTGTTGACCGACGCGGCCGAGGCACTGCTGCGCGACCGCTGCACCCCCGAGGCCGTCCGCGCCATCGAGGCGGGCGGCGACGTCAGCGCCCTCTGGCAAGCGATCGAGGATGCCGGCTTTGCCGATGCCCTCGTGCCCGAGGCGCAGGGCGGCGCCGGACTCTCGCTGCCCGAGGTCTTCGGCCTGTGGACGTCGGCCGGAGCGCATGCGCTGCCGCTGCCCCTGGGCACCACCATGCTGGCGCGGGCGCTGCTCGCCAGGGCGGGCCATGCGTCGCCCGCCGGTCCCATCGCCCTGGCCGAGGCCTTGCCCGATGGCGAAGGCGGCCTGCGCTGTGCGAGCGTGGCGCTGGCCCGCGTGGCCGCCCATGTGCTGGTGCAGGCCGCCGACGGCTGGCACCTACTGCCCGTGCGCACCGCCACGCCGAGCGACGCGGCCTTCGTCCTCGACGCCGGCCTGCACTGGTCGGGCGGCGCACTGTCCGATGCACCGCGGCTGGCCATCGAAGCGCCGACCGGGATCGACGCCCGCACGCTGCTCGCCATCCAGGCCGCGGCACATCTGGCCGGCAGCCTGATGACCGTGTTCACCCGCACGCTGGCGCATGCCAACGAGCGCCAGCAGTTCGGCCGGCCGATCGGCAAGTTCCAGGCAATCCAGCATCAGCTGGCAGTGATGAGCGAGCAGGTCTTTGCCGCGCGCATGGCCGCGCAACTGGGCTGCGCCGCACAGGGACCCTGGCCCGACCGGCTGCGCGTGGCCGTCGCCAAGGCCCGCTGCAGCCAGGCCGCGCTGGCCGTGGCCGAGGCCGGCCATGCCATCCATGGCGCCATCGGCTTCACCGCCGAGTTCGACCTGCAACTGCACACCCGCCGACTCCATGCCTGGCGCCAGTGCGGCGGTGCCGAGTCCTACTGGTGGGACGTGGTCGGGGCCGCGCTGGTCGACGGCCGCGCGCACACCACGCTGGACTGGCTTCGCACGCTCACCGATCCCACCGTGTCCCAACCCGCCTGAAGGCCCGCTGCCCCAATGTCCTTCCTCACCCACACCCGCGAAGGCGCCATCGTCATCCTGACCATGGACCAGCCCCAGACCCGCAACGCCCTGACCGGCAACACCGCGGTCGAAGAGTTCGTCCAGGCGTGCGACGCCATCCGCGCCGACACCAGCGTCAAGGCCGTCATCCTGACCGGCGCCGGCCCGGTGTTCAGCTCGGGCGGCAACGTCAAGGACATGCAGCGCTTCTTCGACGACGCGCTCACGCCCGACCGCATCCGCGAGGAATACCGCCAGGGCATCCAGCGCATTCCGCGTGCGCTCTACCACTTGGACGTGCCGGTCATCTGCGCCATCAACGGGCCGGCCATCGGGGCCGGGCTGGATCTGGCCTGCATGTGCGACATCCGCATCGCCAGCGAGACCGCGACGTTCGCGGAGAGCTTCGTGCGCGTGGGCATCGTGCCCGGCGACGGCGGCGCCTGGCTGCTGCCGCGCGCCGTGGGCATGGCCAAGGCATCGGAGATGGCTTTCACGGGCGAAGCCATCGACGCGCGCGAAGCGCTGGCCTGCGGCCTGGTCAGCCGCGTCGTCGCGCCCGAGGCCTTGCTGGACACCGCACGCGCACTGGCCCAGCGCATTGCCGCCAACCCCGGTGCCGTGATGCGCATGACCAAGCGGCTGCTGCGTGAAGGACAGCAGGCCTCGCTGGAATCCTTGCTGGAGATGTCGGCCGGCTACCAGGCCATCGCCCACAAGACGGCGGACCACCGGGAGGCGGTGATGGCGTTCGTCGAGAAGCGGGCGGCGCGGTTCGACTGAGAGAGGGAGGCGCATCGATCCCTGATCGCGCAGCGCTCGTGCGGCCAGGACGAGTGCTCGCCCTGCCCTCCGCCTACGCGCGCGGCGCCTGAGGCGCACGCGTCGATTTCTGCGCGCGGGGACTGGCCGCAGCCTGGCCCAACTGACGCAGCAACTCGGCCCGCAGGGCCTCGGCCACGGCCGCGGCGGCCGTTGACAAGGCCCGTTCCTGCCGCATCACCTGTCCGATGGGCCGCTGCACATCCGGCGCCGTCAGCCGCCGCTGCACCACCGGCCCGCCCAGCGCCACCTGCGCCGCCAGGGCAGGCAGCACCGACACCCCCAGCCCCGCCGCCACCATCGCATTGATGGTGGCCAGGTGCTCCACCTCGAAACGCGGCGCGAAGCGCTGCCCCAGTGACAGCAGCGCCGCCTCGGCGTACTGCCGCACGCTGGTGGGTGCCGGCATCGAGATGTGCGGCAGGCCCGCCACCTCGGCCCAGCGCAGGGGCCCGCGCCGCGCGGCCAGCGCGTGGTCCGCAGGCAGCAGCAGCACCAGCGGATCGCTGGCCAGCGTCTCGTAGGCCAGGTCGGCATAGGCCGGGTTCTCGGCCGTGAGGGCGAAGTCGACTTGGCCCGCGCGCACCAGGTCGAAGGAGGCACCCGACAGCGAATCGACCACGCCCAGCTGCACGCCGGGGTGCCGGGCCATGAAGCGCGCGAATACCGGCGGCACCACCGTCGCCGCCAGCGAGGGCAGCGCCGCGATGCGCACCCGGCCCTCCCGCAGCTCGACCACGTCGCGCACCGCGCTGGCGGCCGTCTCGGCCTGCGCCCGCAGGATGCGGGCATGCGCCAGCAGGGCCTGGCCGGCGTCGGTGAGCTGCACGCTGCGCGTGTTGCGGGCGAACAGGCGCGCGCCCAGCGTCTCCTCCAGCCGGCCGATCACGCCCGACACGGCCGACTGCGACAGGTGCACCCGCGCCGCGGCGCGCCGGAAGTTCAGCGTCTCGGCCAGTTCGATGAAGACCTGCAGTTCGCGCAGCGAAAGATTGATCATGATCGCCGATCAGTCTATCGGGCAATAGCGTTGGACCGATCAGTGCCGGCTTCCTAGACTGCGGCGCCATGACGACCCCTTTTCTTCCCCGCGCCCCAGGCGCCGCCGTGATCGGCGGCGGCACCATGGGCGCCGACGTCGCGGTGGTGCTCAGCCGCGGCGGCCTGCCCGTCACCCTGGTGGAGCGCGATGCCGCCAAGGCCGCCGGCCTGCCGGCCTACATCGGCGCCCAGCTCGAAGCCGCCGGCTGCGCCGCGCATGCCGGGCCGATCACCGTCGTGCAGCAGCTGGAGGCCGTGGCCTGGGCCGGCATCGGGCTGGTGGTGGAATGCATCGTCGAGCAGTTGGCGCCCAAGCAGCAGCTCTTCGCGCGGCTGGTCGAGCTGGCGCCTCCCTCGGCCCTGCTGACCAGCAACAGCTCGGGCCTGCCCATCAGCCGCATCGCCGACGGCCTGCCCACGCAGGAGCGCATGTTCGGTTTGCACTTCTTCATGCCCGCGCACCTGGTGCCGCTGGTGGAGGTGGTGATGGGCCCGCACAGCGACGCCGACGCCGCCCAGGCGCTGATGCAGACGATGCGCCGCTGCGCCAGCGTGCCGGTGCTGGTGCGCAAGGACCGGCCGGGCTTCCTGGCCAACCGGCTGCAGCATGCGCTGGCACGCGAGGCCTTCGCGCTGCTGGACGCCGGTGTCGCCAGTGCCGTGGACATCGACGCCGCGGTGCGTTTCGGCTTCGGCTTCCGCTTTCTGGCGGCCGGGCCGATCCTGCAGCGCGACCATGCCGGGCTGGACGTGCACTGCGCCGCCGCCGCCACCATCTATCCCAGCCTGTGCAACGACGCGGAACCCGCGCGGGTGCTCCAGCAGCAGGTGCAGGCGGGCCGCGTCGGCATGAAGGCCGGTGCCGGCTTCAGCGACTGGCCTGAGGCCGAGCGTGCGGCCGAACGCGCGCGCTACGACCGCCTGCTGCGGGCCGAACTGCGGCTGCTGGCCGACGAACTGCCGCCGCTGCCGGGTGCTGTCGAAACCCCTTCTACCGACCGGAACGCCACATGACCGCCGATCCCCTCATCCTCACCGTGGCGCCCAACGGCGCCTACAAGCAGCACAGCGACCATCCCGCCGTGCCGCTGACGCCCCAGGCGCTGGCCGACACGGCCCGCCGCTGCCTGGACGCCGGCGCAGCCATGCTCCACCTGCACATCCGCGATGCCGAAGGCCGCCACAGCCTGGATGCCGAGGGCTACCGCGAAGCCCTGCGAGTGGTACGCCAAGTCGTGGGCGATGCGATGGTGCTGCAGGTCACCAGCGAGGCGGCGCGCGTCTACCAGGCGCCGCAGCAGATCGCCATGGTGCGCGAGCTGCAGCCCGAGGCCGTCTCCATCGGCCTGCGCGAGGTGGATGTGCCCGCCGTGGGCGAGGCGGGCCTGGCCGCCTTCTTCGGCGAGCTGGCCGCGCGCGGCACCATGGTGCAGGTGATCCTCTACGACGCGGCCGACGTGGCACGCTGGCAGGCGCTGCGCGCGGCGGGCACCATCCCCGATGCGCCCTGGTTCCTGCTCTTCGTGCTGGGTCGCTACAGCGCCGGGCAGACCTCCGATCCACGCGACCTGCTGCCCTTCCTGGCCGCCCATGGCGACGGCCCCGAGCCCTGGGCGGTGTGCGCCTTCGGCCCCACCGAGCAGGCCTGCGTCACCGCCGCGGCGGCCTTCGGCGGCCATGCGCGCGTGGGCTTCGAGAACAACCTTCGGCTGCGCGACGGCAGCCTCGCTCCCGACAACACGGCCCTCGTGGCGCAGGCGGCCGAGGCCGCCGCCACGCTGGGCCGGCCGCTGGCCACGGCAGCGCAGATCCGCGAGCGCTTCCGGCCACGCTGACCCCGCCCCCCTCAACCACGACAACCGGAGACAAACCCCATGATCGATCGCCGCCAATGGCTGGCGGGCGCGGCCGCCGGCCTGCTCGCCCCTTCCTTCGCCCTCGCCCAGTCCGATGCCGCCAAGGGCCCCGTGCGCATCGTGGTGCCCTATCCGCCCGGCGGCCCCACCGACCTGATGGCGCGGCTGCTGCAACCGCAGCTGCAGCGCCGGCTGGGCACCACCGTCATCGTCGACAACCGCGGCGGCGCCGGTGGCAACCTGGGCAGCGCCTACGTCGCGCGGCAGGCGCCGGCCGACGGCCTGACGCTGCTGCTCGCGGCAAGCGGGCCGATGGCCGTCAATGCGGCGCTGTACAAGTCCATGCCCTTCAATGCGCAGGAGGACTTGCTGCCGGTGGTGCAGCTGTCGGCCTTCCCGCTGGTGCTGGAGGTGTATCCCTCGGTCAAGGCCCGCACGCTGAAGGAATTCATCGCCTATGCGGGCAGCCAGAAGGCGCCGCTGAACTTCGCCTCGGCCGGCAGCGGCACGCCACAGCACTTGGCGGGCGAGCTGTTCGCGCGGGAGGCCAAGGTGCCGCTCACGCACGTGCCCTACCGCGGTGCCGGCCCGGCCCTCAACGACGTGCTGGGCGGGCAGGTGCCGCTGATGTTCGACATACTGGCCAGCTCGCTGCAGCACCTGCAGGCGGGCAAGCTGATGCCCATCGCCGTCACGTCGGCCACGCGCAGCCCCGCGCTGCCGCAGGTGCCCACCATGGCCGAGGCCGGTCTGCCCGGCTTCGAGGTGACGGCCTGGCACGGCATCGCGGTGCGCAGCGGCACGCCCGCGGCCACCGTGCAGCGGCTCAATGCCACTTTCCTGGACATCTTTGCCGACCCGGCCTTCAGCAAGTCCTGGGAGGCATTGGGCACGCCCGTGGTGGCCGGCACGCCCGAGGCCTTCGGCCAGCTGATCCGCAGCGAGACGGCGCGGCTGGGGCGCATCGTGCGGGAGACGGGGGCGACGGCGGATTGAGGCGGCGCTTCGACGGGCCGAAATGGGGACGGAACGGTCCGGGCGTTCTGATCTTTGCCGCCCATGCCACCGCGGATGGTCTGTCGTTCACGGCGTCGGTCGACGCGATGGAGCTGCGGCGTCACTGAATGGCCGTGACCGGCCGCTATTGAAACCCCCGGCTGGGCTGCATCCACCACGGCACGACCGCTATACCAAGGTATAGCCCCTCCATCCTTCCAGCCTTTGCCGCAAGCCCTTCGCACGATGGCCTTTGCGGCGCGCGGCTGCGACCATTTCCAGGTCGGCGCGTCGTAGCGACTGCCAGTGGGCCGACCCATCGCGGTGGGTCCCGGCCACACCGCCGTGCCGATGCGCGGGGTCCCTTGCGGCCCTTCGGCCGATGCCCATTCACCCCCGACCCGTGCGGTCGCCCCCGGCCCACAGTCGGGTGGCTGCTGCGCCATGGTCCCCGTTTTCGCCACGCCCGGAAGACGCCCATGAAGCCGATCCCCGCCCTTGTCCTGACCTCCACCCTCGCCGTGGTGCTGGCTGGCTGCAACGCCGGCCATTCCGCACCGACGGCCGGTGCAGTCGCGGCCTCATCCGCGCCGGCTGCACCGTCCGACACCAGCCTGCAGCACAACGACACCGTCATCCGCGTGCCCGAAGGCGCGCCCCTGCGCCAGGCCCTCGTGGTGGCCGCGGTCGCACCACAGCCCTTCGCGCCCACGCTCGAAGCCCCCGGCACCATCGAGGCCGCACCCGAGCGGCTGGTGAAGATCGTGCCGCCGCTGGCCGGCCGCATCGTGCGGCTGCACCACCAGCTGGGCGATGCGGTGAAGGCAGGCGATCCGCTGGTCACGCTGGATTCGCCCGACCTGGGCGCCGCCTATCGGGACGACGCCAAGGCCCAGGCCGCCCTGCTGCAGGCACGCCAGGATTTCGAGCGCCAGCAGACGTTGAACCAGGCCGACATCGCCGCCGCCAAGGACCTGCAGGCCGCCCGCCAGACACTCACTGCCGCCGAGAGCGATGCCCGCGCCGCGCGCGAGCGCCTGGCGCAATTGGGCGCGCCCGTGGATGCCGCATCGCGCCGCGAGTACGTGCTGCGCGCCCCCATCGCCGGCCGCGTGGTCGACATGAGCGGCGCCCTGGGCGGCTACTGGAACGACACCACGGCCTCGCTGATGACGGTGGCCGACCTGTCCACCGTCTGGCTGACGGCCAGCGTGCCCGAGAAGGACATTGCCGCCCTGTCGGTGGGCCAGCCGGTCCACATCGCGCTCGATGCCTATCCCGGCCGCAGCTTCGAGGGCAAGGCCCGCTACATCGGCGACATGGTGGATACCGACACCCGCACCGTGCGCGTGCGCGTGGCCATCGACAACCGTGAGCGGCTGTTCAAGCCCGGCATGTATGCGCACGCCACGCTGGAAGGGCCCGCGCAGCCGGCGCTGCTGATCCCGGCGACCGCCGTGCTGCAGAGCGGGCTGGCCACGCGCGTCTTCGTCGAGCAGGCCCCCTTCCAGTACGAATCGCGTCTGGTGGTGCTGGGCCGCTCGTCCGACGACAAGGTGGAAGTCATTTCGGGCCTGAAGGCCGGGGAGCGCATCGTGGTGCAGGGCGGAGTGCTGCTCAATGATTGAGAAGCTCGTCACCCTCGCCTTCCAGCGGCGCGGCATCGCCTGGCTGCTGTTCGTCTTCGTCGCGCTGTACGGCTACTGGAGCTGGAAGCAGCTCCCCATCGAGGCCTATCCGGACATCGCGGACGTCAGCTCGCAGATCGTCACGCAGGTGCCCGGCCTGGGCGCCGAAGAGGTGGAGCAGCAGATCACCGTGCCGCTGGAGCGCGCGCTGCTCGGCACGCCGGGCATGCACGTGCTTCGCTCGCGCAGCCTGTTCGCGTTGTCGCTGATCACCGTCGTCTTCGAGGACGGCACCGACGGCTACTTCGCCCGCCAGCGGCTGCAGGAGCGCATCAACGCGGTCACGCTGCCCTACGGCGCATCGCCGGGCCTGGACGCCTACACCTCGCCCACCGGCGAGATCTACCGCTACACGCTCGAATCGAAGACGCGCAGCCTGCGCGAGCTGTCGGAGCTGCAGTTCTGGACCGTGATCCCGCGACTGAAGAAAGCCACCGACGTAGTGGACGTGGCCAACTTCGGCGGCCTCACGACCCAGTTCATGCTGGAGCTGGAGCCCGACAGACTGCAGCAGTACGACCTGTCGCTGCAGGACGTGAAGGACGCGCTCAACAACAACAACGCCACCGGCGGCGGCAGCATCGTCGACCGTGGCGAGCAGAGCTACGTGGTGCGCGGCGTGGGCCTGCTGCGTTCGCTGGACGACATGGGCAACGTGGTGGTCAAGACCAAGGCCGGCGTGCCCGTGCTGGTCAAGGACCTGGGCCGGCTGGCCTACGGCAATGTCGAGCGTCGCGGCGTGCTGGGCAAGGACGCCAACCCCGACACCATCGAAGGCATCGTGCTGCTGCTGAAGGACCGCAACCCCTCCACGGCCCTGGCCTCGGTGCACGAAGCGGTGCAGGATCTTAACGAGCACCTGCTGCCCAAGGACGTGAAGGTGGTGCCCTACCTGGACCGCACCTCGCTGATCGAGGCCACGCTGCACACGGTCTCGTCCACGCTGATGGAGGGCATGGTGCTGGTGGCGGTGGTGCTGCTGCTCTTCCTGGGCAGTCCGCGCGCGGCGGCCATCGTGGCGCTGACGATTCCGCTGGCGCTGCTGATCGCCTTCATCTTCATGCACCAGTTCCACATCCCGGCCAACCTGCTGTCGCTGGGCGCCATCGACTTCGGCATCCTGGTGGATGGCGCGGTGGTGCTGGTGGAGAACATCCTGCGCCGCCGCGAGGAGGCCGAGGGCCGGCCGCTTTCGGCCAGCGATGCCATCGAGGCCACGCTGCAGGTGGCGCGGCCGATCTTCTTCGGCATGGTGGTGATCGTGTGCGCCTACCTGCCGCTCTTCGCCTTCCAGCGCATCGAGTACAAGCTCTTCTCGCCCATGGCCTATGCGGTGGGCGCGGCGCTGGCGGGCGCGCTGCTGGTGGCCCTCACGCTGATTCCGGGGCTGGCCTGGCTGGCGCTGCGCAAGCCGCGTCGCATCGTGCACAACCCGGTGCTCGGATGGCTGGCGGTGCGCTATGGGCGCTTCCTGGCCCACACGGTGGGCCGCGCGCACGGCGTGCTCGCGGCCTGCGGCCTGGCGCTGGTGGCGCTGGTCGGCGTGTTCGTCACCACCGGCCACGACTTCCTGCCCTACCTGGACGAAGGCTCCCTGTGGCTGCAGGTGCAGATGCCGCCGGGCATCACGCTGGCCAGGGCCTCGGCCATGGCCGACGAGCTGCGCAAGGCCACGCTGGCCTTCCCCGAGGTGTCGTACGTGGTCACGCAGACCGGCCGCAACGACGACGGCACCGACTACTGGACGCCTTCGCACATCGAGGCCAGCGTGGGGCTGCATCCGTACAGCGAATGGACATCGGGCCTCACCAAGCAGGCGCTGATCGACCGCATGGCCCAGCGCTTCGCGCAGATGCCGGGCTACACCGTGGGCTTCATGCAGCCCATGATCGACGGCGTTCAGGACAAGCTCTCGGGCGCCCACGGCGACCTCACCGTCAAGGTCTTCGGCGAAGACCTGGCGCAGATCCGCACGGTGGCCAATCGCGTGGCGCAGACGCTGCGTCACGTGCCCGGCGCCGCCGATGTGGCGGTGGACGTGGAGCCGCCGCTGCCCAACCTCAAGATCGAACTGGACCGCGCCGCCGCGGCGCGCCATGGCATCAACGCCGCCGCCGTGGCCGACCTGATCGCCACCGGCGTCGGCGGCACGCCCATCGGCCGGCTCTACGTGGGCGAGAAGAGCTACGACATGACGGTGCGCTTTCCGGAAAAGGCGCGCGCCAGCGTCGACGCCATCGGCAACCTCACGCTGAAGTCGTCCACCGGCGAGCGTGTGCCACTCTCCGCTGTGGCCAAGGTCAGCACCGTGGCCGGCGAGAGCGTCATCGTGCGCGAGATGGCCGAGCGCAACATCATCGTGCGGCTGAACGTGCGCGGCCGCGACCTGGCCGGCTTCCTGAAGGACGCACAGGCCGCCGTCGCGCACGATGTGACGCCCGCCGACAAGCATGTGCAGCTGCGCTGGGGCGGCCAGTTCGAGAACCTGGAGCGCGCCCAGGCGCGCCTGGCGCTGATCCTGCCGATGACGCTGGGCCTGATGTTCCTGCTGCTCTTCGGTGCCTTCGGCAACCTGCGCCAGCCGCTGCTGGTGCTGGCCGCGGTGCCGCTGGCCATGCTGGGCGGGCTGGCCGCGCTGCACCTGCGGGGCATGACGCTCAACGTGTCGAGCGCCGTGGGCTTCATCGCGCTCTTCGGCGTGGCCGTGCTCAACGGCGTGCTGATGCTGTCGCAGATCAACCGCCTGCGCACCGAAGAAGGCCGGCCACTTCGAGAGGCGGTGATGGAGGGCGCGCGCAGCCGCATGCGCCCGGTGCTCACCACCGCCACCGTGGCCGCCCTGGGCCTCACGCCGGCCATGCTCGCCACCGGCCTGGGCAGCGACGTGCAGCGGCCCCTGGCCACCGTGGTAGTGGGCGGGCTGGTCAGCGCCACGGTCCTGACGCTGGCGCTGCTGCCGGCGCTGTATCACCTGATCGAGGCGCGGCTGGACAGGCGCCGAGTTGCACCCGCTGCAAACGACATGCAGACGCAGGAGGCCCAGCCGTGATCGCCCGACCCCATCCTCTTCTTGCGATGCCCGTGCTCGCGCTGGTGGGCCTGCTGCAAGGCTGCGCCGTCGGCCCGGACTTCCACACGCCGGCCGCCCCCGCCACGCCCTCCGTGGCCGCGGCGCCGCTGCCCGCGCGCACGGCCGAGGCCGACGGTCCGGCCGGCGGGGCCCAGCGCTTCGCGCTCGGCCAGGGTGTGGTCTCCCAATGGTGGAAGGCCTTCGGCTCCTCCGAGCTCGATGCGCTGGTCGACGCCGCCCTGGCCGCCAGCCCCGACCTGCAGGCCGCCGAGGCCGCGCTGCGCAATGCGCAGGAGACGGCGCTGGCCCAGCGCGGTGCCTTCTGGCCCTCGGTGGACGCGAGCTATTCGCCCACGCGCCAGAAGACCTCGGCCGCGCTCTCCAGCCCGCTGGCCGATGGCGACATCACCCGCTACACGCTGCACACGGCGCAGCTGAGCATCGGCTATGCGCCCGACGTCTTCGGCGGCACGCGACGCGCGGTCGAGGCGCAGGACGCGCAGGTGGACGTGCAGCGCTGGCAGCGCGAAGCCGTCGGCACCACGCTGGTCACCAACGTGGTGAACACGGCGATCCAGGAGGCCGCCCTGCGCGCGCAGATCGACGCCACGCAGCAGCTGGTCGACCTGGCCACCCGCCTGCTCGAGGGCGCCCGGCGCCAGCATGCGGCGGGCCAGATCGGCGGTGCGGACATCGCCGCCCAGGAAAGCGCCCTGGCCCAGGTGCAGGCCACACTGCCGCCGCTGCAGAAGCAGCTGGCCGCGCAGCGCAGCCGGCTGGCCGTGCTCACCGGGCGGCTGCCCGGCGACCCGCTGCCGGCGCAGTTCGCGCTGAGCGCGCTGCACTTGCCGGCCGAACTGCCGGTGAGCCTGCCATCCCAACTGGTGCAACAGCGCCCCGACATCCGCGCCGCCGAGGCCCAGCTGCATGCGGCCGCCGCCCAGGTGGGCGTGGCCACGGCGGCGCGCCTGCCCAACCTCACGCTCACGGCCACATTGGGCAGCTCGGCGCTGGGGGTGTCGCAGCTGCTGCGCAGCGGCGGCTTCTGGTCGGTGGGCGGCACGCTGCTGCAGCCGGTCTTCCATGGCGGCGCGCTGCTGCACCAGCAGCGCGCCGCGCAGGCCGCCTACGAGCAGGCCGAGGCGCAGTACCGCAGCACCGTGCTGACCGCCTTCCAGAACACGGCCGACACGCTGCAGGCCATCGTCAGCGATGCGGACACGCTGCGCGCCACCGCCGCCGCCGAGGCCGCCGCCCGGCGCAGCCTGACGGCCGTGCAGCGCCAGCGCGAGGCCGGTGCTGCGGCGCAGTCCGACCTGATCCTGGCCCAGCAGACCCTGCAGCAGGCCGCGCTCGCCACCGCACAGGCCCGCGCGGCACGGCTGGCTGACAGCGTGGCGCTTTACCAGGCCCTGGGCGGCTGGTGGCAGGTGGCCGACAGCTCAGGGCACTAGGCCGATCGGGCCACGGCGTGGCTGCACCCCCTGCCCCGCGCCCGGCCCGGTGAGACGCCCTCACGATCCGGAGACATGACCATGACCTCTTCACACTGGCGCGGGCTCGCCCTGCTCATCCTGCCAGGTGCCCTGCTCGGCCTGGCCGGCTGCGCCGCCCTGCCCGGCCGCGAAGCACAGGCCGGCGGCGCCTACTGCTTCCTCAACCCGCTGGCCCACGGCCGGCACGGCCCCTGCCTCGACGGCCCGCTGCCCGATGCCGACACGGCGCAGGATGCCTGGCACTTCGCCCCCGACCCGCGGGCCCTGACCGTCTATGTGGTGCGCCAGAACTGGAGCGACGGCCCCCACCGTCTGGCGGTATGGATGGACGGCCGGCCGCTGGCCGACACCCTGCCCTCGACCACGCTGCGCCTTCGCATGCCACCGGGTGCGCATGCGTTCACGCTGCAGGCAGAGGGTCACCCGCCGCACGCCATCTCCCTGGACGGGCTTGCGGGCGAGGTGCATCACCTGCACATCGCCACCGTGGCCGGGCTCTGGCACACGGACTATGACTGGGAACTCGAGCCCGACGCCGTGCTGCAGGCCCGGGCACGCCGCACACGGCTGGTGGCCGATCTGCGGCTTGACGCGGCGCGACCGACGAAATGAAGTCATCGATCGCCCAGGCACGAAGTGCCGCCCTTCTTCGAATGCACGGCCACGGCGGGCCGCACCGCACGCCTGCCCTCGCGATCGCCATGGCCCTGCTGCTGGCCGGCGCCGCGCGGGCCCAGTCGTCAGGCACCGAAGCCGCCGCGCCTTCGCAGGATTGGGGCACGGCTTTCCAGTCCACCTATGTCTGGCAGGACAAGTCCGCCTTCCCCGCCGCCTACTCCGGCCCCAACAGCCTGGGCACCGAGCGGGCGCTGAGCTATTCCTTCACCGTCACGGCCATGGTCGGCATGCGGCCCTGGCAGGGCGGCGAGCTGTACTTCAATGCCGAAGGTGCCCAGGGCGTGCCGCTGTCGGGCCTCACGGGCCTGGGCGGCTTCACCAATGGCGAGATGGCCCGCTCCGCCACACCCAACCTGGGCCTGTACCGCGCCCGCCTCTTCCTGCGCCAGACCTGGGGCGAGGGTGGCGGGGAGGAGGTTCAGGCCCCCGGCCTCACCCAGCTCGCCGGCACCGCCGACCGGCGCCGCTGGGTGCTGACCGCCGGCAACCTGTCGGTGCTGGACCTGTTCGACGGCAATGCCTACAGCCACGATCCGCGCACGCAGTTCCTCAACTGGTCCTTCATGACCTACGGCGCCTATGACTATGCGGCGGACGGGCGCGGCTATTCCTGGGGCGCCGTGCTCGAGCGCCACCACGACGACTGGGCCCTGCGCGCCGGACGCTTCATCCAGCCCTACGAGCCCAACGGCCAGCCGCTGGATCCGCGCTTCTTGCGCCACTACGGCGACCAGGTCGAGCTGGAGCATGCGCTCCAGCTGGGCGGCCAGCCCGGCAAGCTGCGGCTGCTGGTCTTCCGCAACCGGGCACGCATGGCCAGCTTCCAGGACGCCCTGGACCTGGCGCAGGCCACGGGCGACGCCCCCAGCCTCGACGCCGTGCGTGGCCCCGACCGCAGCAAGCACGGCATCGGCCTGGGGCTGGAGCAGGCCGTGGGCGACGACCTGGGCGTGTTCGCACGATGGAGCCGCGCCGACGGCGGCACCGAAACCTACGCCTTCACCGAGATCGACCGCTCGCTCTCGGCCGGCGCGTTGCTGCGCGGCAGCGCCTGGGGCCGCGGGCAGGACACCGTGGGCGTGGCCGTGGCGGCCAATGGCCTCTCTCGCGCGCGACGCGACTACCTGTCCGCTGGCGGCATCGGCACCTTCCTGGGCGATGCCGCCCTGCGCTACGGCACGGAGACGGTGGCGGAGGTGTTCTACGCCATTCAGTTGGCCAAGGCGCTGTGGGTGACGCTGGACTGGCAGCACATCCGCCATCCCGGCTACAACGCCGACCGCGGGCCGGTGCATGTGGGCTCGGTGCGGCTGCACACGGAGTTCTGATCGAAGTCCGGCGCGAGCCGGCCCCGCTGTTCAAGCGTAGTCGCCACGACAGCCTAACGAGCCGCCATGACAGCAACAAAGCACACCTGGCCGTCGCGGTACTCGTACTGGATGTCGCCGCCGTGTTCAAGCGCGATGGCCTGGGCGATGTGCAGACCCAGGCCGAGCCCGCCCTTGTTGCGTGCATTGGGCTGCGCAGCGCGCTTGAACGCACTGAACAGATCGGCCAGCAGTTCCGGCGCGATCGGCGGCGCCTTGTTCAGCACCTCGAAGCGCACCTGCTCGCCTTCGCCCAGCAAGCGTACGGTCACCGGCTCGCCCGCGAGCCCATGGTGCCGCGCGTTGCTCAGCAGGTTGCCGAAGAGCTGGGACATGCGGTCGGGGTCGGCCTCGACATGCAGCTCGGGCGGGATGTCCTTGAGCAGCCGCACGCCCGGGTAGGCGACGATGGTCTCGTCGAGCAGGTCCTCGAGGATGCGCGACAGGTCGACGGGCACCCGCCGGATCTGCAGGCCCAGCTGAGCCTGCAGGCGCGACGCGTCCAGCACCTGGGCAATCAGCCGCGCCATCCGGGTACTGGAGGACTGGATGCGCTGACCCAGCTTCGCATTGGGGGCGCCCGACGCTTCCGCCCCGCGCTCCAGCACCCGCGCGGCCATGGCAATGGACTGCAGGGGATCGCGAAGATCATGGCCCAGCATGGCGAGAAGCTGAGTGCGTGCGCGATGCATCTCGGCCAGGCGGTTGGAATGCGCACGTACCAGCTCTTCCAGCAATTGACGGGCCAAGCCCTGCTCGAACTCGGTCCACGGCGCGCTGGTACCGCGCACTTCCTGCTTCCACAGGTCGAAGGAGCCGCGCGGGGTCAGGCGCGGACCGTTCGGGCCGGTGGCGTACTCCTTCTCGGGCTTGCCGCCCCAGTTGATGGTTTCGATCTGCTCCTTGCGCAGCACCAGCACCCAGCCGTTCTGCAGGGCATCGAAGCGCAGCCCCAGCAGTCCGCACCAGGGGCCCGTGACCGGGACCGGGGGCGGCAGCACATGCTTCATGGCCTGGGTGACGATGAGGTCGCGCTCGGAGAACTGGGCGTTCTGCAGGCTCTGCACCAGGCCGGCGGCGATCTCATGATGAAGCTCGCCGTGCACCACGAGCTTGCCCTCTTGCGCCAGCACGACCGCCTGGGCGTCGAATGCACGCGCGATCGGCTCGACCAGCGGGGCCAGCGCCGCCAACAGTTCGTCGCCATGCAGAACAGCCTGGGTCACCTGGGCGCGCAACTGGGCGCCCATCTCGGCCGCGCGTGCGCGTTGGCGGGCCAGCAGGCTCTGGACATTGGCGGCAAGCACCTGCGCAAGAACGTCGCACGCCATCCGGATGGCATAGGGCACCAGCCGGGGCTGCTGGTGGTGGCAGGCGATCATGCCCCAGAGTTCGCCCTCGACCACGATGGAGATGCTCATCGATGCCCGCACGCCCATGTTGCGCAGGTATTCGATGTGGATGGGCGAAACGCTGCGCAGCACGCAATGGCTCATATCGAGGTCGCCTGCCCTGTTGGCCCAGCGCTCGACGGGTATGGCGGGCGCGTCGACGTCCGCGATGAGGCGCAGCGTGTTCACGAGGTAGAGCCGCCGGGCCTGGGCCGGGATGTCGCTGGCGGGATAGCGGCGGCCCGCGAAGGGCTCCAGCGTCTCCTGCCGGTCCTCGGCCACGACTTCGCCGCTGCCGTCCGGCAGGAAGCGATAGGCCATCACGCGGTCGAAGCCGGCGAGCTCGCGCACCGCGGTGGCCGCCATCTGCAGCAGGGCGTCGATGTCCGGCTGTCGCTTCAGGCGATCGATGGTGCGGTGCGCCTTGAGCGCATAGCCGAGGACCTGCTCATCCGCCGCATTACGGGCCTCCAGCTCGAGCACGACAAGGTCACCGCTGCGGTGGACGAGCAGGTCCGCCGTGCGACCGTCCCAGTGCATTTCATGTTGCAACGAGAACTGGGGGTCCGCATCGTGGAGGGCGTCATCGAGGGCCTTGCCGAGGGCCGGGAAGGCGGCGGCCCAGTCGGCGGCCGGCGCCTTTCCGGTCAGAGGCAGGCCGGCACCGATGAACTGCCTGGCGTTGGCGCTGCAATGGACAAGGCGCCGGGCCGAATCGAAGGCGAGCAACGCACCGTGCGACTGGATGGAGCCGGGAATGTGGATCGGCTCGCGATCACAGTTCTCCAGGGTAACTGCGACAGAAGACAAGGCCTGCTCGACGGGTTTTGTTGCACGGGGCGGAAACCAGCAATTATCACGTTGCGTGTCAGACCGCAACGTTGCTGGACACGTCATTTCACAGACGAGCGAGGTCGAGAAACGCGCGCATCACGAACCCGCCCGCGCATCGGGCGCCGGGCGCCAGCGCGGTGTCGTGGTTCGAAGGCGCCACGGTGCCTCGCGCACAATGCAGCCTGGCGCATGCCACTCCACGGAGATGCATGCCTGTCTCCGCTGCGCCCCACGCCATGCTGCTTTCGGTCAGAACCCGATCCGTCCTCCGCGCTGCCCTGGTGGCCACCGCGATGGTGGCCATCTTCGTGGCCGACACGCTGACCAACTACGAGGTGGCGGCTGCGGTGCTCTATGCCGTGGTGGTGTTGTCGGCCGAGCGGACGCTCAAGCCGCCGGCCCTGCGCGCACTGGGCCTCGCCTGCATCGCAATGACCGTTCTGAGCTTCGTGCTCACGCCGCGCGGCCACTACCACGCGGGCCTGATCAACATGGGCCTGAGCACCGCCGCCATCGCCATGGTCACCTGGCTGGTGCTGCGCATGCAGCGCGCCCGCGCCGCCGCGCAGGCCGCCCAGGCACGGCTCGAGCGCATCGCCCGCGCGCAGAACCTGTCCGGCCTGACCACCTCCATCGCCCACGAGGTGAACCAGCCGCTGGCCGCCATCGTGACCAGCGGCCACGCCGGCCAGCGCTGGCTGGCGCAGGATCCGCCGCAGATCGACAAGGCGCGCCAGGCCCTGCAGCGCATGCTGGGCGACGCCGAGCGCGCCGGCAGCATCATCGCGCGCGTGCGCAGCCTCACCCGCGGCGAACCGCCCCAGGCCAGCCGCTTCGACCTGAACGCGAGCGTGCGCGAGATCGTGGCGCTGTCGCAGGCCCGGCTGGAGGACGAGGACATCGACCTGCAACTGCAGCTGCCGGCAGACCTGCCCGCCGTCTGGGCCGATCCGGTACAGGTGCAGCAGGTGATCGGCAACCTGCTGCTCAACGCCCTGGACGCCATGCCCGCGGCACGCGAGGCGCGCCGCGAGGTGCACATCGGCACCGCGCGTGAGGGCGACACCCTGGTCTTCACCATCCGCGACTCGGGCGTCGGCCTCGCGCCCGAGGTGCAGGCGCACCTGTTCGATGCCTTCTGGACCACCAAGCCGCAGGGCATCGGCATCGGCCTGAGCATCAGCCGCACCATCGTCGAGGCCAACGGCGGCCGCATCTGGGCCGAGCCCGGCGCGGGGCTGGGGGCGGTGTTCCGGTTCAGCCTGCCCATGGCCTCCCAGGAGAAGCATTCTTGACCTGCCCGACTACGCCGGCCACCGCCGACCCCATCGTCTACGTCGTCGACGACGACCCGTCCGTGCGGGCCGCGCTGGAAGACCTGCTCGCCTCCGTGGGACTGCGCGCGCAATGCTTCGGCGCCACGCGCGACTTCCTGGCCCATCCGCGCGACAACGCGCCGGGCTGCCTGGTGCTGGATGTGCGCATGCCGGGCCAGAGCGGCCTGGACTTCCACCGCCAGCTGGGCGCGCTCGGCATCCCGCTGCCGGTGGTCTTCATCACCGGCCATGGCGACATGGCCATGGCGGTGGGCGCCATGAAGGCCGGCGCCATCGAGTTCCTGGCCAAGCCCTTCCGCGACCAGGACCTGCTCGACGCCATCCAGAACGGCATCGCCCGCGACCGTCAGCGGCTGGCGCAGGAGGCCGCCGGCGCCGAGCTGCGCGCGCGCTGGGCCACGCTCACGCCGGGCGAGCAGGAGGTCGTGCGCCTGGTGGTACAGGGCCAGCTCAACAAGCAGATCGCCTGGCAGCTGCAGCTGAGCGAGGTGACGGTGAAGGTGCGCCGCGGCCAGGCCATGCGCAAGATGCAGGCGTCCTCTCTGCCGGAGCTGGTGCGCATGGTGGACCGGCTGGGCGACGCGGCGTGAACGCCCCGTCCGTGCCGCTGCCGCGGGTGGAGCCGTTCAGCCCAGGGGCGGCAACAGGTTGAGCAGCAGCACCATCACCAGGCCCACCACGGCGACGATGGACTGCACCACCGAGATGGTCCTGGTGGCCTCGCCCATGCTCATGCCGAAGGATTCCTTGACCAGCCAGAAGCCCGCATGGTTGGCATAGTTGAAGAACGGCGAGCCGCAGCCGATGGCCAGCGCCACCCGTCAAAGCGCCGCATGCTGTCGGGCATGCTGGAAGCCCAGTGAGCCAGGACCGGGCCCTGCCTGGTGGGACGCTCAGAACGTGTGCCGCAGCCCGATGTCGTAGCCGGCAGCGCTGCGCGGCGCGAGCCCGAAAGTGCCCGCGCCGGTCGAGGCGTAGTTGGCGGTGCCGCCTGCGATCGCGCCCATGATGGCCGGGTTGTTCTGCCCGTCCTTGATCCGGATGCGAGCGACGGTGGCGTACAGCGCGGTGCGCTTGGACAGGTTGTACTCGTAGCCCAGGGCCAGCTTGGCCACCGAGGCGTCGCGGGCGGGCGAGAAGGGCGTGGCGGCCGCGCCCAGGTCGTTGTCGAACTTCACCCACGAGTAGGCCGCCTTGATCAGGCCGACCCCGACCGGCACGGTCACGCCCAGAAGGCCGCCGAGATACTTGTCCTTCTCGGGCGTGGTCACCAGGCCCAGACCCGCCGCCGGCCGCGTGGTGCGGCTCACGTCCTGGATCTGCGACAGCTCCCCCATCAGCCGGAAGCTGCCGAAGTCGTAGCTGGCACCCAGGTTGAGCGTGCGGATGTGCTCCTTGAAGCGCGCGCCGGTCGGAAGATTCTGGGCGTTGAGCGTGGTGGCGTCGGCCGCGGTGCTGTCGGCATAGGCCAGCGCCACGTCCAGCGGGCCGCTGGCATAGCCCAGCCGCCCCCCCACCTGGCGGCCCTTGCTGCTGGGCGTGCCCGGGAGGTTGTCCTGACCGGCGTTTTCGTGGAAGGCGTACTGCAGCTGGCCATAGAAGCCGCCCAGCTTCGGCAGGAAATAGCCGATGCTGTTGTTGGTGCGCATGTAGTTGTCGCTGGCCGAGACGGCCGAGCCGGGCCCCTTGGCCGTCTGCAGGTTGCTGCCCACCGAAGAGACCACGTTGGTGCCCACGCCCAGCGTGCTGAAGGGGCTGAACAGGGCATCGTTCCACCAGGTCGGCGTGTAGTCGCGGCCCAGCCGGAGCTCGCCGAAGGGCCCGGACAGGCTCACGGTGGAGCGCCGGTTGAAGGCCAGGTTGCCGCCCACCGCGCCCAGGCCGGTGTCGTTGTTCAGGCCCGCCTCCAGCCAGAAGCTGGCCGCCAGGCCGCCGCCCAGGTCCTCCGTGCCCCGAAAGCCCAGCCGGCTCGGCGTGGTGGCGCTGTTGGCCAGGGCCGTCTGGCTGCGGTGCTGGGTCAGCTGCGGCACCACCAGGGCCGTGGTGTTGTTGTAGAAGCTGCTCTTGCTGCTGTAGTGGCTCACCGATGCGTCGAGCGCGCCGAACACGGTCACGCTGGACTGCGCATGGGCGCCGGCCGCGCAGCCGGCGGCGGCCAGCACCAGCAGGCGATGGGGGGTCTTCATGGATTTCGTCTCCTCGTTGTTGTGGATGGGGGAAGGAATCACTCGGGGCGGAAGCCCGCACCCTTGAGCAGCTCGGCGCTCTGGGTCACATAGCCGGCGATGTAGCGGCGGAAGGCCTCCGGCTCCAGGGGTGCCGGATCGACGCCCAGATTGGCGAGCGCGCCCTGCTTGCCCAGCTCGGCGACGGCCTGCGCGATGGCGGCCGACAGCAGCTTCACCCGCTCGGGCGGCGTGTCCTTGGGCGCCCAGACGCCGTACCACGAGGCATAGCTGAACTGGGGCATGCCGCTTTCCTGCGCCGTGGGCACGTCGGGCATCAGCGGACTGCGCGCGGTGGAGGTGATGACGATGGGCTTGACCTTGCCCGACTTGGCCAGCGGCAGCAGCGAGATCATCGAATCCAGCAGCATCTGGATGTGGCCACCGGCCACGTCGACCAGCGCCGGCTGGGTGCCCTTGTAGGCCACGTAGGTGAGCTTGAGCTTGGCCTGCTGGGCCAGCAGCAGGGTGGCCAGATGGCTGGGCGCGCCCGCGCCCGGGATGCCTGTCGACCATTTTTCGGGCTCCTTGCGGATCGCCGCGGTCAGGTCCTGCAGCTTCTGTGGCGCGAGCGTGGGCGCGATGACCAGCATGAGCGGCGCCTCACCCACGCGCGCGACCGGCGCGAAGTCGGTCTGCGGGTCGTAGGGCGCATTGCTGAGGACCTCGCGCGCCAGCACATGGGTCGCGGCCGAGAACAGCAGGGTGTAGCCATCGGCCGGGGCGGTCTGCACGAACCGCCCGCCCAGCACGCCACTGGCACCGGGCTTGTTCTCGACGATCACCGACACGCCCAGTTGGTGCCCCAGCTGCGTGGCGAGCACGCGCGCCGTCTGGTCCACACCGCCCCCGGCCGCGAAGGGCACGACGATGCGCATCATCTTGTCGGGGAACTTGCCGTTCTGGGCCCATGCCGGCAGCACGGTCAGAGCGGCGGCGGCGGCCGCGAGG
>NZ_CAJYES010000020.1 GCF_913773995.1 uncultured Pseudacidovorax sp.
GCAAGTCCAGCAGCCAGTCCGAAGCCTCGACGAAGGGGCGCAGCGCCGCCACGCGGCGACGTTCGTGCGTGCGCCCGTCGGCGATCCGCTCGGGCATCCACTGGCGGTTCATGTCTTCGTCGACGAACCGCGACCCGTCGTGCTGGCGCGGGTCGAAGCGGTCGAACGCCGCGAGGTTGCACCAAGCGAGCGTGAGCGCACCGCGAACGGGCCGGACGCCGGCCTGCAGCAGGCCCAGCACGGTCCAGGCCCCGCACAGCTCGTTGCCGTGCACCAGGGCGCTCACCATGACGCGCGGTCCCGGCACGCCGGAATCGAAGTGCCACACGCCCTCGACACCGGTGTTGCCAGCGCGCCAGGGGCCGAGCTCGGGCGGCGAAAGTTCGAAGGAGCCCGGCCTCATTCGCGGATCTTCGCGAAGTCGACGATGCGCTGGTACTTGGCGGTTTCAGCGTCCAGGAAGCGGGGCATGTCCACGGCGCCGTCCGCGATCGTGGAGCCGTTGTCCTGCAGCTTCCTGCGAAGCTCGGGCGCTTTCAGTGCCTCGGCCAGCGCGGCGCGCAGCCGAGCGGCGACGGGTGCGGGCAATTGAGGCGGCGCCATCAGCGCAAACCAGACGCCGATGTCCATGTCCCTCAAGGCCGGGTGGCTGGCGAGCGGTGCGATGTCCGGGGCGGCGGCGGAGCGGCTCTTCTCGGTGATGCCCAGCGCCACGACCTTGCCGCCGCGGATCTGCGGCAAACCACTCGACAGCACGAAGACGCCGAGGCCGATCGAGCCGCCGACCAGATCGGTGGTCAGCGGCCCGACGCCGCGGTAGGGAACGTGCGTCATCTGCAGCCCGGCCTGCTGCTTGAGCATTTCCCCCGCCAGGTGCAGCGCCGTGCCGACGCCCGAACTTCCGTAGCTGTAGTCGCCGGGCCGGGCCTTGACCGCCTGCAGCAACTGGTCGACGGTGCGTATGCCGCTGGAGGCGGAGGCGACCAGCACCATCGGCTGCGAGGCCACCAGCCCGATGGGCGTGAAGTCGCTGGGGGTGTACTTGACGGTGGACGAGACGAGCCGCGCGATCGCGATCTCGTTGTTGGCACCCAGCAGCAGGGTGTAGCCGTCGGGCGTGGCCCGCACGACCTTCTGCGCGCCGATGGTGCCGCCGGCACCGCCGAGGTTCTCGACGACCACGGGCACGCCCAGCACCTTGGCCAACTGGTCCGCGACCGCCCGGCCGGTCAGGTCCGTGCTTCCCCCGGGCGGATAGCCCACCACCAGCGTGATGGGCCGGTTGGGATAGGGGTCGGTCTGCGCCTGTGCGGTCGGCAGCAGCAGTGCGGCGAAAAGGGCGGGCAGCGCCAGGGCCCGAAGTCGGCGATGAGGGGGCATGAGGTCTCCGGTCTTGTTGTCGAGACTCGGATTCTTCTGCCGGCCTGCCGCGCGACCGTGCCCAATCGGCACATCCCCGTGCCTTTTGGGCGTGCGATGCAGACGGAGCATGCCGCTCAGACCGGCACGACGGCCTCCCACAACCGCTCCGCCAGCGCCGACAGGCGGCGCTTGTCGCGAACCATGCGCACCTCGAAGCCGATCTCCATCGCCTTGCCCCCCAGCGGCACGATCTTCTTCTCCTGGCAGGCCCCCACCGCGAGCGACCAGGGCAGCCATGCCACACCGAGGCCCTTGCGCACGTACTCCAGCAGTGCATCGGCAGAGTCGGCCTCGAGGACCTGCCTCAGCCGAGGTGCCTGCGCGTGATTGGCCAGGTGGTCGGACACGAGGTGGCCCAGCGCCAGCGTCCGGGCATAGGCCAGAAAGGGCGCTGGCCGGCTGCCGTCCAGGCGAAACATCGGCTGGCCGCTGGCCTGCGCGCGTGACACCGCCACCAGCCGGTCGTGCGCCACCGTGTGCTGGAGGTGCTGGGCGGGACGCAGGCGCAAGGCGATCAGCGGATGGTGATAGCTCAGCATGAAGTCGATTTCGCCATGCTCCAACCGATGCAGCGCATCGGCCATCGCCCCCGTGCGCACATGGACCATCGCCTCGGCGGTCAGCCCCCGCACCCGCCACAGCCAGTCGGCCGCGATGGTGCGCGCCAGCGTGCGGCCGGTTCCCAGCGTGAAAACCGGCTGCCCGGCGCTCGTGCCGCCTCGGAGTTCACGTTGGGCCGCAGCCAGGCCGTCCACCATCTGACGGGCATGGATCAGAAGCCTTTCTCCGGCCGGCGTCAGCGTCACCGGAGAGCCGCCCCGCGCCACGAGGGGCGCACCCGCCCACCGCTCCAGGTCGCGGATCCGGCGGCCGAAGGCCGGATGCGTGACATGCCGCAGCTCTGCTGCGCGCGTGAAGCTGCGCGTCTGCGCCAGCGCGACCAGATCCTCCAGCAATTTGATCTGCATCGTTTGCTCCTTGCCGCACCGGGCATCGATGAAGGGGACGGGGCCGCCATCATCCCTTGATCGACCACCGATGCGCAGGCCTTCGAGCGACGGCATCACCCGGCCATCGCATGTCGGCGACAATCGCGCCCTTCACCGCCCTCTGCCCGATTACCACGGGCCCCGCGCCGATGATCCGCCTTTCCGAACTCAAGCTCCCCCTCGATCCCGCGCCCGAAGCGCTGCCGGCCCTGATCGCCAGCACGCTGGGCGTCCAGCCCGCCGACATCGCGTCGCACACCGTGCACAAGCGCAGCTTCGATGCGCGCAAGGCCGAGCTGGTCACCGTCTACATCGTCGACGTGGCGCTGGCCGATCCGGCCGCCGAGGCCGCGCTGCTGCAGCGCCACGCCAGGAACCCCCACATCCAGCGCGCACCCGACATGCGCTACGTGGCGCCGGTGCGCGCGCCCGAGGGCGGGCGGCGGCCCATCGTGGTGGGCTTCGGGCCCTGCGGCATCTTCGCGGCGCTGCTGCTGGCGCAGATGGGCTTCCGGCCCATCGTGCTGGAGCGCGGCAAGGCGGTGCGCGAGCGCACGCAGGACACCTGGGACCTGTGGCGTCGCAAGAACCTGCATCCAGAGTCGAACGTGCAGTTCGGCGAGGGCGGCGCCGGCACCTTCTCCGACGGCAAGCTCTACAGCCAGATCAAGGACCCGCGCCACCTCGGCCGCAAGGTGCTGAACGAGTTCGTCAAGGCGGGCGCGCCCGAGGACATCCTGTGGGAGGCGCATCCGCACATCGGCACCTTCCGCCTGGTGAAGATGGTCGAGACCATGCGCGCCGAGATCATTGCCCTGGGCGGCGAGATCCGCTTCCAGCACCGGGTGACCGACCTGCAGGTCGAGGATGGCCGGGTGCGCGGCGTCACCGCCGTCGACCAGGCCAGCGGCCAGGCGCACGAGCTGCGCGCCGACCATGTGGTGATCGCCCTGGGCCACAGCGCGCGCGACACCTTCGGCATGCTGCACACCCGCGGCGCGCCGATCGAGGCCAAGCCCTTTTCCATCGGCTTTCGCGCCGAGCATCCGCAGAGCCTGATCGACCGCGCCCGATGGGGCCGCCATGCGGGCCATCCGGCGCTGGGCGCGGCCGAATACCGCTTGGTGCACCACGCCAACAACGGCCGCGCGGTCTACAGCTTCTGCATGTGCCCGGGCGGCACGGTGGTGGCCGCCACCAGCGAGCCCGGCCGTGTGGTGACCAACGGCATGAGCCAGTATTCGCGTGCCGAACGTAATGCCAACTCGGGCATCGTGGTGGGCATCGAGCCGCGCGACTACCCGACCGACTACCAGCACCTGCCCCTGTCGCCCGAGTTGCAGGAGGCCGCGCGCGGCAAGCCGCATCCGCTGGCCGGCATCGAGCTGCAGCGGCGGCTGGAGTCGCAGGCCTTCGTGCTCGGCGGCAGCGACTACTGTGCACCCGCCCAGTTGCTAGGCGACTTCGTGGCCGGCCGCCCCTCCACCGCGCTCGGCGAGGTGGTGCCTAGCTACAAGCCGGGCGTGCTGCCCGGCGACCTGCATGCCGCCCTGCCCGGCTATGCCATCGAGGCGATGCGCGAGGCCTTCCCGGCCTTTGCGCGCAAGCTGCCCGGCTACGACCTGCACGACGCGGTGCTGACCGGCGTCGAGACGCGCACCTCGTCCCCCATCCGCATCGCCCGCGACGGCGAGACGCTGCAATGCCCCGGCCTGGTCGGCCTGTACCCGGCCGGCGAAGGCGCGGGCTACGCGGGCGGCATCCTGTCGGCCGGCGTGGACGGCATCAAGGTGGCCGAGGCCGTGGCCCGCGCCATCGCGGCCGAGGCCGAAGCACAGCGGGTGCCGGCATGAATGTACCCACC
>NZ_CAJYES010000021.1 GCF_913773995.1 uncultured Pseudacidovorax sp.
TGCATGACCATGCTGCCTTCGGCCACTTCGACCTTCTTGCCGTCGAGTTCGATTTCGATCATGTGAGGTTCTCGCTCCCCGATCAGGCCTGGGCGGGCGTCTTCGGCACGTAGCCGGGCACCATGGCCTCGAACTCGTGACGGAAGTGCTTCAGCATGGCGCGCACGGGCATGGCCGCGGCATCGCCCAGCGCGCAGATCGTGCGGCCCTGGATGTTGTCGGCCACGGAATTCAGCAGGTCCATGTCGGAGGCGCGGCCCTCGCCATGGTGGATGCGGTCGACCACACGCCACAGCCAGCCGGTGCCTTCGCGGCAGGGCGTGCACTGGCCGCAGGACTCGTGCATGTAGAAGTACGACAGGCGCTTGAGCGACTCGACCATGCACCGGCTGTCGTCCATGACGATGACCGCGCCGGAACCCAGCATGGAGCCAGCCTTGGCGATGGAGTCGTAGTCCATCGTGCACGACATCATGATGTCGGCCGGCAGCACCGGGGCGGACGAGCCGCCCGGGATCACCGCCTTGAGCTTGCGGCCCTTGCGCACGCCACCCGCCAGTTCCAGCAGCTTGGAGAAGGGCGTGCCCATCGGCACTTCGTAGTTGCCGGGCATCTCGACGTCGCCCGAGACCGAATAGATCTTGGTGCCGCCGTTATTGGGCTTGCCGCACTCCAGGTAGGCCTGACCGCTGTTGCGGATGATCCAGGGCACCGCCGCGAAGGTCTCGGTGTTGTTGATGGTGGTCGGCTTGCCGTACAGGCCGAAGCTGGCGGGGAACGGCGGCTTGAAGCGCGGCTGGCCCTTCTTGCCTTCCAGCGACTCGAGCAGCGCCGTCTCTTCACCGCAGATGTAGGCGCCGAAGCCATGGTGCGCATGCAGTTGGAAGCTGAAGTTGCTGCCCATGATGTTGCTGCCCAGGTAGCCGGCGGCACGCGCTTCCTCCAGGGCCGCCTCGAAGCGTTCGTACACCTCGAAGATCTCGCCGTGGATGTAGTTGTAGCCCACGCTGATGCCCATGGCATACGCCGCGATCGCCATGCCTTCGATGACGATGTGCGGGTTGAACATGAGGATGTCGCGGTCCTTGCAGGTGCCGGGCTCGCCTTCGTCCGAGTTGCAGACCAGGTACTTCTGGCCCGGGAACTGGCGGGGCATGAAGCTCCACTTGAGGCCGGTCGGGAAGCCTGCGCCGCCACGGCCGCGCAGGCCGGAGGACTTCACTTCGGCGATCACCTGGTCCTGCGTCAGGCCCTCGGTGAGGATCTTGCGCAGCGCCTGGTAGCCACCGCGCGCTTCATAGTCGGCGATGCTCCAGTTGGTGCCGTCCAGGCCGGCATAAATTTGCGGATCGATGTGGCGACCGTGAAAGCAGGTCTGCACGCCGGTGGCGCGGAACTGCGAGAGGACTTGGTCGGGGGTCATCAGCGCTTCTCCCCTTGCGGCTCGGCGGCACGCAGGCCGTCGACCAGCTGATCGAGCTTCTCGTTGCTCATGAAGCTGCACATGGTGCGGTCGTTGACCAGCATCACCGGCGAATCGGCGCAGGCGCCCAGGCATTCGCTTTGCTGCAGGGTGAACATGCCGTCGGCCGTGGTCTCGCCCATCTTGATGCCCAGCTTGGCTTCCAGGTGATGCAGCGCCTTGTAGCCGTCGCGCAGCTGGCAGGGCAGGTTGGTGCAGACGTTGAGCTTGAACTTGCCCACCGGCTGCTGGTTGTACATGTTGTAGAAGGTGGTCACCTCGCGCGCCGCGATCTGGGGCATGCCCAGGTAGGCGGCCACGGCGGCCTCGTTTTCGTCGCTCACCCAGCCGTAGACCTGCTGCACGATGGACAGGCAGGCCATCACGGCAGACTGGCGGCCAGCGTCGCTGTCGGGGTACTTGGCGACTTCGCGGGCGAAGCGGTCCAGCACGTCCTGCGGCAGGGCCGCGGGTGCGATGGGAGGATTGTTGAGGGAATCGCTCATCGATCGATCTCTCCGAAGACGATGTCCAGCGTGCCGATGATGGCCACGGTGTCGGCCAGCATGTGGCCGCGCGCCATCTCGTCGAGCGCGGCCAGGTGCACGAAGCCCGGCGGCCGGATCTTCAGGCGGTAAGGCTTGTTGGCACCGTCGCTGACCAGATAGATGCCGAACTCGCCCTTGGGATGCTCGACGGCGGCATAGGCCTCGCCCTCGGGCACGCGAAAGCCCTCGGTGAAGAGCTTGAAGTGGTGGATCAGCTCTTCCATGTTGGCCTTCATGGCCTCACGCTTGGGAGCCGCCACCTTGTGGTTGTCGGTGATCACCGGGCCGGGGTTGGCCTTGAGCCACTTCACGCACTGGGCAATGATGCGGTTCGACTGGTTGAGCTCCTCCATGCGCACGAGGTAGCGGTCGTAGCAGTCGCCGGTCTTGCCCACCGGGATGTCGAAATCGAGCTGGTCGTAGACGTCGTAGGGCTGGGTCTTGCGCAGGTCCCAGGCGATGCCCGAGCCGCGCAGCATCGGGCCCGTCAGGCCCAGGTTGAGCGCGCGGTCGGCGTCCATGACGCCGATGCCCACGGTCCGCTGCTTCCAGATGCGGTTGTCGGTCAGCAGCGTGTGGTATTCGGCCAGGTAGGTATCGAAGCGCTTCGTGAAGTCTTCGAGGAAGTCCAGCAGCGAACCCTGGCGGTTCTCGTTCATGCGAGCGAGGGCCTTGGCGTTCTTGATCTTGCTGTGCTTGTACTGCGGCATCGTGTCCGGCAGGTCGCGGTACACGCCACCCGGACGGAAGTAGGCCGCGTGCATGCGCGCGCCCGACACGGCCTCGTAGGCGTCGAACAGGTCCTCGCGCTCGCGGAAGGCGTAGATCAGGATCGTGGAGCTGCCGCAGTCGTTGCCGTGCGATCCCAGCCACATCAGGTGGTTGAGCATGCGCGTGATCTCCGAGAACATCACGCGGATGTACTGGGCGCGGATCGGCACTTCCAGGCCGAGCAGCTTCTCGATGGCCAGGCAGTAGGCATGCTCGTTGCACATCATGGACACGTAGTCGAGACGGTCCATGTAGGGCAGCGACTGGATGAAGGTCTTGTGCTCGGCCAGCTTCTCGGTGGCGCGGTGCAGCAGGCCGATGTGCGGATCGGCGCGCTGCACCACTTCGCCGTCGAGCTCCAGCACCAGGCGCAGCACACCGTGCGCGGCCGGGTGTTGCGGCCCGAAGTTGAGCGTGTAGTTCTTGATTTCAGCCATGGGTCGGTCGGGGGTTCAGTGCAGGCCGCCGTAGTGCTCTTCGCGGATCACGCGCGGCGTGATCTCGCGCGGCTCGATGGTCACCGGCTGGTACACCACGCGCTGCATTTGCTCGTCGTAGCGCATCTCGACATGGCCGGACAACGGGAAGTCCTTGCGGAACGGATGGCCGATGAAGCCGTAGTCGGTCAGGATGCGGCGCAGGTCCGGGTGGCCGTCGAAGACGATGCCGTACAGGTCGAAAGCTTCACGCTCGAACCAGTTGGCAGACGCCCACAACTCGTTGACGGAAGCGATCACCGGCAGGCCGTCGTCGGGACAGAAGGCGCGCACGCGCACACGCTGGTTGAGGCTCACCGACAGCAGGTGGGCCACCACGGCGAAGCGCGGGCCTTCCCACACCTCGTCGCGCCAGGCGGAATAGTCCATCCCGCACAGGTCGATGAGCTGCTCGAACTGCATGCCGGCGGTGTCGCGCAGCGTCTTCATTACGTCCAGGTAATTGGCGGCGCTGACGATGATCGTCACCTCGCCCAACGCGAGGCTGACCTCGCGCACCTTGTCGCCCAGGGCGAGTGCGAGCTGGTCCTTCAAGACCTGCGGATCAATGGCAATCGATGTCATGGGAGGGGCGCGCTCAGGCGCGCGCGATGGTGTTGGTGCGGCGCACCTTCTGCTGCAACTGGATGATCCCGTAGATCAGCGCCTCGGCCGTGGGCGGGCAGCCGGGCACGTAGACGTCGACCGGCACGATGCGATCGCAGCCGCGCACCACGGAGTAGCTGTAGTGGTAGTAGCCACCGCCGTTGGCGCAGGAGCCCATGGAGAGCACCCAGCGGGGCTCGGCCATCTGGTCGTACACCTTGCGCAGGGCTGGCGCCATCTTGTTGCACAGCGTGCCGGCCACGATCATCAGATCGGACTGGCGCGGGCTGGCACGGAACACCTCCGCGCCGAAGCGGCCGATGTCGTAGCGGGCCGCGGCCGCGTGCATCATCTCGACCGCGCAGCAGGCAAGACCGAAGGTCATGGGCCACAGCGAGCCCGTCTTTGCCCAGTTCACCACCGCGTCGTAGGACGTAGTGATGAAGCCTTCCTTGAATACACCTTCAATGGCCATGGCCAGCTTTTCCTCTCGGGTTGCTTCGCCTCATTCCCAATCCAGGGCGCCTTTTTTCCACTCGTAGGCAAAGCCCACGACGAGGATGGCCAGGAACACCACCGCCGCCCAGAAGCCCAGCGGACCCACTTCCTTGAAGGCAACGGCCCACGGGAAGAGGAAGGCGATTTCCAGGTCGAAGAGGATGAAGAGAATGGCGACGAGGTAGTAGCGGACGTCGAACTGCATGCGGGCGTTCTCGAACGCCTCGAAGCCGCACTCGTAAGGGGAATTCTTGGCCGCATCGGGCCGGTTCGGGCCCAGAACGAAGCCCAGAACTTGCGGGAGTATGCCTACCGCCACCCCCACCAGAATGAACAACAGAACGGGAAGGTAGGTCGCGAGGTTCATCGGGGGGCTCTATCACCGCTTGCCACCGACTGATGCCCGGACCCGTTGCGGGCGGCGCATCAGCCGGTGCAGATTGGTGCCGTCGGCGAGACTCGAACTCGCACAGCTTTCGCCACTACCCCCTCAAGATAGCGTGTCTACCAATTTCACCACGACGGCGGTTTACGCTTGCCCCGGATGGCATGAGGAACCAAGAAGGTTATTGGCTTTCCGGGGCAGCCTTGGAGTTTACCCTGAAATGCCCCGGTTTGGACGGGACTGCATCACAAAGTGATGCCCAGGGCGTACCTGCGTCACTTGGCCGGGATCTGGGCCGCGTCCGAGGCGGGCGCCGCAGGCGCCGGCACCGCATTGCCCGCCGGGATCTGCGAAGCGGGAGCAGTGATGGGCGCCCGCTCGAGCAGGCTGCCGCCGCCCGCTGCGCGGGGGGTGCCAAAGTAGGCCAGCAGCAGCGTGCAGGCAAAGAACAAGGCGGCCAGGACAGCCGTCGTACGCGACAGGAAGTTGGCACTGCCGCTGGCGCCGAACAGGCTGCCGGCACTGCCGCTGCCGAAAGCAGCACCCATGTCGGCGCCCTTGCCGTGCTGCAGGAGGATGAGGCCGACCATGGCGATGGCGGCCAGGATCTGCACGGCGAAGAGGATGTTGTGGACGATGGTCATGTCTGGAGAGCTCCTTGAAGGGTGCGGGCGCCTCAGCGCGCGGCCGCGATGATCTGGAGGAAATCGGGCGCCTTCAGCGAAGCACCGCCGATGAGGCCGCCGTCGATGTCCGGCTGCGCCAGGAGCGACGCGGCATTGGCCGCGTTCATGCTGCCGCCGTAGAGGATGCGGATGCGCGCGGCGGCATCGCCGGCCGCATGCTGCAGCTGCGCGCGCAGCACGGCGTGCACGGCCTGCGCCTCTTCCGGCGTGGCGGTCTTGCCCGTGCCGATGGCCCACACGGGTTCGTAGGCGACGACGATCTCGCTGATGCAGTGGCCGTTGGCATGGATCACGGCGGCCAGCTGGCGCCGAACCACATCTTCCGTCTGCCCGGCTTCACGCTCGGCCAGCGTCTCCCCCACACACACGATGGGCGTGATGCCGCCGGCCAGCGCGGCGCCGGCCTTGGCGGCCACGGACTCGTCGGTCTCGCCGTGGTACTGGCGACGCTCCGAATGGCCCACGATGGCATAGCGCGTGCCGAACTCCTTCAGCATGGCCACCGACTGCTCGCCCGTATAGGCACCCTGCGCATGCGCCGACACGTCCTGCGCGCCGAGCGCGATGGGCGAGCCTTGCGTCAGCACCTGCACCTGCGCCAGATAGGGCGCGGGCACGCACACCGCGACATCGCACACCGGCTGGCCCACTCCCTGACGAAGCGCACCGATGAGCGCCTCGTTGGCGGCCAGGCCGCCGTTCATCTTCCAGTTGCCAGCAATGAGTTGTTTTTTCTTGCTCATGGTTCTTGATGGATAACCTGCTTGCCCCTCACCAGGTCAGCACGATCTTGCCGATGTGCTGATTGGACTGCATCAGCGCATGGGCCTTGGCGGCATCGGCCGCCTCGAATGTGGAATGGATCACCGGATGTACACCCTGGCGCGTGGCCAGCAACGGCCAGACCTTCTCGCGCAGGCTGCGTGCAATGGCCGCCTTGAAGGCGACGGGTCGCGGGCGCAGCGTGGAGCCCGTGATCGTCAGGCGGCGGCGCAGCACCAGCCCGGCATTGAAGCCGCTCTCGACGCCGCCCTGCACCGCGATGATCACCAGCCGGCCGTCCTCGGCCAGGCAGCCCACTTCGCGCGCCACGTAGTCGCCGGCCACCATGTCGAGGATCACGTCCACGCCACGGCCATCGGTGATGCGCTTGGCCTCTTCGGCGAAGTCCTGCTCGCGGTAGTTGATGGCGTGGTCCGCACCCAGGTCCAGGCAGGCCCTGCACTTGTCGGCACTGCCAGCCGTGGCAATCACCGTCGCACCAAAGGCCTTGGCCAGCTGGATCGCGGTGACGCCGATGCCGCTCGTGCCGCCCTGCACCAGGAAGGTCTCACCTTTCTGCAGGCGGCCGCGGTCGAACACGTTGCTCCAGACGGTGAAGAAGGTCTCCGGCAGCGCTGCCGCCTCGACGTCCGACCAGCCCTCGGGCACCGGCAGGCACTGGCCGATGGGCGCCACGCACAACTGCGCGTAACCACCGCCGGCCACCAGCGCGCAGACGCGGTCGCCCAGCTTGAAGCCGGCCTGGGCCAGTTCGTCGGCGTCGCCACCGACGATTTCGCCGGCGACTTCCAGCCCCGGCAGGTCCGACGCACCCGGCGGCACCGGGTATTGGCCCATGCGCTGCAGCACATCGGGCCGATTCACGCCGCTGGCCGCGACGCGGATCAGCAGCTCGCCGGCGCTCGGCTGCGGATCGTCGCGCGTGCACAGGCGAAGCACCTCGGGGGCACCATGGCTGCTGATCTCGACGGCTTTCATGCGATCTCCTGTTCAGGGCAGTGATGGACGAAAGCCGGCAGGCCACGCAAGGTGGACTGCCGGCCTCGGGTCAAGGCCGATCAGCCTTGTTGCTCAGGCGCCTGGGCGCCGGCTTGGGCACCCTGCGGTGCGGCCTGCTGCTGTTGCGCGGCAGCGGCGGCTGCGGCGTCGGCTGCGGGCTCCTGGCTGTTGCCGGGCTCCACGCGCGCCTGACGCTCTTCACGCGGCGGGCGCTCGCGCCGCTCACCACGATCACCGCGATCGCCCCGATCACCACGTTCGCGGCGCTCGCCCCGGTCTTCGCGCGGCGGGCGGTCGCCGAACTCGGGCATGCCGGCCGGACGCTCGGCCAGCGCCTTCATCGACAGCTTGACACGGCCCTTGTCGTCGGTCTCGAGCACCTTGACCTTCACGATCTGGCCTTCGCTCAGGTAGTCGGTCACCTTCTCCACGCGCTCGTGGGCGATCTGGCTGATGTGCAGCAGGCCGTCCTTGCCAGGCAGCAGGTTGATCAGCGCGCCGAAGTCCAGGATCTTGGTGACCGGGCCTTCGTAGATCTTGCCGATCTCGACCTCGGCCGTGATCTCCTCGATGCGGCGCTTCGCCTCGTCGGCCTTGGCGCTGTCGTTGGAGGCGATGGTGATGGTGCCGTCTTCCTCGATGTTGATCTGCGTGCCGGTCTCTTCGGTCAGCGCGCGGATGGTGGCGCCGCCCTTGCCGATCACGTCGCGGATCTTCTCGGGGTTGATCTTCATGGTGTAGAGCTTGGGCGCGAAGGACGAGATCTCGGCCTTGGCCTCGCCCATGGCGTCCTGCATCTTGCCCAGGATGTGCATGCGCGCTTCCTTGGCCTGGGCCAGTGCGACCTGCATGATTTCCTTGGTGATGCCCTGGATCTTGATGTCCATCTGCAGGGCGGTGATGCCGTTGGTCGTGCCGGCCACCTTGAAGTCCATGTCGCCCAGATGATCTTCATCGCCCAGGATGTCGGTCAGCACGGCGAACTTGTTGCCGTCCTTGATCAGGCCCATGGCGATGCCGGCCACGTGCGCCTTCAGCGGCACGCCAGCGTCCATCATCGACAGGCAGCCGCCGCACACCGAAGCCATCGACGAGGAGCCGTTGGATTCGGTGATTTCGCTGACCACGCGGATGGTGTAGGGGAACTCGTACTTCTGCGGCAGCACGGCCACCAGGGCGCGCTTGGCCAGGCGGCCGTGGCCCACTTCGCGGCGCTTGGTGGAGCCCATGCGGCCCACTTCGCCGGTGGCGAAGGGAGGCATGTTGTAGTGGAACAGGAAGCGGTCTTCGAACTCGCCGGCCAGCGCGTCGATGCGCTGCGCGTCGCGCTCGGTGCCCAGGGTGGTCACGACCAGTGCCTGCGTCTCGCCGCGGGTGAACAGGGCCGAGCCGTGCGTGCGGGGCAGCACGCTGTTGCGGATCTCGATGGGGCGCACGGTGCGCGTGTCGCGACCATCGATGCGGGGCTCGCCCTGCAGGATCTGGCTGCGCACGATGTTGGCTTCGATGGCGAACAGCAGGTCGCTGACCTTGCCGGCGTCGTACTCGGCGCCTTCGGCCTTCAGCGCCTCGAAGACGCTGGCGTTGGCTTCGCGCAGGGCTTGCGTGCGGGCCTGCTTGCTGCGGATCTGGTAGACGGCGCGCAGCTTCTCTTCGGCCAGGCCCTTGATCTTGGATTCGAAGGCCTCGTCCTTGGCTTCGGGCGCCCAGGTGCCATTCTCGGTCCACAGCGGCTTGCCGGCTTCACGGGTCAACTGGTGGATGGCCTCGATGGCGATCTTGCCCTGCTCGTGGCCGAAGACCACGGCGCCCAGCATGATCTCTTCGGACAGCTGCAGCGCTTCGGACTCGACCATCAGCACGGCGGCTTCGGTGCCGGCGACCACCAGGTCCATCTGCGAGTCGGCACGGGCGGTCTTGCCCGGGTTCAGCACGTACTGGCCGTTGATGTAGCCCACGCGCGCGGCGCCGATGGGGCCGCTGAACGGAATGCCCGAGACCGACAGGGCGGCGCTCACGGCGATCATGGCGGCGATGTCGGCGTCGACTTCGGGGTTGAGCGACAGCGTGTGGATGACCACGTGCACTTCGTTCAGGAAGCCTTCGGGGAACAGCGGGCGGATCGGGCGGTCGATCAGGCGGCTGGTCAGCGTCTCGAGTTCGCTCGGCTTGGCTTCGCGCTTGAAGAAGCTGCCGGGGATCTTGCCGGCGGCGTAGGTCTTCTCGATGTAGTCGACGGTCAGCGGGAAGAAGTCCTGGCCGGGCTTGGCCGACTTGGAGGCGACGACGGTGGCCAGCACCACGGTGCCGTCGATGTCCACCAGTACGGCGCCGGTGGCCTGGCGGGCGATCTCGCCGGTTTCCATGACGACGGTCTTGTCGCCCCACTGGAAGCTCTTGGTGACTTTGTTGAAGAGGCTCATGCTCTGCTCCTTGGGTGGTGCGGAACCGGCGTCGAGGCCGGTCCGCGGGTGGCGGAGCGCAGGGGCGGAACACGATGCCATTCCAGCGAAGCCCTCTGCCAAGGGGTCCGTTGGAATGACACAGCTTCGATCCGTTCTGCGGTCTCCGAAGTTAAAAACGCCTGAGCTAGCGGGCTAACTCAGGCGTTCGTGCGATGCGAAGCGGCTTACTTGCGCAGGCCCAGCTTGGCGATCAGGGCGGTGTAGCGCTCGGCGTCCTTGGACTTCAGGTAGTCCAGCAGCTTGCGGCGGCGGCTCACCATGCGCAGCAGGCCGCGGCGACCGTGGTGGTCCTTGGCATGCTGCTTGAAGTGGGGGGTCAGCTCGTTGATGCGAGCCGTGAGCAGGGCAACCTGCACTTCGGGACTGCCGGTGTCGTTGGCAGCGCGGGCATTGGCCTTGACGACCTCGGCCTTCTTTTCGAGAGAAATCATGATGACTTTGTCCTGTGATTCCCGGCTTGCTGCGGCCGCGGGGTTGAAACGCGGGGCCGTGGGCGCGGGGTTGTTGACTTGCGGCACTCCCTGGAACCGGGGGTGCCGTGGAGCTTTGCAACACGCAAAGCCTTGAAATTCTAGCAGCTTCCGGTCAGCCAACCCGAAAGCCGCTCCACGCCCTGAACCAGCCGGCCGGTGTCGCGCGACGCGAAACACCAGCGCAGCCAGCCCTGCGCCTCGGGCGCGAAGGCGTTGCCAGGGGCCAGGCCCAGGCCGGCCTCGGTCACCAGACGCTTGGCCAGCGCCAGCGAATCGGCCGCGCCCTCGACCTGGAAGAAGGCGTACATGCCGCCCTTGGCAGCCGACACCTTCAGGCCCGGCAAGCGCTGCAGCAGCGGCACCAGCGTGTCGCGGCAGGACTGCAGGTGCGCCACCACGCGCGGGGTGATGTCGGCCTCGTGCGCCAGGGCGGCGATGCCGGCGCGCTGGCTGAACACGCTCGCGCAAGAGGTGTTGAACTCGATCAGCGTGCCGACGTTGTCCTGCAGCGACGGCGGCACCACCAGCCAGCCCAAGCGCCAGCCGGTCATCAGGAAGCTCTTGGAGAAGCTGTGCGCCACCACCAGCCGGTCGTCGGTCATGGCGATGTCCAGGAAGCTCGGCGCGCAGCCGTTGGCGGTGTCGCCGGCGTAATACAGGCGCTCGTAGACCTCGTCCGCCAGGATCCAGGTGCCGGTGGCCCGGCAGTGGTCCAGGATGGCCTGCTGCTCGGCGCGGGTCAGCGTCCAGCCGGTGGGGTTGTTGGGGGCATTCAGGATGAGCAGGCGCGTGGCGGGCGTCACCGCGGCGCGCAGCGCGTCCAGGTCCAGCGTCCAGTTGCCGTCGACGGGCTGCAGCGGCAGACAGCGCACCGTGGCGCCCAGAATGGCCGGCTGCGCCGTCAGGTTGGGCCAGACCGGCGTCACCGCCACCACCTCGTCACCTGGGTCCACCAACGCCTGCACGGCGATCATGAGCGCGCTGACCCCGCCGGAGGTGACGGCGATGCGCTCCATGCCCACGGCCGGATGCAGCCGCGAGGCATAGCGCGCGATGGCCTCGCGCAATTCGGGCAGGCCCAGGTTGTGCGCATAGAAGGTCTCGCCACGCTCGATGGATTCGATGGCGGCGCGGCGCACCGGCTCGGGCGTGACTTCGTCGCTCTCGCCGAACCAGAAGGCCAGCACGTCGCTGCGGCCCATGCCGGCATTGGCCACTTCGCGGATCTTGGAGGCTTCGAGCTTGTCGATGGCTTGGCGCATGGGTGTCCTCGGGATCAGGGCCGCTGCATGCGGCAGGTGGTAGGGAGCTCGGCCACTTCAGGCGCGATGTCCTTGATGACGCGGAAGCCGTAGCCCGAGCCTTCGACGTCGAAGGCCACGCCCGGCGTGCCCTGGCGGTCCATCATGCCCACGACCAGCGGCTGCTGGAACTGATGGTCCGCCGCACGCATGCGACCGCTGCGACCGGCGAGCGACACCCTGGCGTTCTCCAGCTTGGCGGCGACGGCCGCCGCCTCGGTGCTGCCGGCCTGGGCGATGGACTGCGCCAGCGCCTCGATCATCAGCTGCATGCGCATGTGCACATAGTCGTCCGCCGGGTTCGGAAAGCGCGCGCGGAAGCTCCTGTAGAAGGCCGCGGATTCCGGCGTCGGCACGTTGGGCAGCCAGTCGGCCACCGCGATCACCTTGCCCACGCCGGCCTCGCCCAGCGCGGCCGGCGCGCCCAGGGCATTGCCGTAGAAGGTGTAGAACTTGCCCTCGAAGCCGACCTCGCGCGCCGCCTTGACCAGCAGCGTCAGGTCGTTGCCCCAGTTGCCGGTGAACACGGCCTGCGCGCCGCTGGCCTTGATCTTTACGGCATAGGGCGCGAAGTCCTTGACCTTGCCCATGGGGTGCAGTTCCTCGCCCACGATACGCACGTCCGGGCGCAGCTCGGCGATGCGGCGGCGGCTCTCGCGCAGCACGGCCTGGCCGAAGCTGTAGTCCTGGCCGATCAGGTAGGCGCTGCCGACGGCGCGGTCTTCCTTGAACACGGCCATCAGCGCCGCCACGCGCATGTCGGCATGGGCGTCGAAGCGGAAGTGCCAGAAGCTGCAGCGCTCGTTGGTGAGGATCGGGTCCACCGCCGAGTAGTTGAGGAAGAGCAGCCGCCGGCGCGCGTCCCGCTCGTTGTGCTTGTCCACCGCATCCAGGATGGCCGCGGCGGTGGCGGACGAGTTGCCCTGCAGCACCGCCTGCGCGCCGTTGTCGATGGCAGAGCGCAAAGCGGACAGCGCCTCTTCGGTCTGGCCCTTGCTGTCGTAGCGGTCCAGCTGCAGCGGGCGTGCACCGCCCGGCAGCGCGATGCCGCCGCGGGCATTGACCCGCTCCACGGCCCACAGCAGGTTGCGGAAAACGGCCTCGCCCGTGTTGGCGAAGGGGCCGCTCAGGCTCTCGACCAGCGCAAGCCGGATGGGCGCCCCGCCCTGCGCTCGGACCAGGCCGCCGAGGGTCGATGCACATAGCGCCGCCGCGCCGCTTTTCAAGACGCGACGACGAGAAATAAAGGTCTGGGACATGCTCTTGAAAGCCGCTGGGAGGGTGCCTAGATAGGCCTCAAGCGGCACTCACGACTGAAAGGCCGCGCAGTGTAAGGGGCGCATCGTGCGCCTCTGGATCGACCCTCTTTCAGACTGGAGAAACACATGCTGTTCGCACCCGCCATCCGTTCCGCCGCCCTCGCCTCGCCCCGCAGCTTCGACCGCGGCTTCGAGCGCTTCGTCAACGACGCCTTCTTCCCGACTGGCCGCGGCGTGCAGGTCGAAAGCACCGAGCAGGGCTGGACCCTGAGCCTGGACGTGCCCGGCATCGCCCGTGAAGACCTGGGCGTCCGCATCGAAGGCCAGGTGGTGCGCATCGAAACGCGCGCCGAAGCCAAGCGCCAGTACAAGGCCGCCTACGAACTCCCGCAGGAAATCGACGCTGGCGCCAGCGAAGCCAAGCTGGAGAACGGCGTGCTGACCCTGAAGCTGGCCCGCCTCGCGCCGGTGAGCAAGGTCACGCAGCTGAGCATCGCCTGAGTCTTGCGGTGGA
>NZ_CAJYES010000022.1 GCF_913773995.1 uncultured Pseudacidovorax sp.
CCGTAGCCCCAGATGCCCAGGGTCTTGCCCTTGAGTACCGAGCCCAGGCCGAAGTTGAGCGGCATGGAGGCCGACTTGAGCCCCGACTGCTGCCACGCCCCATGTTTGAGGTTACTGATGTATTGCGGCAGCCGGCGCATGGCCGCCATGATCAGCGCCCAGGTGAGTTCAGCCGGTGCCAGCGGTGAGCCCGTGCCCTCGGCGACGGCCACGCCATATTCGGTACATGCGTTCACGTCCACATGGCTGCCGACACGGCCCGTCTGCGAGATGAGCTTGAGCCGTGGCAATTTCTCGACGAGCTGGCGGGAGATCTGGGTGCGCTCACGGATCAAGACAATCACGTCCGCGTCGCGCAACCTGACCGACAACTGCCCGATGCCCTTGACCGTGTTCGTATAGACCTTGGCGGTGTAGGCATCCAATTTGGATGCGCAGCGCAGCTTGCGCACGGCGTCCTGATAGTCGTCGAGGATCACGATATTCATGGCCGCCCATTTTGCCTTCGGCATCGACAGCCTTCCGCGCTGGCCCGCGAAAGGCGAGCGCTTTCTGCGAGCTCAGTGCAGCGTATGGCCTGCCGGCCGTGCGGCTTCTCGCAGTTCCTTCTCCACCAGGCGGTCGAGCTCGGCACACACGTCCGCCATGCGGCCTGCAATCACCAGCCTCGAGCTATGGGCCCGATGCTCACCTGGCTCCACCACTCGGACCACGCGCAATGGCCGGTGGGCTACAGCGTCACGACGGCTTTCTTGAACGCGACGCACCTCGCAGCTCACGCGAGGACGGACATTCACATAGTGCAGTTCCGTGGCACCCAGCACATGGCTGCGGCGAGATTCGACTTGACGAGCCACCCAAGACTGGATCGGGGCGAAGAGACTGGACAAGGCGAGCAGAGCGGTTCCCATGTTGAACTCCTGAAGATTGGAAGGGGTTTGGACACAGGCAGGATTCGGATCAAGAGCCGTCGCGCCAGGGTGATGGCCATCCGGCCATACGCCCGCCACCTGACGCAGCGGCAACGAAGGGGCGAGGCCTACATCAGCATCGTGTTGCGGATCAGACCGATCGCGAGCCCCTCGATCTCGAAAGGCTCGCCGGGATGGACGACGATGGTGGGGTAATCGGGGTTCTCGGCGTGGAGTTCGACCACGTCCTTCAGTCGTTTCAGCCGCTTGACAGTGACCTCATCGCCAAGACGTGCAACCACGATCTGGCCGTTGCGCGCTTCGCGCGTGCTTTGAACCGCAAGCAGATCGCCGTCCATGATGCCGGCATCACGCATCGACATGCCGCGCACCTTGAGCAGGTAGTCGGGGCGGTGTTGAAACAGCGTGCTTTCCACGTAATAGGTCTGGTCGACATGCTCCTGCGCAAGGATGGGCGCTCCCGCCGCTACTCGGCCCACCAGGGGCAGCGACAACTGCGACAAGCCTGGGATGGGCAGAGAGAACTGCGGCGTCCGGCTTTCCTGCAGGTTGCGCAGCGCTTCACTCTTCAGTCGGATGCCGCGCGAAGTGCCGCTCACCAGCTCTATCACGCCCTTGCGTGCCAGCGCTTGCAGGTGCTCCTCGGCTGCGTTGGCGGACTTGAAGCCGAGTTCAGCGGCGATCTCGGCACGCGTCGGCGGCGCGCCGGTTCGGGCCATGGCAGCACGAATCAGTTCGAGAATTTGCTGTTGCCGAGCGGTAAGCTTGACCGTCGCGGCCGGCGTGGGCACTTTGAGCATCTGTCTGCGGCTCCGTGGGTTGATGCGCATACTGTGCGCATATCCAGTGGCTGTATTTTTAACCAGTTTTCAAAGCATTGACAAGTCCTGATCTCGCCCCGTCGCGTCATCCCCGCATCGCCGTGCTTGGCACGGGCGGCACCATCGCTGGCCGTGCTGCCCGAGCCGGCGACAATCTTGGCTATGTCGCCGGCCAGGTCGAGGTGTCGACGCTGCTCGGCGATGTGCCGCTGCCCTCTGGTGTCGCGCTGAGCACCGAGCAACTGTGCAACATCGACAGCAAGGACATGTCGCATGCGCACTGGCTCGCGCTCGCACGTCAATGCGAGCAGTTGCTCGACGACCCCTGGGTGGTTGGCATCGTCATTGCCCATGGCACGGATACGTTGGAGGAAACGGCCTTTTTCCTCAGCCAGGTGCTGAACGCGAGCAAACCTGTGGTGCTCACCTGCGCCATGCGGCCGGCCACTTCCGCTGCTGCCGATGGCCCGCAGAATCTGCGGGACGCATTGACGGTGGTCGCGGCCGATGGCGCGCGCGGTGTGCTTGTTGTGTGTGCAGGGACCATTCACCGTGCCCGGCAGGTGCGCAAGGTGCATACCTATCGGCTCGACGCCTTCTCCTCCGGCGAGGGCGGGCCCGCTGGCTTCGTGGAGGAGGGGCGTGTTCGGTTGGCCGAATCATGGCCCGCGGTGGAGACGCCCAGGCTGCCTGTCAGCCAACTGGCGACTGCCGATCGATGGCCGTCGGTGCAGATCGTGACCAGCCATGCAGGGGCGGATGCACTGGTGGTGGACGCGCTGGTGCAGTCCGGACGCGTGGACGGCGTTGTTGTGGCAACCACCGGAAATGGCACGGTCCACGAGAACATCGAGGCTGCGCTCTTAAGGGCGCAGACAGCGGGAGTTGCCGTGCTGCGTGCTACACGCTGCACAGATGGCGCTGTGCTTTCAAGCGGCGAGCAGCGCTGGCCGCACGCCTTCGACCTGTCGCCGGTCAAGGCACGCATCGTGTTGTTGCTCGACCTGATGAGAGGTCGCGAGCCGGCCGTATGAAGTAAAAAGGCCGGTCCTTGCGGCCGGCCTCTTTGCGGAAATCGAATCGCCCGTGCTGGGCGATCACTCGAGCGATCCTCAGTCCGTGAGCGCGGTCATCGCTCGGCGCGTGATTTCATCCACCGAACCCACGCCGCTGATTGCGCGGTACTTGGGAGCGTTGGCAGGGTCCTGTTCCGCCCACTTTGCGTAGTAGTCGACGAGCGGGCGCGTCTGTTGGCTGTAGACATCCAGGCGCTTGCGCACGGTGTCTTCCTTGTCGTCTTCGCGCTGGATCAGGTCCTCGCCGGTGAGGTCATCCTTGCCCTCCACCTTGGGCGGGTTGAATCGTACATGGTACGTGCGGCCGGAGGCAGGATGCGACCGACGGCCACTCATGCGCTCGATGATGTCGGAGAAGGGGACGTCGATCTCCAGCACGTAGTCAAGCTTGACGCCGGCTGCCTTCATCGCGTCTGCCTGCGGGATCGTCCGCGGAAAGCCATCGAAGAGGAAGCCATTGGCGCAGTCGGGCAACGCGATGCGTTCCCTCACGAGGTTGATGATGAGCTCATCGCTCACCAGCGCCCCGGCATCCATCACCGCCTTGGCCTGCAGCCCGAGCGGCGTACCGGCCTTGACCGCAGCGCGCAGCATGTCACCGGTGGAGATCTGTGGAATGCCGAACTTCTGGCAGATGAAGGTGGCCTGCGTGCCTTTACCGGCGCCCGGCGCGCCCAACAGGATGAGTCTCATGGTGTCCTCGGAAGCTTTTTATGAAAATCGTGTGGGCGAGCTGCGCCGGCTCCTCCCGACGCGCCATCGCGGCGAGGATAGCATGCGACCCCCGCAGCACCGGGCCCAAAACGGCCACTCAGAAATGCGCTCGCACGCGGGCGAGGTCTTCGGGGGTGTCGACACCCGTGCCCGGCGCCCGCTGCGTCACATGCACGGCGATGCGATGGCCGTGCCACAGCACACGCAGTTGTTCCAGCGACTCGATACGTTCGAGCGGAGACGCCGGGAGGCTGGGGAACGTGCGCAGAAAGCCGCAACGGTAGGCGTAGATCCCGACGTGGCGAAGCGCGGGCATCTCGGCCGGCAACCGCGCGGGCAAGCCACCGTCGCGCCAGAAGGGAAGAGGGGAGCGGCTGAAGTACAGGGCGCGGCTGGCTGCGTCGAGCACCACTTTCACCACATTGGGATTGACGAAATCCGCCACGTCCTCGATGGCGTGTGCCGCGGTGCTCATGGGTGTGTCCGGCTGGTTGGCCAGGGACTGAGCGACGGCGTCGATCAGGCCCGGATCGATCAGCGGTTCGTCACCCTGGACATTGACCACGATGGTGTCGTCGGACAGCCCCAGCAGACTACAGGCCTCGGCCAGGCGGTCACTGCCGCTGGGATGGTCGGCACGGGTCAGCAGAGCCCGCACACCGGCTCTTTCGCAGGCCTGCAGGATGCGCGCGTCGTCGCAAGCCACGCATACCGTACTGGCACCCGAACGGGCGGCCTGCTGCGCCACCCGTACGACCATTGGCAAGCCGCCGAGGTCGGCCAGCGGCTTGTCGGGCAGGCGCGTCGACTTCATCCGCGCGGGAATCAGGACGACGAAGCTCACAGACCGAGTTCTTCGTCCGTCAGCGGGCGCGCTTCGTTCTCGAGCATCACCGGAATGCCATCGCGCACAGGGTAGGCGAGGCGTGCGCTGCGCGACCACAGTTCCTGACGCGCGGCGTCCCATTGCAGCGGTCCCTTGGTGACCGGGCAGACCAGCAGTTCAAGAAGCTTCGGATCCATCGAGGGATGATAGCCGCGCGTCGAGTACCTCGAAGAAGGCTGGCTCGATGGAGAACTCCAGCGGCACGGCCAGCGCTGACGGGGAGAGCGGCCAGAGCTTGGCTGCGTCCTTTTCGGTGCACAGCAACTGCACGCCCGTCGGCGGCGTCCAGCGCGTGTAGTCGTGATGGTCCGGCAGCGCGATGCAGCGCTGCAGCCGCAGCCCACGTTCGCGCAGCATGTCGAAGAAGCGCTGCGGCTGGGCAATGCCTGCGACCGCCACCAAGTCGTCGCGCGCCGCCAACTGGGCGAGGGGGGTAGGGCGGCCTGTACGGTCGAGTGCATCGGACGCCAGGGCTCGGCGCCCACGAAAGCCTTCGAAGGCCGGCCGATCACCGGTGTGCAGCACGAGGTCGCAACGGCGCGGCCAGGGTTCACGCAGAGGTCCCGCGGGCAGCAGCCAGCCGTTGCCGATGCCACGGTCGTCGAACACGCAGATTTCCACGTCGCGGGCCAACGGCAGATGCTGCAGCCCATCGTCGGCAATGATGAGACGCGTACCTGGGTGCAGCGCCAGCAGGCGGCGTCCAGCCGCCACCCGGTCGGCATCGACGACGACCGGTGCACCGGTGGCGCGGCGGATCAGCAGTGGCTCGTCGCCCACATCGCGCGGATCGCTGTCGAGGGCCACGACTTGCGCATCCCGGGTGCGTCGCCCATGCCCACGCGAGACCACACCCACCGGCCAGCCCATGGTCTGCGCATGCCGAACCAGCGCGATCACCACCGGCGTCTTGCCCACGCCGCCCGCGACCACATTGCCCACCACAACCACTGGCACTGGCAGGCGCTGTGCACTGCGCCATCCACGTGCATAGGCGATGCGTCGAGCCGCGGCGAGCAGGCCGAAAAGCCAGGCCGCCGGTCGCAGCATCCAGGTGCGCGCGCCCCGGTGCTCCCAGGCCTGCGTCAGCACGTCAGCGGGCCGCCTTGCCCGACGTCTGCGTGGCGAAGGTGATCTGCATCAAACCCGCACGCCGTGCCGCCTCCATCACGGTGATCACCGACTGATGCGCCGCTGCAGCGTCGGCGCTGATGATCAGGATGGGCGCGGGGCCGCCGGCCTCGGCCTTGGCGAGGGGGCCAAGGGCGCTCGCCAACGCATCCACACTGCGTTCTTCAAGTGCCTGCCTGTTGACCGCGTAGCGTCCATCGGCCGCCACAGCGACCACGATCTCGCGCGGGCGGGTGGGGGCGGCGTCCGTGTCGGCGGTCGGCAGACGCACTTCCATCTCGGTGAACCGGTTGTAGGTGGTCGACAGCATCAGGAAGATCAGGATCACCAGCAGCACGTCGATGAAGGGAATCAGGTTGATTTCCGGCTCGTCGCGCGAGGCGCTGCGCAGTTGCATTCGCCTGCTGCGGCCGCCGCCCGGCGCCTGCGCCTGGCGTGCGCCGCCCGGCAGCGGTGCGTTCACGGCTGCGCCTCCGGCCGCAAGGCGGCCAGATGCTGAGCGAAGCGCTCGCCGGCCAGTTCCAGATGCAGCAGGTAGCCGTCGACGCGGCTGCGAAAGTAGCGCCAGAAGATCAGCGTGGGCACAGCGACGATCAGACCGAATGCCGTGTTGTAGAGCGCGATGGAGATGCCGTGTGCCAGTTGTGCGGGATTGCCGGCCGAGCCGCTTGCCGGGGCCTGCGAACCGAAGATCTCGATCATCCCGATGACGGTGCCGAGCAGGCCGAGAAGCGGCGCAGCGGAAGCGATGGTGGCCAGCGCGGGAAGGTAGCGTTCCAGACGATGGCCGATGGCGCGCCCAGAGCTTTCCATGGCAGCCCGCACATCGTCGATGGATCCGCCGGAGCCCGTCTGCGCAGCTCGAAAGCCGCTGGCGAGCATCTCGCCCAATGCTGAATTTCTCTCCAGCTTGGCGATGACCTCGGCAGCAGGAATGCCATCGCGCGACACCCCGATGGCTTCATTCAGCAGTTGTGTTGGCAGCACCTTGGCCGTCTTGAGACTGATGAAGCGCTCGATGACGAGGGCGGTGGCGATGATCGAGCACAAGAGCAGCGGCACGATGGGCCAGCCTGCGGCGACTAAGATCGAAAACAAGGTTCCTCCTGCGTGGTCGCGAAGCGCTGCCCCACAGCCGAAAATTATGACCGAATGTTTCTCGCGAGCTGGGGGGCGGGAGCGGCAGCCACCCACATTTTCTGTGGATAACTTTGTGGCTAACCCTGCGGGCAACGCTCGAAAACCCAGCATTGATGGGCCTCGGATCAGGACGATCAGATTTTGAGCAGCACTTTTTCTTTCTACATCAACCGCTTGCACCATAACCCGTGGCTTTCCAGTGCCATGCTCCGTCCGCTCATTGGCGCTCGCGATGCTTGTGGAAGACGCAAGGTGGGTCGGCATGGCTGAGGGCATCGGCATCCAGCCGCGCGTATGGGCTGTGGGAGCGCTGTGCCGGGCCGTGGCGGACACGCTCGATGCCCGCTTCAACCCGGTGGCGGTGCAGGGTGAGGTGAGCGGGTTTTCGCGCGCCACCAGTGGCCATTGCTATTTCTCGCTCAAGGACGGGCAGGGGCAGGTGCGCTGCGCCATGTTCCGTCGTGCTGCGTCGCTGGTGGACTTCGATGTGCGAAACGGCGACCTGGTCGAGCTGCGCGGACGGCTGACCGTCTACGAGCCCCGCGGCGACCTGCAACTGGTGGTGGAGAGCCTGCGGAAGGCGGGCCAGGGCACGCTGTTCGAGCAGTTCGTGCAGCGCAAGGCCAAGCTGGAGGCCGAGGGGCTGTTCGACCCATCGCGCAAGCGGCCGTTGCCGATGTTTCCAGCGCGGATCGGGCTGGTCACGTCGCTCGGCGCGGCAGCGCTGCACGATGTGGTGACTGCGCTTCGGCGGCGCGCTGCGCATGTGGAGGTCGTCCTCGCGCCGGCGTCCGTGCAGGGCGCGCAGGCGCCGGGAGAACTGGTCGCGGCCCTGTCCGCCTTGCAAGAGATCGCGCCGCGGCCCGATGCCATCCTCCTCGTGCGGGGCGGTGGTTCGCTCGAAGACCTGTGGGCGTTCAACGACGAGCAACTGGCGCGCGCCATCGTGGCCAGTCCCGTCCCAGTGGTCGTCGGCGTGGGACATGAGACGGACTTCACCATCGCAGACTTTTGCGCTGACCTGCGCGCGCCTACGCCCACGGCAGCCGCCGAACTGGTGGCGCCGTCGCGCGACGGGTGGCTCCAGGGGCTGGATGCCCTCGAAGACGAACTGCGCGACGCCGTCGAGGGTCGGTTGGACCGCCTGTCCCAGCGACTGGACCATGCCGCTTCGCGGCTCGGCCGTCCTTCCGGCTTGGCCGCGCGGCAACAGGCGGTGCTGGGGCAATGGGATCAGCGCCTGCACCGCGCCACAACGTCTTGGCTGCATCTGGCCCAGCGCCGCCTAGATGCGGCGGGAGCAAGCTGGCCCGCCGCGGGTCGCACCACGTTGAGCGCCCGGTCCGACAGGCTGGAGCGTGCTGCTCTTCGCCTTCGGATGCTTGATCCGGCGACGGTACTGCAGCGGGGCTACGCATGGCTGGCGGATGCCGGCGGGCGAACCGTCACCCGGGTCGCGCAACTGCGGCCCGGCGAGGCCGTGAACGCGACGCTGGCGGATGGCACGGCGAACCTGCAGGTCATCACCATCCAGCAAGGGACGTCGTCCGACGCGGGGATCGGCAATCCTTCCTAGAATCCTACGGTTTCTGTCAACCAACCCACGAACGAGCTTCATATGGAACATGTTCTGCCTCCCCTGCCGTACGCGATGGACGCGCTGGCCCCAGAGTACTCCAAGGAAACGCTGGAGTACCACTACGGCAAGCATCACAACGCCTATGTGGTGAACCTGAACAACCTGCAAAAGGGCACCGAGTTCGAGAGCATGCCGCTCGAAGAAATCGTGAAGAAGTCCAGCGGCGGCATCTACAACAACGCCGCGCAGATCTGGAACCACACCTTCTTCTGGAGCTGCATGAAGCCGCAAGGCGGCGGCGCTCCATCCGGCGCGCTGGCCAAGGCCATCGAAGCCAAGTGGGGCAGCTACGACGCCTTCAAGGAAGCCTTCGTCAAGTCCGCCGTTGGCAACTTCGGCTCGGGCTGGACCTGGCTGGTGAAGAAGGCCGACGGCTCGGTCGACATCGTCAACACGGGCGCCGCCGGTACGCCGCTGACGACCGACGACAAGGCCCTGCTGACCGTCGACGTCTGGGAGCACGCCTACTACATCGACTACCGCAACCTGCGTCCCAAGTTCGTCGAGACCTTCCTGGCCAAGCTGGTCAACTGGGAATTCGCCGAAAAGAACTTCGCCTGATCGTCCGGCGACGATGGCTGGCTGGCGCACTACCGGCCAGCCAGCAATAAAAAAAGGCAGCACGGTCGCCCGTGTTGCCTTTTTTATTCGTTCGCGGCCGCCCCTGAGAGGAGGCAGCCGCTCCAGAGCGTCAGACCACCTTGGCGATGCTGGCGCAGACGTGCTCGATGTTCTTGCTGTTGAGCGCTGCCACGCACATGCGGCCGGTGTCGGTGCCGTAAACGCCGAACTCGTTGCGCAGGCGCACCATCTGGTCCTTGGTCAGCCCCGAGTAGCTGAACATCCCGATCTGGGTGGTGATGAAGCTCATGTCCTGCTCCACGCCCGCGGCCTTGAGGCCATCCACCAGCTTCTGACGCATGGCCTTGATGCGCACGCGCATCTCGCCCAGCTCCTTTTCCCAAAGCGCGCGCAGCTCGGCGTTACCCAGCACGGCGGCCACCACCGCGCCGCCATGCGTGGGCGGGTTGCTGTAGTTGGTGCGGATCATGATCTTCAGCTGCGACAGCACGCGCGCGGCTTCTTCCTTGTTCTCGCACAGCACCGACAGAGCGCCCACGCGCTCGCCGTACAGGCTGAAGCTCTTGGAGAAGGAGGTCGAGACGAAGAAGGTCAGGCCGGCCGCCACGAACTTGCCGATCACGGCGCCGTCTTCGGCGATGCCATAGCCGAAACCCTGGTACGCCATGTCCAGGAAGGGGGTCAGCTGGCGGGCCTTGACCACCTCGACCACCTGGTCCCATTGGGCTGGCCTGAGGTCGTAGCCGGTCGGGTTGTGGCAGCAGGCATGCAGCACGACGATGGTGCCGGCGGCAGCGCCGTTCAGCGCGGCCAGCATGCCGTCGAAATCGATACCGCGCTTGGCGGCGTCGTAGTAGGCATAGGTGCCCACCTCGAAGCCGGCCTGGGTGAACAGGGCGCGGTGGTTCTCCCAGCTCGGATCGCTGATCAACACCTTGGCCGAGGGCGAGAGCTTCTTGAGGAAGTCGGCGCCGACCTTCAGACCGCCGGTGCCGCCCAGGGCCTGGATCGTGGCCACGCGGCCGGATTTGACCGGCTCGCTGTCGGCGCCAAACACCAGGGCCTTGACGGCGTTGTCATAGGCAGCGATGCCGTCGATGGGCAGGTAGCCGCGGGCCGATGGGGCCTTCATCATGTCGGCCTCGGCCTTCTTGACGCATTCCAGCAGCGGCAGCTTGCCGTTGTCGTCGTAGTAGACGCCCACGCCCAGATTGACTTTGTTGGGGTTGGTGTCGGCGGCGAATTGTTCGTTCAAACCCAGGATGGGGTCGCGCGGCGCCATCTCGACGGCGGAGAAGAGAGACATGGAGGAGAGTCCTTTGGATGCTGAGGCGAGCCTCGCGTCCGGCGAGGCTGGGTGCAGAACCGGGCATTGGCTTTCGAGTAGCCTTGCCGGTTCGCTTGGAATTTTACCGGCCGCCCCACAGTTGGACTGCTGCCCCGGAGCCCCACCACCATGACTGCAGACCTTCAGAACGCCGATGACGCCGCCGCACCCGCCAAGGGAGAGTTCGTGCGGTTCCCGGATTCACCCTTCGAGCTGTTCCAGCCCTATCCGCCCGCGGGCGACCAGCCGACGGCCATCGAGAAGCTGGTGGAAGGCGTGCACGACGGCGAGGTCTTCCAGACGCTGCTGGGCGTGACAGGCTCGGGCAAGACCTACACCATGGCCAACGTCATCGCCCGGCTGGGCCGGCCGGCCATCGTCTTCGCGCCCAACAAGACCTTGGCTGCACAGCTTTACAGCGAGTTCCGCGAGTTCTTCCCCAAAAACGCGGTGGAGTACTTCGTCAGCTACTACGACTACTACCAGCCTGAGGCCTACGTGCCTCAGCGCGACCTGTTCATCGAGAAGGACTCGTCGATCAACGAGCACATCGAGCAGATGCGGCTGTCGGCAACTAAGAGTGTGCTGGAGCGGCGGGATGTGGTGATCGTGGCGACGGTGAGTGCAATCTATGGCATCGGCGCGCCGGAGGATTACACCGAAATGCGCTTCATCATGCGCGTGGGCGACAAGATCGGCCAGCGCGATGTGATTGGCCGGCTCATTCGCATGCAGTACACGCGCAACGAGCAGGACTTCTCGCGCGGCGCCTTCCGGGTGCGCGGCGACACCATCGACGTGTTCCCGGCTGAGCACAGTGAGCTGGCCATCCGCATCGAGCTGTTCGACGACGAGATCGAGAGCCTGTCGCTGTTCGACCCGCTCACCGGCCGTGTGCGGCAGAAGATTCCGCGCTTCACCATCTACCCGTCCAGCCACTACGTCACGCCGCGCGACAAGACATTGCGCGCGGTCGACACCATCAAGCTGGAGCTGGCCGACCGCGTGAAGGAACTCGTCGGCGCCGGCAAGCTGGTGGAGGCCCAGCGCCTGGAGCAACGCACCCGCTTCGACCTGGAGATGCTGGCCGAGATCGGGCACTGCAAGGGCATCGAGAACTACACCCGGCATCTCTCCGGCGCGGCGCCCGGCGATCCGCCGGCCACGCTGACGGACTACCTGCCCAAGGACGCTGTGATGTTCCTGGACGAGAGCCACCAGATGATCGGCCAGCTCGCTGCCATGTACAACGGCGACCGGGCGCGCAAGACCACACTGGTGGAATATGGCTTCCGGCTGCCTTCCGCACTGGACAACCGGCCGCTCAAGTTCGAGGAGTTCGAGCGGCGGATGCGGCAATGCATCTTCGTCTCGGCCACGCCCGCGGCCTACGAGCAGGAGCATGCGGGCCAAGTGGTCGAGCAGTTGGTGCGGCCGACGGGGCTGATCGATCCGGAGGTCGAGGTGCGGCCCGCCACCCACCAGGTCGACGATGTGCTGGGCGAGATCCGCATCCGTGTCGAGAAGAACGAGCGGGTGCTGATCACGACCCTGACCAAGCGCATGGCCGAGCAGCTCACCGAATACCTGGGCGACAACGGTGTGAAGGTGCGCTACCTGCATAGTGACGTGGACACCGTCGAGCGGGTCGAGATCATCCGCGACCTGCGCCTGGGCGCCTTCGACGTGCTGGTCGGCATCAACCTGCTGCGCGAGGGGCTGGACATTCCCGAGGTGTCGCTCGTCGCCATCCTCGATGCGGACAAGGAAGGCTTCCTGCGCGCAGAGCGCAGCCTGATCCAGACCATTGGCCGTGCGGCGCGCAACCTGCACGGCAAGGCCATCCTGTATGCCGACACCATTACCGCGTCGATGAACAAGGCCATCGGCGAGACGCAGCGGCGCCGCGAGCGGCAGATCGCCTTCAACGAGGCCAATGGCATCGTGCCGCGCAGCATCGTCAAGCAGGTGCGCGAGCTGATTGATGGCGTGTACGGCGAGAAGTCGGCCAAGGAAGCGGGCAAGCGCGAGGTCGAGCGCGCTCGTGTCGAGGACATGAGCGAGCGCGATGTGGCCAAAGAAATCAAGCGCCTGGAAAAGCAGATGCTGGAGCACGCCCGCAACCTCGAATTCGAGAAGGCGGCCCGCGTGCGCGACCAGTTGGCGCTGTTGCGCGAGCAGGCATTCGGCGCCGCCGGAAGTGACAACATCGCGGTGCTTCCGATGGGCGGACGCAAGTAAGAGGAAAGACCCGAGTTATCCCGAGCAAGACTCGGGGTTTCTGCTATACTTGACCGAAACACTCAAGCAAAAAGAACTTCGCGATGAAGGGCCGGCTCCTACCTTCGATGGGTTGGATGCCGGGCAGGGCGGAGACGGGCGCCACCGGATCCTGTGGATCCCAGGTGTTATTTAACGGTAAGCCAACAGAAGGAGCTTGCGATGCGTCTCACTACCAAAGGCCGTTTTGCGGTCACCGCCATGATCGATCTGGCATTGCGCCAGAACTCTGGTCCTGTCACGCTGGCCGCAATCAGCCAGCGGCAGCAGATTTCGCTGTCCTATCTGGAGCAGCTGTTCGGCAAGCTTCGCCGCCATGAATTGGTCGAATCGACCCGCGGTCCTGGCGGTGGCTATTCGCTGGGTCGCAAGGCAGCCGACATCACTGTTGCCGACATCATCGTGTCAGTGGACGAGCCCATTGACGCCACGCACTGCGCCGGCAAGGAAAACTGCATGGGCGAAGCGGGGCGCTGCATGACGCACGAGCTGTGGGCCTCACTCAACCAGAAGATGGTCGAGTTTCTGGATTCCGTGACGTTGCAGAAGCTGGTGGACGATCAGATCGCCAAGGGCGTGCAGGTCGAGAACAAGCCGGCCGTCAAGCGGGCGATCTCCAGCCAGCCGGTGGTCAAGCCAATTCGCGTGAACGCGCCGAATTCGGTGTTCGCGCTCGGCAACGCTTTCGCCAAGTCCTGAGCACGGTGGGCGAGCGGCGGCACTTGCGCCGCGCGCTCTTCCCTTCGTGATTGTTTTCCGTATCCACGCCAGCACGAGCGAGCCATGGACGTCACTCCGCATTTCCCGATCTACCTTGATTACGGCGCAACCACGCCGGTCGACCCGCGCGTGGTCGATGCCATGATTCCCTGGCTGCGTGAGCATTTCGGCAATCCCGCTTCGCGCAGCCATGCGTGGGGCTGGGAGGCTGAAGAGGCGGTGGAGAAGGCCCGCGGCGATGTGGCGGCCCTGATCAATGCCGATCCCCGCGAGATCATCTGGACTTCGGGTGCTACCGAGTCCGACAACTTGGCCCTGAAGGGCGCGGCCCATTTCTATAAGGAGAAGGGCAAGCATCTCATCACTGTCAAGACCGAGCACAAGGCCGTGCTCGACACGATGCGTGAACTGGAGCGTCAGGGTTTCGAGGTCACCTACCTCGACGTGCAGGAAGATGGTTTGCTTGACCTCGAGAAGTTCAAAGCGGCCATTCGCCCGGACACCATCCTGGCAAGCGTGATGTTCGTCAACAACGAGATTGGCGTCATTCAGGATGTCGTTGCGCTCGGCAACATCTGCCGGGAGAAGGGCGTGATCTTCCATGTCGACGCGGCGCAGGCTACCGGCAAGGTCGAGATCGACATGACCCAACTGCCGATCGACCTGATGAGTCTTGCTTCGCACAAGACCTACGGCCCCAAGGGTATCGGTGCCCTCTACGTGCGCCGCAAGCCCCGCGTGCGACTAGAAGCCCAGATGCACGGGGGCGGCCATGAGCGCGGCATGCGTTCGGGCACCTTGCCGACACACCAGATCGTCGGCATGGGCGAGGCCTTCCGTATCGCCAAAGAAGAAATGACGCAGGATCTGGCCAAGGCCCGTGCACTGCAGAAGCGCCTCATCGACGGCCTCTCCGACATCGAGCAGGTGTTCATCAATGGCGACCTGGAGCGCCGGGTGCCGCACAACCTGAACATCAGCTTCAACTTCGTCGAGGGCGAGTCGCTGATCATGGGCATCAAGGGCCTGGCTGTGTCGTCGGGCTCGGCCTGCACGTCCGCCAGCCTTGAGCCGAGCTATGTCCTGCGCGCTCTCGGCCGCAGCGACGAGCTGGCTCACAGCAGCCTACGTATGACCATCGGCCGTTTCACGACCGAGGAAGAAATCGATGTCGCCGTCGCTTCCATCCGCCACAACGTCGCAAAGCTGCGTGAGCTCAGCCCGCTGTGGGAGATGTACAAGGACGGCGTCGACCTGAGCACGATTCAGTGGTCGGCCCACTGAATCCGTAAAGAAAGAAGAGGACCCCATGGCATATTCGGACAAGGTCATCGACCACTACGAGAACCCTCGCAACGTCGGCTCCTTCGACAAGGGTGACGACACGGTTGGCACTGGCATGGTCGGCGCACCGGCTTGTGGCGATGTGATGAAGCTGCAGATCAAGGTCAACCCGCAGACTGGTGTCATCGAGGACGCGCGCTTCAAGACCTATGGCTGCGGTTCGGCCATTGCGTCGTCGTCGCTGGTGACGGAATGGGTGAAGGGCAAGACGCTGGATGAGGCGGCGTCGCTCAAGAATGCACAGATCGCCGAAGAACTGGCGCTGCCTCCGGTCAAGATCCATTGCTCGATCCTGGCCGAAGATGCCATCAAGGCGGCTGTGAATGACTATCGCACCAAGGCGGGTGCGAAGACCGGCGCCGAAGCCGTCGTCTCGTGACCGGAGCTTCGACCGCGATGGCGATCACGCTGACCGAAGCTGCGGCGCGCCATGTGTCTCGCTACCTGAGCAAGCGGGGCAAGGGCATCGGTGTGCGGCTGGGTGTCAAGACCACCGGCTGCTCTGGCCTGGCCTACAAGCTGGAGTATGTGGACGAGTCTGCTCCGGAAGACGTGGTCTTCGAGGAGCATGGTGTCAAGGTGCTGGTCGATCCCAAAAGCCTTGCCTATATCGACGGCACCGAACTCGACTTCGTGCGCGAAGGGCTGAACGAAGGCTTCCGGTTCAACAACCCGAACGAGCGCGACCGTTGCGGTTGCGGCGAAAGTTTCCGCGTCTGACGGCGATTCGGAAGGAGCGGGGCCGCCACCCGAAAGGGCCTGGCGGCTTTTTCTTGGCAGCACGAGGAGTGGCGCATGCAATTGACCGACGATGACTTCACGCTGTTCGCGGTCGCGCCGACCTTTGCGCAGAATCGGGCCGCACTGGATGCGCGGTGGAAGGAACTGCAGCGCGAGGCACATCCTGACCGCTTCGCGGCGCAAGGCCCAGCGGCGCAGCGGCTTGCCATGCAATGGTCCGTACGCATCAACGAGGCCTATCAGCGACTGAAGGATCCGCTTCGCCGCGCCGCCTACCTTTGCGAGATGCAGGGTGCGCCTGTGCAGGCCGAGAACAACACGGCCATGCCGGCGGACTTTCTCATGCAGCAGATGAGCTGGCGCGAGGAACTGGAAGAGGCTGCCGAGGCGCCCGCGCTCGAAGCCTTGCAGCAGCAGGTGCAGTCCGCGCGCACGCGCGCGCTCTCCAGCCTGGACTGGCTGATCGACGAGAAGGGCGACTATCCCGCCGCGGCGCAGCAGGTGAGAGCCCTCATGTTCATCGAACGCTTTTCGACCGAACTCGATGAGCGGCTCGACCGGCTGGGACAATAGTCTTTTCATGGCACTTCTTCAGATCTCCGAACCCGGCCAGGCGCCGGACCCGCATCAGCGGCGCATCGCCGTGGGCATTGACCTGGGGACCACGCATTCGCTGGTTGCCGCGGTACGCAACGGCGTGGCCGAATGCCTGCCCGACGAGCAGGGCAGGGTGATCCTTCCATCGGCGGTGCGTTACCTGGATGCCCAGCGGCGCCAGATCGGATTTGCCGCGCTGGATGCGCGCGCCGCGGATCCGGCCAACACGGTCACGTCGGCCAAGCGGCTCATGGGCCGCGGTTTGAACGACATCGCTAACCGTTCTGCCATGCCCTACACGCTGGTGGATGAGGGTGGCATGGTGAAGGTGCAGACCGTCGCCGGTGCCAAGTCACCGGTCGAGGTCAGTGCGGAAATCCTGGCCACGCTGCGCTACCGGGCAGAGGACACCTTCGACGGCGATCTGTACGGCGCGGTCATCACGGTGCCGGCCTATTTCGACGAAGGTCAGCGCCAGGCCACCAAGGACGCCGCGCAGCTCGCGGGGCTGAACGTGCTGCGGCTGATCAGCGAGCCTACCGCCGCCGCCATCGCCTACGGCCTGGACAACGGCAGTGAGGGCGTCTATGCCGTGTACGACCTGGGAGGTGGCACCTTCGACATCTCGGTGCTGCGGCTGACGCAGGGTGTGTTCGAGGTCATCGCCACCGGGGGCGACTCGGCGCTGGGCGGCGACGATTACGACCATGCGCTGGCAGATCTGATGAGTCAGCGCCTGGGACGGGTTCCGGCCACCGATGAGGAGCGCGCACGTGTGCTGGTGGCCGCGCGTCGTTGCAAGGAGGCACTGACCGATGCCGACACGGCGCCGCTCACCGTCGAATTGGCAGGCGCCACGCATGAGCTGACCATCGCGCGCACCGACTTCGACGCCGCCACGCAGTCCCTGACGCAGCGGACCCTCGCCGCCGTGCGCAAGGCGCTTCGCGACGCACGGCTGACGCCGAGCGAACTTCAGGGTGTCGTTCTTGTGGGCGGTGCGACGCGCATGCCGCAGATCCGCCAGGCCGTGGGCGATTTCTTCGGACGCCCTCCGCTCACCAACCTCAATCCGGACGAGGTGGTGGCGCTGGGTGCCGCCATCCAGGCCAACCAACTGGCAGGCAACGACGGCGCAGGCAACCTGCTGCTGCTGGACGTGATTCCCCTGTCGCTCGGGCTTGAAACCATGGGCGGACTGGTGGAGCGCATCGTGCCGCGCAACACCACCATCCCCACCGCGATGGCGCAGGACTTCACGACCTACCAGGATGGCCAGACCGCGTTGGCGCTGCATGTGGTGCAGGGCGAGCGCGACATGGTTGCCGATTGCCGCAGCCTGGCGCGCTTCACGCTGCGCGGCATTCCGCCGATGGCGGCGGGTGCGGCGCGGATCCGCGTGACCTTCACTGTGGACGCCGATGGCCTGCTGTCGGTCTCTGCCAAGGAGCAGAGCAGCGGCGTCGAAGCCAGTGTCACCGTCAAACCGTCCTATGGCCTGTCGGACGATCAGATCGCCACCATGCTCCAGGAAGGTTTCGCCACGGCGCAGGCCGACATGCAGCAACGCGCGTTGATCGAGGCGCGCGTGGAAGCCGATCGCATGTTGCAGGCCACGCGCACCGCGCTCGCGGCCGATGGCGCGCTGCTGAGCGCGCCGGAACGCCAGGCCATCGACCGCTTGCTGGATACTCTGGCCTCCGTGCGCGACGGCGACGACAAGTCGGCCATCGCCGAAGCCACGGAGGCACTGGCGCACGGCACCGAAGCCTTCGCCGCGCAGCGCATGAACAAGGGCATTGCCCAGGCGCTGGCGGGCCGCAGCATCGAATCCGTTTGAGACCCATGCCCATCATCAAGATCCTTCCCCACGCCGAGTACTGTCCGCAGGGCACCGAGATCCAGGCGCCCGCAGGCACCTCCATCTGCGAAGCGCTGCTAGAGAGCAGCATCGAGATCGAGCATGCCTGCGAGATGAGTTGTGCCTGCACCACCTGCCATGTGATCGTGCGCGAAGGGCTC
>NZ_CAJYES010000023.1 GCF_913773995.1 uncultured Pseudacidovorax sp.
CGGCATCGGCGATTAGCAGTCTCATGGGACTGGAATACGACCGGCGATGCGCGCCGGTGCGCACAGGGTTCAACCGAGTTCGTACACCGTGACCACGCAGGCGCCGCCCAGGCCCAGGTTGTGCTGCAGCGCATGGCGGGCACCCGGCACCTGCCGGCCGCCGGCCTCGTCGCGAAGCTGCCAGGTCAGCTCGGCGCACTGTGCGAGGCCGGTGGCGCCCAGCGGATGGCCCTTGGAAAGCAGGCCGCCCGAGGGATTGACCACCACGCGCCCGCCATGGGTGTTCTGCCCATCGAGCACGAAGCCCTCGGCCTCCCCCTCGCGGCACAGGCCCAGGGCCTCGTAGCTGATCAGCTCGTTGGCGGTGAAGCAGTCGTGCAGCTCCACCACCGGTATGTCCTCCGGCCCGACGCCGGCCTCCTCGTAGGCCATGCGGGCGGCGCGGCGTGCCATGTCGTAGCCCACCAGCTTGCGCAGGTCCTGCTCGTCGAAGCTGCTGTTGCCGTCGGTCGCCATGCCCTGGCCCGCGATGCGCACCCGCATGTCCAGGCCATGGCGGCGGGCGAAGGCGGCCGAACACAGCACGGCAGCTGCCGCGCCGCAGGTGGGCGGGCAGCATTGCAGCCGCGTGAGCGGATCGAAGACCATGGGCGAGGCCATGACCTCGTCCAGCGTGAGCGGGGTACGGAACAGCGCCAGCGGGTTGTGCGCCGCATGCGCGCGGGCCTTGACCGCGATGCGACCGAAGGTGTCGGCACGGGTCCCGTAGAGCTGCATGTGCATGCGGCCCGCGCCGCCGAAGAGCTGCGCCGCGATGGGCGCCTGCGGGTCGCGGCCCTGCACCTGGTCCAGCGCGTCCAGCAGGCGCTGCGACGGGTCGGGCCGGTCGGACCACTGCGCGGCGATGGCGCCGCGGCCCATCTGCTCGAAGCCCACCGCCAGCACGCAGTCGGCGGCGCCGCTGGCCACCGCCTGCCGGGCCAGGAACAGGGCCGTGGAGCCGGTCGCGCAGTTGTTGTTGACGTTGAAGACCGGCACGCCGGTGAGCCCCAGCCGGTACGACACCGCCTGGCCGCAGCAGGAGTCGCCGTAGACATAGCCGGCCATCACCTGCTGCACCGACTGGTAGTCGACACCGGCGTCGTCCAGCGCGGCCCGCGCGGCGCGCGCCCCCATGACGTCGTAGGCCTCGCTGGCGCCGGGCTTGGCGAAGGGCAGCATGCCCACGCCGACGACGTGCACCGGCTGCATGGCCTTAGCGGAACTGGTCATAGTCGAGCACCACCTTCCAGCGGCCGTTCTGCAGCTGCGACAGTCGCGAGCGGCTGGAGCCCAGGTGCTGCGCGGCCGAGAAGCGCATCGGTGGGTTGCCGAAGATGTCACCGGGCACGTCCACGCCCTCCATCGCACGCGTGAAGCCCTCGGTCGTGAGCTGCGGCCCGGCGCGTTCGAGCGCCCTGGCGATCAGGTTGATCTTGGTGTAGCCGTACACGGAAAAGATGGTGGGCACCGACTGGAACTGCGCCTGGTAGCGCCGGGCCCAGTCGGCCACGGGCGCAGAGGCATCGTCCAGATACGGAAAGGCCGCCGTGTGCACCGCATAGAGGCCATCCATGTCCTTGCCACCCAGGCGCGGGATCAGCTCCGAATAGCCGGTGGACGAGATGAGGAAGGTCGGCGAGAAGCCCAGCTTGCGCGCCTCGGCGATCACGCCCACCGTCTCGCGGATGATGGTGCCCAGCACCACGAAGTCGCAGTTGGCCGCCTTCAGCCGCGCCACCTGCGAGGAGAAATCGGTGGCGCCGCGCTTGTAGCTGGCCCGTTCGACGAGCGTGGCGCCCACGGTCTTGAGGCCCGCCTCGGTGCCGCTGAGCACCTCGTGGCCGAAGTCGTCGTCCTGGTAGAGCACGCAGGCCCGCGTGGCCTTGCGTTCGCGGTACAGCCCCGGCACCACCGGCGCGATCTGGTCGAAGGAGGCCGGCAGCATGGCGAACTTGAGCGGGTTCAGCGGCTCGTAGGTCTCGCGCGCCAGCGCCATCGGAAACAGACTGAACACGCCCTTCGGGAACATTACCTGCATGGCCGCCAGCGAATGCGGCGTGCCGAAGCTGCCGACGATGGCGAAGACCTTGTCCTGGTTCACCAGCTTCTGCGCGGCCAGCACCGATCGCTTGGGGTCGTAGCCGTGGTCCTCGACCAGCAGGCGCAGCTGGCGGCCGTGGATGCCGCCGCGCGCGTTGATCTCGGCGATGGCCATCTGCAGGCCGTTGCGCACGTCGCGGCCATAGGGCGCCACCGGGCCGGAGAGGTCGGCGATGGTGCCCAGCAGCACCTCGTTGGGCGTCACGCCCTGGGGCGGCGTCTGGGCCTGGGCGAGCGCGGCGAGCAGGCCGGCGCCCAACAGCGCCATCGTGCGCACAGAGCGGTCCAGGATGGAAGGAAGCGGCATGGCCATGTCTCCGTGTCGATGCAGGGCGAAGCGGGCCGGCAGCTCAGCGCGCCATCTGGTCGTAGTCCAGCACCACCTTCCAGCGGCCGTCCTGGATCTGCGACAGCCGGGCCTTGTTGGAGCCCAGATGGCGGTCGGGCGCGAAGGACAGCTCGGGCACGCCGAACATGTCGGCCGGTGTCTTCAGCGCCTCCACGGCGCGCGCCAGGCTGTCGGTGTCGGGCTGGGCGCCGGCCTTGTCCAGGGCCTGCACCAGGCGGTCGGCGATCACGTAGCCGTAGATCGAATAGGCGCTGGGTGCCTCGTTGAAGCGACCGCGGTAGGCCGTGAGCCAGGGCTTGAGCGCGTCCGACACGCTGTCCTCGTACGGATGCTGCACCGTCATCGTGGAATAGAAGCCGTCCATCGGCTTGCCGCCCAGCTTGTGGATGAGGTCGGTGTAGGTGCCGAAAGCGCCCAGGAAGGTGGGATTGAAGTCGATGCGGCGCGCCTCGTTGAGCGTGCCCACGGTCTCGCGGATCAGCGTGCCGGTGACCACGAAGTCGCAACCCGCGGCCTTCATGCGTGCCACCTGCGACGAGAAGTCGGTGGCGCCGCGCTTGAAGCTGGTCTTCTCGGCCAACTCGGCGCCCACGGTCTTGAGCCCGGCCTCGGTGCCACGCAGGATCTCCAGGCCGTATTCGTCGTCCTGGTAGATGATGCAGGGCCTGGCCGCCTTCTTCTCGCGGTAGAGCCGCGCCGCCGCCGGCGCGATCTGGTCATAGTAGGACGAGAGGAAGGCGAACTTGAGCTTGCTCACCGGCTCGTACATGTCACGCGACAGCGCGGCCGGGAAGAAGTTCACGACGTTCTTCGACGCCAGCACCGGCAGCGCGGCGTTGTTGACGCCGGTGCCCAGCGAGCCGGCCATGACGAAGATGCGGTCCTGGTTCACCAGCTTCTGCGTCGCCAGCACGGCGCGCTTGGGGTCGTAGCCCGAGTCCTCGACCAGCAGGCGCAGCTTGCGGCCCTGCACGCCCCCCTTGTCGTTGGCTTCGGCGATGCGCATCTGCATGCCGTTGCGCAGATCCTTGCCGTAGCCGGCCAGCGGGCCCGACAGGTCCTGCAGGGTGCCGACGATGATCTCGTCCTTGGTCACGCCCTGGGTCTGGGCGGCGGCCAGGCCGCAGGCGGCCAGGGCCAGGCCGCCGATGAAGGAATGAAGGCGTCTCGAAATGCGCATGGGGTTGTCTCCGTCAGTGGCTGGCCGGTCGGTGCGCTGCCGGCATGTTGTCGTGCCCGAACCATAGGGCGCGCGAGGGCGGCCGGTATCGTCGTATCCGACGAGCGTGGGGGCGCGCGATCCCGACCTGCAGCGCGACGCTCGGCGGTGCGCTGCAGGTCGCCGCTCAGGCCGCGGCCAGCAGCGACTTCAGCTGCATGCGGTCGAAGTACACCGTGTCGCGCGAGATCTGGTCGCCGCGCACCATCACCAGGTCCATGCCCTTGGTCATGACGCGGTCGGTCGAGCCCGGGCGCCAGACTTCCATGTCCCAGAACACGACCAGGCCGTTCTGGCCTTCCAGGCGATGGTGCTCGTAGATGGTCCAGCGCGAGTCCCACGCCTTGAAGTAGCTGTGCAGGTAGTTGCGCAGCCGGTCACGGCCGTCGATGCGCACGCCGGCGCCGGGCTCGCTGTACTGCACGTCCTCGGTGTAGTAGTTCAGCGTGCCTTCGATGTCGCGCTGGTCCCAGCAGCGCGTGAGGCGCTCGGTCACGTCCAGCAGGTGTTCGGTGCTTTGCAGCTCGGTGCTCATGGTTCGCTCCTTGGAAGTGGAAGGGAAAGGACGGTCAGTCCGCCGACACCCATCGGCCGTCGCGGATGCGGGCCAGGCGGACGGCGTCGATGCCCAGGCGTCGGCCCGGGGCATAGCGGATCTCCGGCGTGCCGAAGAGGGTGGCGGGCAGGGGCTGCGTCTCCAGCGTCTTGACCAGGCTGGCGGTGTCCAGCGCGGGGCCGGCGGCGCGCGCCGCGGCGGCGAAGCTGTCGATGACGAAATAGCCCTGGGCCGAGAAGACGCTGGGCTCCTCGTCGAAGGCGGCCTTGTAGCGCTGGGCCCAGGCGCGCACGGGGGCGGGGCCGCTGTCGGCATAGGGCTCGTCGATGACGACGCTGGCGTACAGACCCTCCACCGCCTCGCCACCCAGCCGCGGCACGGTGGCCGAGTAGGCCGACACGGTGGCCAGGAAGGCGGGGCGGAAGCCGATCTTGCGGGCCTCGGTCATCACGCCCACGGTCTCGCGGATCACGGTGCCGAGCACCACGCCGTCGCAGCCCGCGGCCGCCAGGCGGGCCACCTGCGAAGAAAAGTCCGTCGCGCCGCGCTTGTAGCTGGTGCGCTCGGCCAGCGTGCGGCCGGCGGCCTTGAGCCCGGCCTCTGCGCCACGCAGGATCTCCTGGCCGAATTCGTCGTCCTGGTAGACCGTGCAGACGGCGCGCGCGCCGCTCTGGCGCAGGAAGGCGGGCAAGCCCTTGGAGAGCTGGTCCACGTACGACGGCAGGTAGGCGAAGGTCAGCGGCTGCGGCGGCTCGTAGGTCAGCGCCGTGGCGGTGAGCGGCATGAAGTTGAGCGTCTGCGTCTGCCGCAGCAGACCGGCCGATGCCATCATGGGCGCCGTGCCCAACTGGCCCACGATGGCGAAGACGCCGTCGCGCTCGATCAGCTTCTGCGCACCCAGCACGGCCCGCTTGGGGTCGTAGCCGTGGTCTTCCACCAGCAGGCGCAGCTTGCGGCCGCCGATGCCACCCTGGGCATTGATCTCGTCGACGCGCATCTGCATGCCGTCGCGCGCATCCTTGCCGGCGCTGGCCAGCGCGCCGGAGAGGTCCAGCAGTGTGCCGATGCGCAGCTCATGCGGACCCACACCGCGCGCCTGGGCACCGGCCAGCGTGGCGGCGGCGCCCAGCACCAGGGCCATCAGGGCGCCGCGCAGGGATGCGGTCTTGGTCGTCGTCTTCATGGATGTCTCCTGGGGTGGCGGATCGATCGGCCGGGCGGCATGTGTGCTCACATGGGCGGCAGGTGCGCCACCTCGTCGTAGCGGCCGTAGCCGGGCGAGAGGCCGCACTGCAGCGCGCCGTAGCCGCTGCGTGCACCGTCGCGGACCTCCAGCACCTGGTCGGCCAGGCTGCGCAGCAGCGCGCGGTCGGCCGGGTCCGCGAAGTCCCACCGGCGCGCACCTTCATGCAGCGCTCCCTTGTCGTCGCCGTGGTTCCAGCCATCCAGGCCGCCGTACAGGCCGCCCTTGAGGAAGTAGCGACCCGGCAGGGCGCGCAGGCTCAGGGCCCGCGTCGAGCCGTCGGCGAAGGCCAGCGTCAGGCGGCCGCCGGTGACGACCTGGCTGGGCGCCGAGGCGTCCCAGTCGAGCGCGTGCGTGACGCCGACGATGGGCACCGGCGCCCCGTCCTGCCCGCGCCGGCCGCTGCGCGAGCCGCCCAGGAAGCGCACCTGGCCCGGCGCCTTTTCCTTGAGGAAGAAGTGAAGCGCCTCGTCCTCGAACTGCAGGCAGGCGAAGGCATAGAACATAGGCGGAAAGCGCGAAGGTGCGGCGTCGCCGGCTTCGGTGCGCAGTTCCAGCCGGCGGCCCCAGGAGCGGTCGCGCGCGCCCCAGCAGGTGTCGGCGTCCACGGCGTGGCGACGGCCGTCGAATTCGATCCATCCCTCGTAGCGGCCCAGCTGCACGAAGCGGTTGACGTCGGAATACAGCACGCCGTCCTTGCGGATCAGCTCGCGCCCTTCCTCGTTGGGCACCATGCGGCCATGGAACAGCAGGTCCATCGCCACGCCCGACGCGTTGGGCGCCACCACCAGGCGATGGCGGTCGAAGCCGGCCTGAACCTCGATGCGCAAGGCGCCGGCCTCCGGGTCCAGCGGCCGGTCGCCCGCATGGCGCGAGACCTGGTAGTCGAACTGGCGGCCGTCCATCGACACGCCCGCGTAGCCATCGACGATGCCGCGGCCCGGGTAGCGGCCCATGCCGACGTTGAAGGCCAGCCGGCCCTCGGGCACCACCTGGCCGGTGTACCAGAAGCGTTCGGTGAACACCGTCATGCCGCTGTCGTCTGCGGCCGGCTCGTGCAGCGGCGCGGCCGTCTGGTGGCCGAAGAAGTCGTCCTGGGGCGTGATCATGGTCGGGGGCCTGCCGGTGCGGCGGAAGGGGCCGGCGCGCGCTTGCGCGTGAGCCGGCCGAGGTGGGTGGGCGCCATGAATCGCAGGTCGGCCTCGGCGGCCGCGCGGCCATAGGCGAGCAGCCAGGCGTCGAGGTCGGGTGGCACGGGTTGCGCGCCGGGCGGCACCTGGGCTTCGGCCCAGGCATCGCAGGCATGGATGGCCTGCTCCAGCGCCACGGCATCGGTGGCGGCGGGCATGGGGCGCGGCACGCCCGGCGCATCCGCCACGGGCGGCTGTGCCAGCAGCGCCTGCCGCGCGGCCAGCCGGGCGGCCAGGGGCGCCGGGTCCCAGGCCACGGTGGCGCCCAGCTGCGCGATCACCTGCAGCAGGCTGGCGGCGGCGGCCCGCGCCGGGGCATCGGTGAGCCGCGGCATCAGCTGGTCCTCCACCGTGGCGGCCATGGCGGCAAGGATCATCTGGGGGGTCTCGCACAGGGCCGGCTGCGCCGCTCGCCCGGCGCCGGCTCCGTCGAAGGCGCCATCGGCTGCGGTGATGCGTGCGTTCATGCCGCTTTCTCCATCGCCTGCGCCAGACGCAGCAGGAAGCTCGGGTTGTTGTGCGCCAGACAGACCAGGCGCAGGTCCTGCCCACCCGAGAGGAAGCCCGATTCGCCACCGAGGTTGATGGCCACCATCTTGTAGAGCGAGAACACCTGCCAGTAAGCCAGCGCCTGCCGGTCCACGCGAAGGCCACCGGCGGCCTCGTACTGCGCGATGAAGGCCTCGTGGTCGATCAGGCCCGCCAGGCGCATGTCGGGCAGCATCACCCAGGCGAGGTCCTCGTGCGGATCGCCCAGGTGCGTCATCTCCCAGTCGAGCATGGCCGTGATGCGCGGGCCAACGCTGAGGAAGTTGCCCACGCGGTAGTCGCCATGCACCACCACCGGCCGCGCCACGCGCGGCGCCCGGGCCTGCAGCCAATGGGCCGCATGGGCCATGAGCGGCTGAGGCCGCCGGCTCCAGCGCCGCACGCGGGCCTGCCAGAACTGAACCTGCGCGATGCCGGGCGTCTGCGCCGCATCTTCGCCCTGCAGGGTGGCGATGCCGGCGGCCTGCCAGTCGAAGCGGTGCAGCCGCGCCAGCATCTGCGCCAGCTCTACCCCCAGCGGGGCCAGCACCGCCGCGTCGGCGATGCCGTAGTCGCGCGTGAAGGGGTTGAGCTCCTCGCCCGCCACGCAGTCGGTGACCAGGAAGGGCGCGGCCAGGATGGCCGGGTCGTCCGAATGCCAGCGCAGCGCCGGTACCGGCACGCCGGAATCGGCCAGGGCCTGCAGCACGCGGGCCTGGGGCAGCGCCGAGTACGGCGCCATCAACCCGGCCGGCGAGCCGACCTTGACGATGAAGCGCCGGCCGTCCAGCGCATGGCCCGTCGCGCGCAGGGTGAAGGCGGCCGTGATCCAGGACATGCCACCGGCGAAGCGGCGCAGGGCCTCGACCCGCACCGCGCAGCGGAGCGCGTCGCGCAGGTGACGCGCCAGGCCCGCGGCGATGGCCGCGTCGCTCAGGTCCGGGGCCTGCGGCGCATCGGCGATGACGGTGGCGGCGCTCATCCGGGTCAGTTCTTCAGCAGCACCCAGCGGCCACCCTGGATCTGCGAGATCCGCGCCACGTCGTTGCCCAGCCGCCGCTGCAGGCCGAAGCGCATCTCCGGCGTGCCGAAGAGCGAAGGCGGGATGCGCAGGGCGTCCATCGCCTGGCCGAAGCTGGCCGGCGTCAGCGCCGGCCCCGCCGCCTGCACGCCACGCACGAAGCTGTCGAGGATGAAGTAACCGTAGCCCGAGAACACCGTCGGGTCGTCCGCGAAGCGGGCCTTGTAGCGGGCGGCCCATTCGCGCAGCGGCCCGTTCGGCGAATCGAGGTAGGGCTCCTCCACCAGCATGGTGGCGTAGAGGCCCTCCACCGCCTCGCCGCCCAGTCGCGGGATCGCCGACGAATAGGCCGAAGACGTGCCGACGAACACCGGCTTGAAGCCCAGCTTGCGGGCTTCGGTCATCACGCCGACGGTCTCGCGCACCACCGTGGCCAGCACCACGCCGTCGCAGTCGGCGGCCTTGGCGCGCGCCACCTGCGACGAGAAGTCGGTGGAGCCCCGCTTGAAGCCCATCTTCTCGGTCCACTGCAGGCCCTGCGCCTGCAGCGCAGCCTCGGCACCGCGGGTGATCTCCAGGCCCAGCTCGTCGTCCTGGTAGATGGCGCAGATGCGCTTGAGCCCGCGCGCCTGCATCAGGCCGGGCAGCGCATGGCGGATCTGGTCGTAGTCGGCCGGATGGAAGGCGTACTTCAGCGGCGAGGCGGGCTCGAAGGCCTGGCGCGCCGATGACAGCGGAAAGAAGTTGACCATGCCGGCACGCTCCAGCAGCGGCAGCGTGGCCAGCATGGTGGCCGAGCCGAACTGGCCCACCATCATGAAGACGTGGTCGCGGTCGATGAGCTTCTGCGCGCCCAGCACGGCGCGCTTGGGGTCGTAGCCGTGGTCCTCGATCACCAGGCGCAGCTTGCGGCCGTGGATGCCGCCCTGGGCATTGGCCTCGTCCAGCCGCATCTGCATGCCGTTGCGGATCTCCTTGCCCGGGCCCGCAGCGGGGCCGGAGAGGTCCTGCAGGCTGCCGATCAGGATCTCGTCCTTCGTGATGCCGCGCACCGGCTGCTGCGCATGGGCATGCCCGGCCGCCAGCAGCAGGCCGCCGAGCAGTCCGGACAGCAAGGCCCGCGCGGCGGTGTGCAGGGAATGACGGATGGATGTCATGACGGTCTCCTCGACAGGTGGCACAAAGCACGCGGCGCACTGCCCCGCACCTGCGGCGATGCAGCCCGCCTCAGCGGTACATCGCCTCGATCTGCTCGGCGTACTTCTTCTGCACGAAGCTGCGCTTGAGCTTCATGGTGGGCGTCAGCTCCTCGTCCTCGGCCGACAGTTGCGTGTCCAGCAGGAAGAAGCGCTTGATCTGCTCGACGCGGGCGAACTTGCGGTTGGCCTTGTCGATCTCCGCCTGGATCAGCGCCTGGATCTCGGGGGCGCGCGTCAGGCTGGCGTAGTTGGAGAAGGGGATGTCGTGGTCCTGCGCGTACTTCTCCACGTTCTCCTGTTCGATCATCACGATGGCCGTGAGGTAGGCGCGGCGGTCGCCGATCACCACCGCGTCGGTCACGTAGGGGCTGAACTTGAGTTCGTTCTCCCACTCGCTGGGCGTCACGTTCTTGCCGCCGGCCGTGATGATGATGTCCTTCATGCGGTCGGTGATGCGGAAGTAGCCCTGCGCATCCACCGTGCCCACGTCGCCCGTGTGCAGCCAGCCGTCGGCGTCGATGGTCTCGGCCGTCTTCTCGGGCAGGTTGAGATAGCCCATGAACACGTTGGGCCCGCGCACCAGCAGCTCGCCCGTGGCCGGGTCGAGCCGCACCTCGTTGTACGGGCTGGCCGCGCCGATGGTGCCCAGGCGGATGCCCCCAGGTGGCATGCTGGTCGAGATGCCGCAGGACTCCGTCTGGCCCCAGGCCTCGAGCATGGGAATGCCCAGCGCCAGGTACCAGCGGATCAGCTCCGGCGAGATGGGCGCCGCGCCGGTGGCCATGAAGCGGCAGCGCTGGATGCCGATGAAGCGGCGCACGTTGTCCAGCGCCGCCAGGCCCGCGAGCCGGTAGCGCAGCTTCAACCAAGCACTCACCGGCTGTCCGGCGAGCACGCGGTCGGCCACGGCCACGCCCTGGGCGATGGCCCAGCGGTACAGCGCCTGCTGCACGGGGCCGGCCTCCTTCACCGCGATGGTGACGGCCGAATAGAACTTCTCCCACATGCGCGGCACGCCCGCGAACACGGTGGGCGTGATCTCGCGCACGTTCTCGGGCACGGTGTCGGGGTTCTCGACGAAGTTCATGCGCGTGCCGGTGTAGATCGAGGCATAGAGCCCCACC
>NZ_CAJYES010000024.1 GCF_913773995.1 uncultured Pseudacidovorax sp.
GACACGATGTTGACCAGGTTGGACACGATCAGCGGCAGGCTGGCCGTGTCGGCGATGAAGCCGGCGGCCATCACGAATGCCAGCGTAGCGGCCGGCGAGAAGCCCAGCGCGACCAGCATCGCCATGACGATGGGCGTGAGGATCAGCGCGGCGCCATCGTTGGCGAACAGGGCCGCCACGGCCGCGCCCAGCAGCACGATGAAGGCGAACAGCCGCCGGCCATTGCCGCCACCCCAGCGGGCCACGTGCAGCGCGGCCCACTCGAAGAAGCCAGCTTCGTCCAGCAGCAGGCTGATGATGATGACCGCCACGAACGTGGCCGTTGCGTTCCAGACGATGCCCCACACCACGGCGATGTCGGCCAGGTGCACCACACCGAAGACCAGGGCCAGCAGCGCGCCCAGCGATGCGCTCCAGCCGATGCCCAGGCCTCGCGGTTGCCAGATGACCAGCACCAGCGTGAAGAGAAAAATCAGGATAGCCGCGAGCATGGCGAGGGCCTCTTAAGGGGACGGGGGATTCGGCCCGGCAGGGCCGCGGGAGAGGTCAGCCGCGCGCGATCAGCGCTTGGCCAGGTCGCGTGCGGACTGCTGGAGCGACAACTTGTCGATGGCGGCAGCAGGCAGGTTGATGAATAGCTCGACGCGGTGGCGGATGGCGTGCAGCGTCTTGCGGAACGCGGCCTGTTTCTCCTCCGCGCTGCCCTGCACCTCGGACGGGTCGGCGTAGCCCCAATGGGCCGTAGCGGGGTGGCCTGGCCAGATCGGGCACACCTCGCCGGCCGCGTTGTCGCACACGGTGATGATGAGGTCCATGTGCGGTGCGTCGGGCTCGGCGAACTCGTTCCAGTTCTTGCTGCGCAGGCATTCGGTGGACATGCCGACACGTTGCAGCGCCTCCAGCGCGAGCGGGTTGGGCTGCTGGTTGTCGCGCGGGCTGCTGCCAGCCGAGAAGGCGCGGAAGCGGTCGCCGGCCATGCCGTTCAACAGGGCTTCGGCCAGGATGCTGCGGGCCGAGTTATGGGTGCACAGGAACAGGACGTTCAGGGGGCGCGCGGTCGCAGTCATGGTCATCGTGGGTCGTCAAAGGATCTTGCTCAGGCAGGCGGCGGACGCGGGGCACAGCTCCCGGAACTGCTCGGACCGCAGGACCTCAGCCGGCACCTGTTCGCGGGCCACGACCGCGTAGCCGCGGTGCTCGAAGAAGCTCCGCGCCGATTCGGTCAGCAGCACCAGGCGCGGCAGGCCATCGGCCTTCGCGCGGCGCTCCAGCGCATCGACCAGGCGGCTGGCTAGGCCGAGGCCACGTTGACCGGGGGCGACCACCAGCGAGCGCAGCAGGCCGGCGCCGTCGTAGCGCTCCAGGCCGATGGCGGCGACCAGGCCACCATGCGTTCGCACGCCGAGAAAGTCGGGCATGGCCGGCGCCTGCACATCGGTGCTGGGCAAGCCGGCATCGCGCAGCAGCGCGCAAACGGCCGAGTGATCGCTTGCGACCAGTGGTGCGATGGGCTCCATGGGGTCAGCAGCAGGCCTTGGCAGGCCCGCAGGGCGGTGCGGATGCCGGCGCCGCCTCAGGGGCACAGCAAGCCGCCGCAGCGGCCTTGGCCGGGGCGGGCTTGCCGAACACCGGCACGTTGCCCAGCGTCTGGAAGTGTTCCCACGGCACGCCCTGCGGGTCCGTGATCCAGTGCTTGTCGCTTCGTGCGTAGCAGCACGTGGTCTGGCCCTCATCGAGCAGCGGCAGGTCGGCCGCTTCGGCGCGGTTCTTGAGGTCGGCCAGCTCGGCCGCCTCATCCACCTGAAAGCCCAGGTGGTCCACGCCCGGCGCGGCACCGCGCGTAGAGATGGCGAAGTTCAGGCGCGGGTCTTCCAGCATCCACTTCGCATAGTCGCCCTCGATGCGCGCGGGCTCGGCGGCGAACAGCTTGGAATAGAACGCGATGCTTTGGGGAAGGTCGGTGACGTGCAGATGAACGTGGAAGCGCTTCATGGCGAGCCTTTCAGCAGCGGCAGGACGCTGCCGCATCGGTGGTCGAGCACGCTGCGCCCTCGCAGCAGTTCTCGGTGAGGTAGCCCAGCAGCTCGTTCATCGTGATGAACGAGGCGCGGTAGACCAGGTTGCGGCCCTGCCGCTCCTGCGTGACCAGGCCGGCGTGCGTCAGCTCCTTGAGGTGGAACGACAGCGTGTTGCCGGCTACCTCCAACTGCTCGGCCAGCGCGCCCGGTGTCAGGCCATCGGGGCCGGCGACGACCAGAGCGCGGAACAGGCGCAGGCGCAGGGCTTGTGCCAGGGCAGCGAGGGAACGGACAGCTTCGGACTCTTGCATTGATGAACTATACAACGATTATTGAATAGATATATCCCGCGACTGTGCCTGGGTTCGTTCAAAGAGGGTCGAGGGCCAGACGTTGCTCGATGTAGGGCATGAGATCTGCAGCCCATCGGTGCCGGGCTGGACCTGGCCAGCATGTGTGACATCCGCATCGCCAGCGAGACCGCCACCTTTGCGGAGAGCTTCGTGCGCGTGGGCATCGTGCCCGGCGACGGCGGCGCCTGGCTGCTGCCCCGCGCGGTCGGCATGGCCGAGGCGGCGGAGATGGCCTTCACGGGTGACGCCATCGACGCCCGCGAAGCGCTGGTCTGCGGCCTGGTCAGCCGCGTGGTCGCACCCGAGGCCTTGCTGGACACCGCCCGCGCACTGGCTCAGCGCATTGCCGCCAACCCCGGTGCCGTGATGCGCATGACCAAGCGGCTGCTGCGCGAAGGGCAGCAGGCCTCGCTGGAATCCTTGCTGGAGATGTCGGCCGGCTACCAGTCCATCGCGCACAAGATGGCGGACCACCGAGAGGCGGTGATGGCGTTCGTGGAGAAGCGGGCGGCGCGGTTCGGATGGGGAAACAACAAGCCGTTCGCCGTGACTGGCTGCGAATCTTCGGCAAGGCGTATCACTGCTCGGCGGTACAACTGGGCTGTCGCGAGCGGCGACAAGATAGGGGTGAGGCTGGCCGGCTGGGTATGGCTAATGCAGATCGTCAGCTATTGCTAGACTAGACCTTATGACTCAAAACAATGCAGGAATGACGCAAGCTGAACTCCACGATTTCGCTCAGGATTGGGTTAAGTGTGGAGAAGCAGTGACGAAGGCGAGGGACTTGGTTGGGCTATCCCGGGCCGACTTGGCCAGGGAGGCAGGCATGGAACCGGAGCAGCTCAGGAAGATCGAGAGTGGTGGAGCTCACAAAGGTTTCGAGAAAGTCCGGAAAGTTTTGGAAGACAAGGGGGTCGTCTTCTTGGACTTGCTTACCGCAGAAGTGAAGCTGAAGTGAGCCAATAGCTCATAGAGGGCCGCATGGGCTCTCTATGCATCAACCCCCAAACAGAACTGCGCCCACGCTGCCATCAATGCCCGGCGGCGCTCAATGCCGTCGCCGCGACGGTAGGCTTCTTCCGTCTTGTCGGCAATCGCGTGCGCCAGGGCGAACTCGATCAGATCTCTGGGGAATTCCGTTCTGTCGCCTGCCCAGTCACGAAACGTTGACCGAAAGCCATGGGGTACGGCGTCAACCTCCATCCGACGCATCACTGCTGTGATGCTCATATCGGACAGGGGCCTATGCTTCGTGCCTTCGAATAGAAGATCTCCTGTAGGCGGGGCTGCATTAAGCAGTTGAACAGCCGCGTCCGACAAGGGGACCCGGTGTTCCCGTTTGGCTTTCATGCGTTCGGCAGGGACGGTCCAGATCTTCGCTCGCAGATCGATTTCGCTCCACCGCGCGCCACGAACCTCGCCAGAGCGCGCGGCCGTCAGAATCAAAAACTCCAAGGCACGTGCCGCCACACCGTGGCGGGTACGCAGGGTGGCCATAAAGGCGGGCATACTGTCTATAGGCACCGCCTTGTGATGCTGCACCTTCTGAATCTTGGCGGGGGCAGGCAGGATCTTGTCCAGGTGGCCCTTCCATCTTGCAGGGTTCTCGCCCGAGCGGTACTGATGCACCGTTGCCCAGTCGAGCACTGACTCGATGCGGCCGCGAAGGCGGGACGCAGTCTCGTTCTTCTTCTTCCAGATAGGCTGTAAGCAGAGCATCACGTGTTCAAGCGTAACCTCTCGCACGGAAAGCCTGCCCACGACCGGCGAAACGTACTCGCGCAATGTGTTCTCCCACTGCTGTCGGTGCTTGGGGTTCTTCCATTCGTCTGCCTTGGAGTTGATGTACTGCTCAGCACACCAATCGAAGGTCTTGTCTGCTGTCTGACGGGCTATCAGTGCTGCTTTTTGGGCACGTCGCGGCGCAAGTGGCGCCGTGCCCAGCCGCAGCTGCTTCTGAATCTCACGCGCTTGCTCTCGCGCCTCGGCAAGCCCCACTTTGGGGTAGGGGCCCAGTCCTATGTCGCGGCGAGAGTCGCCCACGGTGATGCGAAGCACCCAGCCACGGTGGTCCCCCTTGACTCGCAGATGCAGGCCGGCGGCGCCTCCAACCGCGTGTCGTCCGTCCGTCTTGAGGGCGGCGACAGCGCGAGCGGAAAGCTCTTGAGCAACCTTAGGCATACCTGCCTCCGACTAACGATCCTGTCCCACATTATGCCCACATAAAAACGCGGATGTCGGCGGATCCTTTCGCTATCCGTCGGAGTTTCGGTAGTGGGAAATATATTGAAAACAACAAGTTAGAGAGTCGACCGGATCTGGTCGGATGATGGTTCTACAGACACCGCTTCCGCCAGGGCTGTATTTAGCTCTCTTTTCACCAAGCGTCTCGGCTCACCCGCGTGCACGTACCGTGAGCGCGCAAATCTCGTGTCGGCCGCCCAAACATCAGGCCGCTGAACTGCGTCAAGATCAGGCTTGGCGCCCCTGTCAGGTCACGGGGTCGGGGGATGACGCGGCCCGCATCGGGGCCTGTCGTCAGCTCGTGAATGGGCGCGCACGGTTATTGCTTTGTCCCTAAGCCATGGACATTCACCAGATCCGGTGCTTCAAGCGGGTCGCTGAACTGCGCAGCTTCACGGCGGCTGCCAAGCATCTGAACATCACGCAGCCTGCGCTGAGCCGTCAGGTGCAGAGCCTGGAAGACGAACTCGGCACTCAGCTGCTGCTGCGCACGACGCGCGGCGTGCAGCCAACGCTGGCCGGCAAGGTGATGATGGAGATGGGCGGCAACCTGCTCAACTACATCGAAGGCATCCGCAAGGCGGTCGCAACCGCCGCCAACGATCCGGCCGGCGACGTTGTGGTCGGGCTTCCGCCTTCGCTCTCCGGCATCCTTGCGCCGGGTCTGATCGAGGAGTGCCGCACGCACTTGCCTCAGGTGCGTCTGCGAATCATCGAAGGGCTCAGCATGTTCATCGAGGAATGGCTGACGCTCGGGCGCATCGATCTGGCGATCCTCACCGAGCGGCCGGATATGAAGATGAGCATCACGCCGCTGTGCCAGGAGGAGCTGGTGCTGGTGCGGCGATCCATGCCCGATCTCGACGGCGATGCCAACGATGCGGAAGCGATCGCGTCCGCGCCGGGCCACCGCTCGGTCTCCTTCGACGATATGTCCGGCATGACGCTCGTCATGACGCGCGGTTTCAAGGAGGTGCTGCTCCCGCAGATGCCGAGCGGTTGCCGCCTGCGCTGCGACATCGAGATGGACAGTCTCTCGGCCATCCGCAACCTGCTCTCCACCACCGATCTGTGCACCGTGCTGCCCTACGGCGTGGTGCAGCACGAGCGGCTCGGCGATGAGTTCCAGGTGATGCGCATCGATTCGGGCCCGACCCGCTCGCTCGTGATCGGCCGCAATGCATCGCAGCCGATGAGCGCCGCTGCGCGCGCCGTGCAGGGCGCGATCCACGCGAGCGTGCGCCGGCTGCCGATGAGCACGCGCCTTCAGTAGCACCACGTCCGTAGTACGCCGCGCCGCACCATGCCGGCGCGACATGGCACTTATAGAAAAACGGCGTTGGCCCGTTCGGGAGGTGGCTCCTAGCATTCATCTCACGGCCAGGACGTCCCATTTCCCCACCTCTTCTTCCTTCTTCCTTCCATGAGAACTTCATCTTCCGCTCTCGGTCTTCGCACCCTGGTCGCCGCGCTCGCCGTCGTCGTCGCGGGGAGCGCCGCCGCGGCCTGCGACGCGCCCTTGAAGTTCGGCGTCGCCGACCCGCTCACCGGACCTTCGGCCGCGTTCGGCATCGATCAGATCCAGGCGCTCAAGTGGGCCGTGGACGACATCAATGCCGCCGGCGGCGTGAACGGCTGCAAGCTCGAACCGATCATCGTGGACAACCAGGCCAAGCCGGATGTCGCGATCACGACCACCAACCGCTTCGTGCAGATCGACAAGGTGCCGGTCATGGTCACGGCCTTCAGCAACGTGGTGAAGGCCGTGGCGCCGATCGCGAACCGCGAGAAGGTGCTCCTGCTGTCCATCGGCGCCAACAGTCCCGCGCTCGCGCAGATGGGTGACTACGTCTACACCACCTTCCCGCTCGCGGACGTCGACATGAAGGCGCTTCCACCGTTCCTCGTGAAGAAGATGGGCAAGAAGCGCGCAGCGGTGCTCTACGTCAACCACGAGACCGGCATCGATGGCAGCAAGGTGTTCCGCGACGCCTTCACCGCGGCGGGCGGCGAAGTGGTGCTCTACGACAGCTACGAGGAGAACCGCTCCGACTTCACCGGCCTCGCGCTCAAGGTGCGATCGGTGAACCCTGACGTGATCCACGTGCATTCGGTGGTGAGCGACTTTCCGGCGATCGTCTCCCAACTGCGGCAGCTCGGCATCACCACGCAGGTGACGAGTTACCAGACGGCCTTCAGCAACAAGATGATCCAGGACCTCGGCGGACAGTCCGAAGGGATCATCGTCACCTCGATGGCGCCGGGCGTCGAGGACAACCCCGCGCTGGTGCCGTACCTCAAGCGGTGGCAGGACGAGTTCAAGCGCCCGCCGAACGGCCTGCCCTACACGCAGTACTGGTACGACGCGCCCTACGTCGTGGCCGAGTTGTACCGCTGGGTCGCGGCCAACCGCCTGCCCGCCACCGGCGAGAACATGCGCAAGGCGCTGCTCGCGATCAAGAGCTTCAAGCAGCCGCTCTCGGGTCCGGTGACCTTCAACGAGAACCACACGGTGCAGAAGGCCACCTACTTCTGGCAGGTGAAGGGTGGCAAGTTCGCGATGATCGGCAAGTCGGAATGACCCGGTCGATCCTCTCGCCGCAAGCCGGAGCGACGCGATGGACATGCTGAGTGCGCCCATCCTTCTGCAGCTCGCGTGGACGGGCCTCGCGATGTCGAGTGCCTACTGCCTCTTCGCAGTGGCCTTCGCGCTGGTGCTCAAGGTCAACCAGGTCTGGAACTTCGCACAGCCGGCGCTTTTCATCGCCGCCTACTACACGATGTACGCCTGCTGGCAGTGGCTGCACCTGCCGACCCTCGTCGGCATCGTGGTCGCGCTGACGCTGACGATCGCCACCGCGATGCTTCTGGAGTGGCATGGCTTCCGCGTGTTCCGCAAGCGCCGCTCGGCGACGCTCACCTATTTCATCTTCACGATGGTGGTGTCGCAGCTTGCCGTGTCGCTGGCCGAACTCGTCTTCGGCACCGACAACAAGACGCTGCAGGCGAGCGTGATGTCGCCGATTCACCTGGTCGGCCCGGTCGCGGTCAGCGAATGGGATCTCGTCGCCATCGCGACGACCGCGGTGCTGGTGCTCGCACTTTGGGGTGTGATGACGCGCACCCGATTCGGCAAGCAGATGACGGCAGTGGCGGACAACCCGGACCTCGCGTCGGTGTACGGCATCAATGTGGCGCGCTGCTACCTGCATTCGATGATGCTGGCCGCGGTGCTGATGGTGGCGGGCGTCTACCTGATCGGCACCAAGGCGCCGATGGTGCCGTCGTCGCCGCTCAACCAGTTCCTGATCTTCGCGGTGATCGCTGCGCTTCTCGCGGGAATCGGGCGCGTGTTCGCGGCCGGTGTGGCGGCCATCGTGCTGAGCCTGATCCAGGCTTTCAGCATCCTCGTGATTCCGTCGCGCTGGCAGATCATGCTGGTATACGTGCTGATCGTCATATGCGTGCTGCTGTTCCCACAGGGCGTGCGGCGCAAGGCTCGGCGCGTGGCCGCGACCACGCCCAAGCCGACGCTGCCCGAGTCGCAACACAAGGCCGAAGTGCCGACCTTGAAAGTGGGAACGCCATGATCGAATACGTCAGCGTGCTCGCAGTGCTGGTGCTGCTCAATGTGGTGTTGGCCGTGAGCTTCAACCTCGTGCTGGGCTACGGCGGGTTGGTGAGCATTGCGCATCCGATCTTCTTCGCGCTGGGTGCCTACGCATCCGGCCTGCTGGCGCGCGACCTGGGCGTTCCGGTGCCGCTCGCGATCGTGGCCGGCGGCCTGCTGGCGATGCTGTCATCGGTGGCGCTGTCTGTGCCTGCGCTGCGGGTGTCGGGCGACTACATGGTGATCACCAGCCTGGGCTTCCAGCTGGCGCTGGTGCACATCATCACCAACGTCGAATTCACCGGGGCGGCGGGCGGGCTCACGGGCATTCCGTCGGCCTTCGATGGGGCGATGCGCAGTCCGATGGCGGTGGTTGCCGCGGCGTTGCTCGCGGTTGCCTGCATCGCGGCCGTGCGGTGGCTGATGCATGGCCCCTATGGCCGCGCCGTGACCGCGATGCGCAACGACGAGCAGGCGCTCGCATCGCTGGGCCGCAGCCCGATGGCGATCAAGGTGATGCTCTTTGCCCTGGCCTGCGGCATGGCGGGCATCGCGGGCGGCTTCTATGCGCACCACTTCCTCTACCTCACGCCGGAGCAGTTCAGCACCTTCGCCTCCACGGCGCTTTTGACGATGGTGGTCGTGGGCGGCGCGGCGACGACCTGGGGGCCGGTGCTCGGCGCCGTCCTCGTCACGCTGCTGCCGGAGGTCATCCGCTTCATCGACATGCCGATCGCGATCATGGCGCCGCTGCAGGGTGTGCTTTTCTCGCTGCTGGTGCTGGTGTTTCTGTACCTGCGCCCGCAAGGGCTGCTCGGCGGCAGCCGGGCTGGCGGCGGTGTGGCGGCCTGGCATGGCGCGCGGGCCGAGCGCCGGACGGCTCGGGGGGCCAAGCCATGAAAGGCAATAGCACTGTCACGCTCGACATCCGCGGGCTCAGCAAGCGCTTCGGCGGCATCGTGGTGGCCGACGGCCTGAATCTCCAGATCGGCAAAGGCGAGATCGTCGGGCTGATTGGTCCGAACGGCGCGGGCAAGACCAGCTTGTTCAACCTCGTGACCGGCTTCGTGCCGGCCGATGCGGGCGAGATATCGATCGATGGCCAGCGCATCGATGGTCTGCCGCCGCACCAGCGCGCGCGCATCGGTGTCGCGCGGACCTGGCAGAACGCGCGCATCTTCCAGAGCCTGAGCGTGTTCGACAACCTGCTGATCGGCGCGCGCGACTATCCGGGCGAAAGCGTCTTCAACAACGCCTTCCGCCGCCGTGAACTGGCCGAGCAACGCGAGAAGTCGATGGCGCAGGCCGAGATCGTGCTCGCGCGCGTCCGGCTCGATCACAAGGCGGATGCCTTCGCGAGCGATCTGTCCTTCGGGCAGCAGAAGCTGCTCGCGATCGGACGCGCGCTGATGAACAACGGGCCCTGCCTGCTGCTCGACGAGCCGATGGCCGGCGTCGCAGGCCACATCTACGAGACCATCGGCGACGTGATCCGCAGCGAGGCTGCGGCGGGCACGGCGGTGTGTCTGGTGGAGCACAACGTCGGCTTCGTGCGCGAGCTGTGCCACCGGGGCGTGTTCATGTTCACCGGAAAGATCATGGCTGACGGCCCGGTCGACGAGCTGCTGAAGGACCAACGGCTGACCGAGCTGTATTTCGGCGCCAAGGCAGACAAGCGCGCCGCCGCGGAACTGGAGGTCACCGCATGACCGATCGCCTTTTCGACGTGCAGCACCTGAATGCGCGCTACGGCAGTCTCGCGGTGCTGCACGACGTGAGCGTCTCCATCGCCGCGGGTGAGCGGGTCGCGATCTTCGGCCACAACGGCTCGGGCAAGTCGACCCTGCTCAAGTGCCTCGTCGGCGGTCTGCCCGATTGCGACGGGCGCGTGCTGTACCGCGGCCAGCCGATCGAGCCAGGCGCGGTGCATCGCAACGTGCAGCTCGGCATCGGCATGGTGCCGCAGACGCGCAACGTCTTCCCCAACCTCACCGTGCAGCAGTGCCTGGAGATTGCGGCAACGCGCACGGGCGAGCGCTCCTTCGAGGCGATCTACCAGCTCTTTCCGCGCCTGCGCGAACGTGTCGACCAGAAGGCCGGCCTCATGAGCGGCGGAGAGCAGCAGATGCTGGCCGTCGGCATGGCACTGATGACCAAGCCCGGCGCGATCCTGCTCGACGAGCCGACGGCAGGCCTGTCGCCCGTTGCGGCGCGCACCGTGCTTGCCAGCCTCGTCGACGTGAACGAGCGGGCCGGCGTGGCGATCGTGCTCGTGGAGCAGAACGTGATGCTGGCCCTGGAAATCGCGCAGCGCGCGATCGTCGTGCGCAGCGGCAAGGTGGTGTTCGACGGCGACGCCCGTGCACTGGCCGAGGAAAAGAACCTGTGGGCGCTCTTCTGATGGCGCCCGATACCGACAACCAACGACTTTGAAAGCCCAATAGATGAAATCGTTCAAGAAAGACATCCGCATCGGCGACGACGCCACCGCCTTCGGCGCCTATCCCGATGCCGTCAGCGCCGAGGGACTGGTGTTCACTTCCGGCACGCGCGCGCGTTCGCAGGGCCGCGGCTTCGCCGCGCTGCCCGAGGCCGCGCGCGGCAAGTCGCAGGGCTACGGCCTCGCCGACCGCTACGAAGGCGCGGTGAGCGAAGGCGCCTGGGAGACGCACGCCTCGCTCGAGGACGTGCTGCAGGCCGCCGGCAGCGACAACTCGCAGATCCTGCGTCAGCACGTATGGCAGAAAGACAAGCGCTTCTTCCCGTGCTACGAGGCGGTGCGCATCCACTGGCAGCCGACGCCTTCGCCGTCGAGCGGCCTGGGCGTGGCCCACATCCCGGGCGCCGGGACGCAGTGGATCGGCATCGATGCAATCGCGGTCGCGCCGGGCGTGAATCCGCGCTTCGGCAAGCGGGCGGTGCTGGCCGCGGTCGACCAGGCTGCGCTGCCATCGGCTTCGCACTATTCGCAGGCGGTTCAGTCGGGTCCGCTGGTCTTCACGGCCGGCCACATCGCCATCAAGACCTCCGAGCCGGGCAAGCCGGTGGTGCAGGGCTTCGACGACGTGCCACCGGAAGGCCGCGCGCTCGCCACCGGCCGCAGCCATCCCGACAGCCGCGACGGCCCGATCGCGGCGCAGACCTGGTACGTCTACAAGCAGCTGGAGGAGCTGCTCGCGCGCGGCGCGCTCGGTTTGAAGGACGTGATCCTTTCGACCGTCTACCTGTCGGACCTGCGCGACTTCGCGGTTTTCCATCGCGTGCACCGGCAGTTCTTCCCCGACGCGGCCAGCGGGCCGGCGCTGTGTGTGAGCGCCTTCGACGAAGTCGGCCATCGCGGCTGCCGCATCGAAATCGAGCTCACCGTGGTCGATCCGAAGTCGGACATGGAGGTGCGCTCGACGGGCTGGAGCGTGCCGGCGCCCCATGCGGGGCCGGGCGCCGTCACCGTCGGCCCGTTCGTCTTCTGTGCTGGCATGGTCGGTCTCGGCCGCGATGGCCAACTGGTGCTGGGCCGCGACGCGCTCGGCGGCGAGGAGGGCGTGCAGGCCATCGCCTTCGAGGCCTTCGCGGGTCGCGATGCCGTCACCGCCGCGCAGAGCTTCGCCGCGCTGCTGAGGTTGAAGGAAACGCTGGCGCTCGCCGGCGCGAGCCTCGACGGCCTGGTGAAGCTGACCCTGTACGTCGGCGAGATGCGCGACCTCGACGTCTTCGAGCAGGTGCGTGCCAAGGTACTGAACGACGCCGAGCTGCCAGCCTTCGAATGCGTCTGCGTCCGCGGCCCGGGCCCGGTGCCCGAGGCGAACATTCAGCTCGAAGCGATTGCGGTGCTCTGATGACGGGCCTCGTGCCGCCGCTGCCCCAGGCCATGCACGCCGCCGAAGCCCTGCGCGGTCTGCATGACGCGCAGGTCGACCACCTCGGCGTCGCGGTGGCCAGCCTCGATGCGTCGGTCGGCTTCTACCGGACCCTGCTGGGCGTCGAGCCGGTGCTGCATACGCTGGATTCACAGGGCATTGCAGTCGCGATGTTCCAGCTGGCCAACCTGCGCATCGAGCTGCTGGCGCCGATCGGTGCGGAATCACCGATCACCGACGTGCTTGAAGACCACACGATCCAAGCCTTCATCGCGCGGCATCCGCAGGGCGGCCTGCACCACGTCTGCTACGTCGTGAAGGACCTCGATGCCGCGAATCCGCCCGGCACGCGCCGGCTCGGCCGTGGTGTGCCGATCATCGGTGCGTCGGGGCAGCCGATCGTCTTCCTCGACCCGGCGAGCACGGGCGGCGTGCTGATCGAACTCAAGCAGGCGGCCTAGCCCAGCGCAGGCCGCGACTTCCCCCAGACTGAACACCGGCACGCGTCACGCGAGCCTGCGGCCGCACGGCCCGGCCTGCGGCGCGGGCGGGCGCACGCCTTCGAAACGAGACACCTCCATGCCATTTCACGTCGACCTCATCCTGATGGCGGGCATGATCGTCGTCGGGCTCGGCGCGCTCCTGCAATCGAGCACCGGCTTCGGCTTCGCGCTGTTCTCGGCGCCCCTGCTGGCGCTGCTCGATCCGCACCTCGTGCCGGGACCGATCCTGATCCTCACGTTGCTCCTCACCTTTGGCGTGCTGGTGCGCGACTGGCGCGACATCGACTGGCCGGGGCTGGGCTGGATCTGCGCTGGCCGGCTGCCGGCGACCATCGTCGCGGGCCTCACGGCGGCGGTGATGCCGAAGGAGCAGTTGTCGGTCGTGTTCGCCTTCTTCGTGCTGTGCGGCGTCGCGGTGAGCCTGACCGGCAAGCGCTTCAAGCCCAACCCCGCGGCCCTCGTGACCGCTGGCGGGCTGGCGGGATTCTTCGGCACGCTGACCTCGATCGGCGCCCCGCCGCTGGTGCTGGTCTACCAGCATCACGCGGCGAAGGTCATCCGCAGCACGTTGTCGGCCAACGTCGTGCTGGGCACCGTCGCTTCGGTGATCGCGCTCGCCATGGGCGGACAGCTCGGGAGTGTCGACCTCAGCCGTTCGCTGGCCTTCGCGCCGGCGTGCGCGCTGGGCCTCTTCTTCTCGAAGTACGTGCGCGCGAGGCTGGATGGCGGCTGGCTGCGGCCGCTGTTGCTCGCGATCTCCGCCTTCGCGGCGCTGGGGGTGCTGGCGCGGGAGTTCCTGCACTGACCGGGCATGGCTGGATGGGCCAGCGTCGTCGTGCCCACCTTGGACGGAGGGCGGTCACAGGTGACGTTTCGGCGCTGCTCGTCGTCTCTGGGAAGCCGTACCCGTTGGCGCCGCCCCGCCCGCCCAAGCCGAGGCACACTACCGGGGGCACCATGCCAGTCAGACCACCTCGGTCGCGGACCCACTCCCACCGAACACGCTTCGAGATTCCCTCCGTCCTCCCGCATTCCCATGAACTCTCGATTCAGCGCCCTGTTCGCCTGCGCGGCCTTGTTCTTCGGCATCACCGCCTCTGCCGACGTGCGCATCGTCATGCTGCGACATGCGGAGAAGCCGGATGCCGGCCTCGGTCAGCTGAATTGCCAGGGTCTCAACCGTGCCCTGGCCTTGCCCAAGGTACTGCTTGCCGCCTATGGCAAGCCCGATGCCATCTATGCGCCCGATCCCCATGTCGAGAAAGAGGACCGCGGCATGCTCTACAACTATGTCCGGCCGCTGGCGACCATCGAGCCGATGGCGATTCGGGTGGGGTTGCCTGTCCGCACGTCCTGGGGATGGAACGACATTCAAGGGCTGCAGGCCGAATTGCTCGATCCGGTGCACGAGGGGCAGACATTGCTGGTCGCGTGGGAGCACCACAAGCTCGATGAGCTGGCGCGCAACCTCTTGAAGGCGCGTAGCGTCGACACTGCCGGACTGCCCCGCTGGAAGTCTGAGGATTTCGACTCGATCTACGTGCTGACGCTCAAGCCAGGGGGCGGTGGCGCCTTCAGGCGCGATGCCGAAGGTCTCGATGGGCTGAGCCAGTCGTGTCCTGATCGCTGACGGGGACGTCGCTGGGGCGGGGCTGCGGCGCCCCGCCGGCGCCCGAGCATGCTCGAAGAGAATGGCCGGCCCCACCGCCCATGTCCTCCGCCTCCGCTGCGCCCATCCCTACGGCCTCCGCGCCCGCCGCCGCATTCCGCTGGCTGCGGGTCGCGGTCTGGACCGCGCTGCTCGGCCTATCGTTGCTCGTCGTGGTGCTGTCCGGCGAGTGGGCCGCCAATCGCGCCGCCCGCAACCAGGCCGACGAGATCCGCCGCGCGGCGGAGGTTCAGCTCTCGGGACTGCGCGATGCCACCGGCCGCTACCGGCACCTGCCCTTCACCGCCGCCCTGCACCCCGTGGTGCTGGCGCTATTGAACGCGCCCGGGCAGGCCGCCCTCGGACAGAGCGCCAACCGCTACCTCGAAGAACTCAACCGCCTGGCCGGCTCCGACGTGCTCTACCTCATCGACGCGCGCGGCGTCACGTTGGCTGCCAGCAACTGGGCCACCCCGCAGAGCTTCGTGGGCCATTCCTATGCCAACCGCCCGTACTTCACCGAGGCGCTGGCAGGCCGCAGCGGGCGCTTCTACGGTGTGGGGCAGACCACCGGCGAGCCGGGGCTGTTCATCTCGGCGCCGGTGCGGGGCGACGATGACCAGGTGCTGGGCGTCGTCACCGTGAAGGTCAGCCTGCGGCAACTGCAGGAGTCCTGGCGCATCGCCAAGGATCCGATCCTGCTCACCGATGCGCGCGGAATCGTCTTCCTCAGCTCCGTGCCGCAGTGGCTCTACCACGCCACGCGGCCGGTCGACGCAGAGGGGCTGGCGCAGGTGCGACGCGACCAGCAGTACGGTCCGCGTGCCAGCTTTCCGCAGTTGCCCTGGAAGGTGGCGCGGGACGGCGACCGGCCCGGCGCGTTGATCCGCACGCAGATCGACGGCCAGGCCCGCCACTTCCTGGCGGTGAGCGAGCCGGTGGAAGACCTGCCCTGGACGCTGACGGTGATGGCCGACCACGACCAGGTGCTGCGCACGCGCGAGAGCGCATGGATGGTCGCCGTGCTGTGCCTGAGCTTGCTGCTGCTGGGCGGGCTCTACTGGCGCCTGCGCGAGCGGCGCTTTGCCGAGCAGCGCGACGCCCGCCGTGAGCTGGAGCTTCGCGTCGAGGAGCGCACCCACGCCCTGGGCGAGGCGCATGCCTTCCGCAAGGCCATGGAAGACGCGCTGCCCGTGGGCATGCGGGCGCGCGACGTGGAAGGGCGCATCACCTACGTCAATCCCGCCTTCTGCCAGATGACGGGCTTCGAGGCCGGTGAACTGCTGGGCCGGCTGCCGCCCTATCCCTACTGGCATCCCGACGAGGTCACGCGCCACTGGCACCACTACGACGCCATGATGAGTGGCCGCAGTGCGCCCGACGGCCACGAGTCGCGGCTGCGGCACAAGGACGGGCACGAGGTCATCACCATGGTCTACACCGCACCGCTGATCGATGCCGAGGGCCGGCACGCGGGCTGGATGAGTTCGGTGGTCGACGTGACCGAGCAGAGGCGCGCCGAGCTGCAGCAGCGCCAGAACGAAGCGCAGCTGCAGCATGCCCAGCGCCTGGCCAGTCTGGGCGAGATGGCCTCGACGCTGGCCCATGAGCTGAACCAGCCGCTGATGGCGCTGAGCAGCTTTGCGAGTGCGGCCAAGGCCTTCGCGCAGCGCGGCGATGGCGCCTTGCTGGCCCAGAGCCTGGACGACACCATCGCGCAGGCCCAGCGCAGCGCCGAGATCGTGCGACGCATCCGCGGCTTCGTTCGCCAGCGCACCGCGGGGGTCGAGGACTGCGCGCTTGCCACGCTGGTGGCGCAGGCGCTGGCCCTGCTGCGCGGCGAACTGCGGGATTGCCAGGTGACGCTCAAGGTGCGCATCCCCGACGACCTGCCGCTGCTGCGCGGCGACCGCGTGCTGCTGGAGCAGGTGCTGCTCAACCTGGTCTCCAACAGCCTGCATGCGGTGCGCGCGGTGCCGGCCGCGGAGCGCCGGCTCGACATCGAGGCACAGCAGCACGGGGGCTGCATCCAGCTGCAGCTGGCGGACCGCGGCACGGGCATCGATCCGGCCATCGCCAACCAGGTGTTCGAGCCCTTCTTCACCACGCGCCCGGGCGGGCTCGGCCTGGGCCTCAACATCTGCCGCACCATCGTCGAGGCCCACCGCGGCCGCCTGACCTTTGCCGGGCGCGAAGGCGGCGGCACCGTCTTCACGCTCGAATTGCCCATCGCCTGCCCATGACCCTGCCCGCCAACAACCTGTGTGTCGTCGACGACGACGAGGCCGTGCGCCGCTCGCTGGGCCTGCTGCTGCTGTCGCGCGGCTATGCGGTGCGCACCTTCGAAAGCGGCGAGGACTTCCTGGCCGGCGCCGACCTGCAGCACCCAGGCTGCGTGATCCTCGACCTGCGCCTGGGCGGCATGACTGGGCTGCAGGTCTTCGATGCGCTGCGGCAGCGGGACAGCGCGCTGGAGGTGCTCTTCCTCTCCGGCCATGGCGACATTCCCATGGCCGTGGAGGCGGTGCAGAACGGCGCCCTCGGCTGGCTCGAGAAGCCCTGCAACGACGAGCGCCTGCTGGCCGCCGTCGCCAAGGCGCTGGAGAAGGCCCAGGCCTGCGCCGAGCGCCGCCACGCGCGCCAGGCCGCGCAGGCGCTGTGGCAGAAGCTCACGCCGCGCGAGATGCAGGTCGCGCGGCTGGTGGCCGAGGGCAAGCCCAACAAGGAGATCGCGCAGGAGCTGGCGCCGGTGGAGCTGCGCACCATCGAGACCCATCGCGCGCATGTGTTCGCCAAGCTGGGCGTGGCCAACAGCCACGGGCTGTACCGCTTCCTGCGCGAGCACGGCCTGTAGAACTGCGCCTGCCCCGATTGGGGATAACCCCTGCGTAGCGCCACGGAGGCCGCCAGCCCGCGGCTACGGACGACGCCGCGCCGCTGCCGCGCCACACTGCCCGCCGGCCTTACCCCTGGCCGTGCCCGACGGGCCGCCCTGTGGCGCGATGCGCACACGGTGCGCGGCCGCTCTCGACAACGTCTAAAGGAAACAACCATGCAACGCAGTCCCTGGAAAGCACTGGCCGGTGGTGCCGTGCTCGCCGCCCTCGTGGCGACGCCCGCCGCATTCGCGCAAGGCTATCCCGAGCGGCCGATCGAGCTGCAGGTGCCCTTCGCACCCGGCGGCACCACGGACATCGTGGGCCGGGTCATTGCCGATCCGCTGGGCAAGATCCTGGGTCAGCCGGTGGTGGTGGTCAACAAGGCCGGCGGCGGTGGCGCGGTGGGTGCGCTGGAAACCGCACGCGCCACCCCGGACGGCTACAAGCTGGGCGTGGCCACCGTGTCCAGCACGGCCGCCAATCCGGCGATCAACCCCAAGACGCCGTACAACCCGCTGACCGACTTCACGCCCATCATCAACATCGCGGCGACGCCGAACGTGATCGCCGTGAACCCCAGCTTTCCGGCCAAGGACTATGCGGGCTTCATCGCCGAGCTGAAGAAGAATCCGGGCAAGTACTCGTACGGCACCTCCGGCACCGGCGGCATCGGTCACCTGCTGATGGAGCTGTACAAGAGCGTGACCGGCACCTTCATCACGCACATTCCCTACCGCGGCGCTGGCCCGGCCCTCAATGACGTGGTGGCGGGCCAGGTGCCCATGATCTTCGACAACCTGCCCTCGGCGCTGCCCTTCATCAAGGCCGGCAAGCTGGTGCCCATCGTGGTGGCCGCGCCGCAGCGCCTGAAGGAGCTGCCCAACGTGCCCACCTTCAAGGAAGTGGGCCTGGAACCCGTGAACCGCATGGCCTACTACGGCATCCTGGGCCCCAAGGGCCTGCCCAAGGACGTGGTCGACAAGATCAGCGCCGGCACCAAGAAGGCGCTGGAAGACCCGGCTGTGCGCAAGCGCATCGAAGACACCGGCTCGATCATCGTTGCCAACACGCCCGAGCAGTTCGCCGAACAGATCAAGGCCGAATACGCGGTCTACAAGGACGTGGTGCAGAAGCAGAAGCTGACGCTCGACAACTGAGCGAACCTTCAGCGCCGACCCGCCTCAGCACTTCGGACGGGGCGGGTCGATGCGCGACCGCCGGCCGCGGCCTCACATGATGTGCAGGCCGCCGTCCACCATCAACGTGGTGCCGGTGATGAACGATGCCTCGTCCGAGGCGAGCCACAGGATCGGATGGGCGATCTCCACCGGATCGGCCCAGCGCCCGATCAGCGAACTGGTGCTGCGCTCGGTGCGCAGTTGCTCCACCGACTTGCCCGACAGGGTGGCCCGCTGCACATGGAAGTCCGTGAGTGTCGAGCCGGGGCAGATGGCATTGGCGCGCACCCCGTTCGGTGCCTCCTCGAAGGCGAGCGTGCGGGTGAAGGCCAGCTGCGCCGCCTTGGTCGCGTCATACAGGGCCATGCCCTTGCGACCGGTCACCGCATAGCACGACGACACGTTCACCACGGCACCGCACCCGCTGGTGCGCAATGCCGGCAGGGCGGCTTTGCAGTACTGGCTCATGCCGACCAGATTCACCGCCACCATGGCCTGCCACTGCTCTGCCGTGAGCGCGTCGACCGGGCTGTAGTTGCGCATCGCGGCGTTGTTGACCAGCACATGCAGGCCGCCCCAGTCCCGCACGCATCGCGCCACCATGTCGGTGGCAGCGGCTTCGTCGCGGACATCGGCCGCCAGGGTCAGCGTTGACGCATCAGGAAACTCTTTGCGCAGCGCTGCCTGCGTCCGTGCCAGCGCTTCGGCGTCGGCGTCGACCAGGGCCACGCGGGCGCCCTCGCGGCAGAACAGCCGGCTCGTCGCCGCACCGATGCCGGCACCTGCGCCAGTGATGAGGGCGACCTTGCCGGCCAGCCGAGCGGAGTTCGTCGCAGCCATCCTCAGTCCACCTTCGCGCCCGTGTCCTTGATCACCTTGCCCCAGCGGCTGATCTCGGTGTCGATCCAGCGGCTGAAGTCCTGCGGCGAACCGGCGACCACTTCGAACTCCATCTCCTCCAGGCGGGCTTTGATGTCTGGCATGGCGAGGATGCGCACGAACTCCTCGTTGTAGCGTTTGATGATGTTCGGCGGCGTGCCTCCAGGGGCCAGGAAGCCGATCCATGACGTGGCTTCGAAATCCTTCAGGCCCGACTCGGCCAGCGTGGGCACATCGGGTGTGCTGGGAAAGCGCTTGGCACCGCTGGTGGCCAGCAGTTTCAGACGCCCTTCCTTCACGAAGCCCTGCACATTGCCCGGCACGAAGAAGCCTGCCTGCACGTTCCCGGCCAGCAGGTCGGCCACGGCCGGCCCCGCGCCGCGGTAAGGCACATGGGTCATCCGGAAGTCGGCAGCCGACTTCATCATTTCCATGGTCAGGTGCGAGGCGCTGCCCATCGAGACAGAGCCATAGGAATATTTGGCGGGGTTGGCCTTCGCCATGGCGATGAAGTCGCGCACGTCGCGGATGCCCGTGGACGGATTGACCACCAGGTACTGCGGCGACTTCACGGCGAGCACGATGGGCGCCAGGTCCTTGCGCGGATCGAAGGGCATCTTGTCGAAGAGCGTGACATTGATGGCCAGCGGGCCGTTGTAGCCCACCAGCAGCGTCTGTCCGTCCGGCGCGGCGCGTGCGACTTCGGCGGCGCCGATGTTGCCGCCGGCCCCGCCCTTGTTCTCGACCACGAAAGGTTGCCCGAAGGCCTCCTGCAGTTTGGGCGCGACAAGCCGGGCCAGCACGTCGTTCGTGCTGCCCACGATGGGCACGATGATGCGCACGGGCCGGTTGGGCTTCCAGTCCGCGGCTGCATCCGCGGCCCAGGCAGCGCTGGCGCAAGCCGTGGTCAGCACGGCCAGCGCGAGTGTCTTGGGAATTCGCATGGTGTCTCCTGTCGTTCGTGGGGCGGACGCCGGCTTCAGAGGCTGAAGACCGGTTTGCGCGTGCTGTCGGCCAGCTCCGTACGGGCCCACTCCAGCGGGCTCTGCGCTCGCGGCAGCAGCACGCCAGCCGGGCGCACGCGCTGCGCCTGCGGATTCAGCGCCGGTGGCGCTTCGCCCTGTTCGAGTCCCAGCGCAGCTTCGTTCAGCATGCGGCGGGCCATCACGATGGCCTTGTCGGTGGGCAGCAGCCGCTCGGCTTCGTGATCCTGGATCGGGCCCATGCTCTCCTGCAGCGAATAGTCCTGCGCCGAAAAGCCGAACACGCCGCTGTACGAGCGCTGCTCGCGCTGGGCGACACGGTCGATCATGTAGTCGTTATCGCGGTTGGCGGCGGGCACGAAGCTGCCCGGTGCTTCGTATTCCACATGGATGCCCTTGCCCGCGCGCATGGCTTCGAGTTCTTCATCGCTGAGCGCACGGTCGGGTCGCCAGTTGATGCTCCAGGCCCAGCAATGGTGGTCGTCGATGGGCACCCAGACGTGGCCCGCCAGCGCGTGCTCGCCGAAAGGGGCGATCAGGGTGAACCACGGAAACAGCCACTGCGTGATGCGCCAGTAATACGAGTCGGGCTCGCCGTTGCGCCGGCCGAACAGGCTCAGGCCGAATGGCGTCTTCTCGATCTCGAAGATCACGTTGCCGTCGGCCTTGATGTAGTCGAGCGCTTTCACACCCTGGTGCATGGGGTCGGAGTCGACCTCGTAGCGATGGACGTACGACACATGCGCCGTGTCGATGCCGCCTTCCATCGCCTGCAGCCAGTTGCTGTATTGCAGTCGCTTGGAGACGAACACCTGTTCGGGCGGCAGCGTGCACCACTCGACCTCCGGCAGCTCGGGCTGCTGGCCTTCCGGGCCCATGTAGGTCCACACCACGCCGCCGCGCTCGATGCACGGATAGCCCTTGATGTGCATCCGCGCGCACGACTGGGGCGAGGAGGGCACGTCCACGCAGTGACCATCGCCATCGAACTTGACGCCGTGGTAGGCGCACCGGATGCCGTTCTGCTCGTTGCGACCGAAGTAGAGCGACACGCCCCGGTGCGAGCAGAACTCCCCGATCAGGCATGCGCGGCCATCGGTGTTGCGGAAGGCGAGCAGCTTCTCGCCCATGAGCTGGACGCGTACCTGCGGGCCGTCCGGCTCGGCGATCTCGCTGGACATCAGGGCCGGCACCCAGTAGCGGCGCAGCAGCTCGCCCATGCGGGTACCCGGGCCGACGCGGGTGAGGGTTTCGGACATTTCCTTGTTCATCGGGTGTTCTCCATTGTCATCGTCGAGTCCATTTGATGGACATGTATCCATTGTGCGGACTCGTTTGAGTATGGTCAACTAGTGGTCATTCTGTCCGTCTGATGGACAATGGGCCGCTGACAATCCGCGACCCAACACAGGAGTGCTCGCTTGGACGCAGAAGAAAAATCGGGTGAAGGCGTACGCGCCGTGGAACGTGCCCTGGACATCCTTCTGGCCTTCGGGCCGGGCGACCAGGCGCTGACGGCCGGCGAATTGCTCAAGCGGGTGGATCTGAGCAGACCCACGCTCTACCGGCTGCTGCGCACGCTGGAGAACAAGGGCTTCATCATCTCGAGCGGCGAGCCCCAGCGGTTCGCATTGGGGGCTTCGGTGGCCCAATTGGCGCATGTGTGGAGCACCGGCCTGGACGTGGCGGCGCTGGCCCAGCCCATGCTGCAGGCCCTGTGGGAGCAGACGGGCGAAACCGTCGCGCTGCTGCTGCACCAGGGCGACCACCGCGTCTGCGTCGCCGAACTGCCCAGCGCCCAGCCGTTGAGTTTCAAGCGCGGTGTCGGCCACCGCGACGTCGTGGCCCGCGGTGCCAGCGGTCGCGTGATCCTGGCGCATCTGCAGGCCCCCGAGGCCCACCTGCCTGCCGGCCCGGAAGGCGACGTGCTGCGCGAGCGTCTGCAGCTCATCCGCGAGCAGGGCTACGAAGTCAGCCGCGACGAACTCATCAAGGGAGCGGTGGCCGTGGCCGTGCCGGTCTTCCTGGGGGATGGGCGGGTAGATCGGAAGAGCACACGTCTGAACTCCAGT
>NZ_CAJYES010000025.1 GCF_913773995.1 uncultured Pseudacidovorax sp.
CGCGCCGGCCTTCGCCACTCAGCGCCTCGCGGCGCTCGCCACGGCCTTCGCCGCGCTCTGCGCGTTCACCGCGGCCTTCGCGATGACCATTGCCACGGCCTTCACCGCGGCCTTCACCGCCACGGCCCTCACCACGACCATTGCGGCCGCCCCGTTCGCCGCGGCGATTGCCGCCAGGGCGGGCCGACTCTTCTGAGGCCGGTGCCGGCGCGGACACTGGCGCAGCGACCGGCGCCGGCGCCGGCGTAGCGCCGAACAGGCCCTTGAGCCAGCCGAAGAAGCCACGTTCGGCGGGTGCCGGTGCGGCCGGCGCCGGTGCGATCACGGGCGCTGCAGCAGCAGGCGCCTGCGCGGCCGGCTTTTCTTCGCGCGGCTGCACCACGGGGGCCGGCGCATCCGGCAGCACGCCCTTGATGACGGGGCTCTGGCGGTTGGTCGGCTCCTGCGAGCGGCGGGTGATGCGCGTCGGGTCCTCGACCTCGTCGGCCATGGTGTAGCTGGCACGCAGCTGGTCCAGGCGCGGGTCGTCGTGCTTCATCCGCTCCAGCTTGTAGTTGGGCGTCTCCAGCGTCTTGTTCGGGATCATCAGCACGTTGACGCGCTGCTTGAGCTCGATCTTGGCGATCTCGGTGCGCTTCTCGTTCAGCAGGAAGGAGGCGACCTCCACCGGCACCTGCACGTGCACGGCGGCGGTGTTGTCCTTCATGGACTCTTCCTGAATGATGCGCAGGATCTGCAGCGCGCTCGACTCGGTGTCGCGGATGTGGCCGGAGCCGCCGCAGCGCGGGCAGGGGATCGACGAGCCTTCGGACAGCGCGGGCTTCAGGCGCTGGCGGCTCATTTCCATCAGGCCGAACTTGCTGATGGTGCCGAACTGCACGCGGGCGCGGTCCTGGCGCAGCGCGTCGCGCAGGCGGTTCTCGACCTCGCGGCGATTCTTCGACTCGTCCATGTCGATGAAGTCGATGACGATCAGGCCGCCCAGGTCGCGCAGGCGCATCTGGCGGGCCACTTCGTCGGCGGCTTCGAGGTTGGTGCGGGTCGCGGTCTCCTCGATGTCGCCGCCCTTGATGGCGCGGGCCGAGTTGACGTCGATGGACACCAGCGCTTCGGTGTGGTCGATCACGATGGCGCCGCCGGAGGGCAGCTGCACCGTGCGGGCATAGGCCGACTCGATCTGGTGCTCGATCTGGAAGCGGCTGAACAGCGCGGCGTCGTCGCGGTAGCGCTTCACGCGGGCGGCATGCTCGGGCATGACGTGCGCCATGAACTGCTGCGCCTGCTCGTAGATGTCGTCGGTGTCGATGAGGATGTCGCCGATGTCGTGATTGAAGTAATCACGGATGGCACGGATGACGAGGGACGATTCCTGGTAGATCAGGAAGGCGCCCTTGCCGCCCTTGGCGGCGCCGTCGATGGCGCTCCACAGCTTGAGCAGGTAGTTCAGGTCCCACTGCAGCTCGGGCGCGGTGCGGCCGATGCCGGCGGTGCGCGCGATGATGGACATGCCCTTGGGGTACTCGAGCTGGTCCATCGCCTCCTTGAGCTCGGCGCGGTCCTCGCCCTCGATGCGCCGGCTGACGCCGCCGCCGCGCGGGTTGTTGGGCATCAGCACCACGTAGCGGCCGGCCAGGCTGATGAATGTGGTGAGGGCAGCGCCCTTGTTGCCGCGCTCTTCCTTTTCGACCTGGACGATCAGCTCCTGGCCTTCGCGGATCGCATCCTGGATGCGGGCCTGACTGGCAGAGACGCCTTCGGCGAAGTACTGCTTGGAGATTTCCTTGAAGGGCAGGAAGCCGTGGCGGTCTTCGCCGTAGTCGACGAAGCAAGCCTCCAGGCTGGGCTCGACGCGGGTGACGACGGCCTTGTAGATGTTGCCCTTGCGCTGTTCGCGCCCTTCGATCTCGATTTCGTAGTCGAGCAGCTTCTGCCCGTCCACGATCGCCAGGCGGCGTTCTTCGGCCTGCGTGGCGTTGATCAGCATCCGTTTCATGGGAGTGCGTGTCCTTGTTCGTGTGTCATCACTGGCCCGCAAGGGGCCCACGATGCGCGGACGACGCGGCGAAACGACGGGACAGCGCCGTTCTCCTTTCCGCAGGTGTGCAGGCGGCACGCAGCCACCGGCCGGGCATCAGCCCGCAGGACGCAGCAGGGGAGGGGGCGCGAGGATGGGCGCAAGACCGATCTGCCGCCGGCCGGACATCTTGGGAACGTCGGGTGGCTGGGCAGGCACCGAGGTGGCAGGCGCTGGATGCATGGGCGCTGCCACCGGCATCAGCCAGCGCAGGCACATACGGAGCAGCCACATCAGCAGCACAAGGGGGTCTCGCATCGATCCACCGTCCGGCGCCCGTCTCTGAAAGAACAGGCCGCCGGCCGGCAAGGGAAAATCCGTCTCGGGGTTTCGTCGGCGTCGGCTCGCCTTGCGCGCCCGGCGCCGCCCGTGGCCTGGTGGGCGCGGGGCCGGCGATGGTGGACCACGCAAGTGGCATCGACCTCCAGCGCTTCCGGCGGGTGCTCTAAACTTCTCGTTCGAATAAGCACTGACCGAGCCGCGCTGGTGACAAATATTATAGGTCTTAAGCCCGGCCCCAAAGAGCGTCCGGCGCGGGCGCCGGCCCCCGAAGTCCGGTTGGTGACGGTGGACGCCGAGTCTGCCGGACAGCGCCTGGACAACTTTCTTTTCCGTCACCTCAAGGGCGTGCCCAAGACCCATGTCTACCGCATCATCCGATCCGGTGAGGTGCGGGTGAACAAGGGTCGCGTGCAGGCCGACTCCCGGGTGGAAGAAGGCGATGTGGTGCGCCTGCCCCCGGTCCGCGTGACGGCCGCCCCGGCGCCGTCCGCCCCGGCTGTGCCCTCCCGCGATTTCGACCTGCTGATGGAAGACGAGGTCCTGCTCGCGGTCAACAAGCCCGCCGGCACGGCCGTGCATGGGGGCAGCGGCGTGAGCTTCGGCGTCATCGAGCAACTGCGCGCCGCCCGGCCCATGGCACGCTTCCTTGAACTTGTTCACCGTCTCGACCGCGAAACCTCCGGCATCCTGCTGGTGGCCAAGCGGCGCAGTGCGCTCACGGCGCTGCAGGCACAGTTTCGCACCCGGGAGACCGGCAAGACCTATCTGGCACTGGTGGAAGGCGAATGGCCGGCCCGCCGCAAGGTGCTCGACGCCTCGCTCGCCCGGTATTTGCTGCCGCCGAAGGATGGCGCCGCCGAGGGCGAGCGCCGGGTGAAGGTGGTGGACAAGGACCATCCCGACGCCATGCGGGCCCTCACGCTGGTGCGCGTGGTCGCGCGGGTGCGACTGCCTGGCGACGGCGCGCCGATGAGCCTGCTGGCCGTGACCATCAAGACCGGCCGCACCCACCAGATCCGCGTGCACCTGGCGCACGAGGGGCACCCGATCGCCGGCGACGACAAGTACGGCGATTTCGAGCGCCGCCGCACGCTGGCGCGCCTGGGCCTGCGCCGCATGTTCCTGCATGCCTGGCGCTTGCGCTTCCAGCACCCCGTGTCCGAGGCGTCCGTGGCGCTGGAGGCAGCGCTCCCCGAAGAACTGGCTGGACTCCTGCCCCCACAGGCGCTGGCCGCCCTGAGCGATTCCGATGACGAACACTGACACATCGACTGACGGCCGGCGCTTCGACCTGATCGCCTTCGACTGGGACGGAACGCTGTACGACTCCACCGCGGTCATCGTTCGTTGCATCCAGGAAGCGGTTGTGGACGTCGGTGGCCAGCGCCCCAGCGACCATGATGCGGCCTGGGTCATCGGCCTGGGGCTGGCCGAGGCGCTCGCCCGCGCTGCGCCGGACGTGCCGCCCGAAAAGTACGGGGAGCTCGGCGAGCGTTACCGCTTCCACTACCTGCGCCACCAGGAAGACCTCGTCCTCTTCGACGGTGTCCTGCCGCTGCTGGACGCCCTGGCCGCCCGCGGCCACAAGCTGGCGGTGGCCACCGGCAAGTCGCGTCGCGGCCTGGATCAGGCCTTGCACACCGTGGCACTGCGCCACCGCTTCGATGCTTCGCGTACGGCCGACGAGACCTTCGGCAAGCCGCATCCGCGCATGCTGCTGGAGCTGATGGAGGAACTGGACGTGACGCCCGAGCGCACGCTGATGATCGGGGACACGGTGCACGACCTGCAGCTGGCGCGCAATGCCGGCTGCGCCAGCGTGGGCGTGGGCTATGGCGCCCACTCGACCGAGGGCTTCGAGGCATTGGCGCCGCTGCATGTGGCGCATTCGGTGGCGGAGCTCTCCGACTGGCTTCTTCAGCACGGTTGAGGGCGATCGGCAAGGCATTGCGCCTGCGAGCGAGGTGGCGCTTGCGGTGTGTGGCGTCGCGGCAACCCCTGACACGGCGCGCAAGGTGTTCTTTGGTACGCTGCCCGCGTGGCCGACGACGCCCCCATTCCCCTGTGCCGCAGCGCCGATCTCATAGATGGCGGGCTGGCGGTTCCGTTCGACGTCATCTATGGCGGCCAGACCTGCCGGGCCTTTGCCATCCGTTGGCAAGGTCGGCCGCATGCCTACCTGAACCGTTGCACCCATGTCGCCATGGAAATGGACTATCAGGAGGGGCGCTTCTTCGATGACACGGGCCGCTGGCTCCTTTGCGCCACGCATGGCGCCGCGTACTCGCCAGATACCGGCGCATGTGCCGGTGGGCCCTGCCGCGGCGGCCTGGTGCGCATCGAACTTAGCGAAATCGAGGGCGTGGTGCACTGGCATACTGCCTGGAACCTGCGCCCGTTCACCTTCTGAATCCGAGCCCATACCGACCGCTGTGGCTCGACGGCCCCCCGCATCATGAGTCCTCCCGACCGCCTGGAACCCTCCGGCTTCGAGCCTTTCGAGCCCGAGCCCGCGCCCCTGAACGAATCCGCAGCCTCTGCACCCACTTCCGTGAAAAACGATCCGACCTCCGCCCCCGGCTGGGAGCGCGCCACCCTGGAGAAACTGGCTTTTGCCTCGTTGAAGGAGCAGCGCGCCGCTCGGCGCTGGAAGACCTTCGTGCGCCTCGCCTGGCTGGTGTTCTTCATTGCGCTGGCCTGGATGGCCCTGAGCCGTGCGGCGCCCAGCACGGCCACCACGACCGCCCACACCGCCGTGGTGAGCATCCGCGGGGAGATTGCCGACGGCGCCGACGCCAGTGCCGAATTCGTGATCGCCTCGCTCAAGAGTGCGCTCGAGGATCCGGGCTCCAAGGGCGTCGTGCTGCTCATCAACTCGCCCGGTGGCAGCCCGGTGCAGGCCGGCATCATCCACGATGAGATCAAGCGTCTGCGGGCCAAGCACGGCAAGCCGATCTACGCCGTGGTCGAAGAAAGCTGCGCTTCGGCCGCCTACTACATCGCCGCCGCCACCGACAAGATCTATGTCGACAAGGCCAGCCTCGTCGGCAGCATCGGCGTGCTGATGGACGGTTTCGGCTTCACCGGCACGATGGAGAAGCTGGGCGTCGAGCGCCGCTTGCTCACCTCCGGCGAGAACAAGGGCTTCCTTGACCCGTTCAGCCCTATGAGTGACGTCCAGCGCGCCCACGCCCAGCGCATGCTCGACCAGATCCATGCGCAGTTCATCGACGTGGTCAAGAAGGGCCGGGGCGAGCGGCTCAAGCTCGACACGCCCGGCCTGTTCAGCGGCCTGTTCTGGACCGGCCAGGAAGCCGTGGATCTGGGCCTGGCCGACCAGCTCGGCAGCATCGATTACGTCGCTCGCGACGTGATCCAGGCCGAGGATGTGGTCGATTACACCCGCCGTGACAACGTGGCCGAGCGCCTGGCCAAAAAGTTCGGCGCGGCCTTTGCCGACGTGGCGGTGCACGCCACCATGCGTGCCGCGCCCTCGGTGCGCTGAGTCAGGGGGCGGCGCCGCTCTTCAGCGGGCGTCGCCCCGCCCGGCGAGCGGCGCTGAAATGGCCAGCGCGAGCGCGAACACCACCACCACCGACAGTGCGTAGGTGAGCGAACTGGCGCCGGCGATCAATCCGATCACCGGCGGCCCGGCCATGAAGCCCAGATAGGCTGCCGCCGAAACGGCCGCGATGCCCCGCGCGGGCTCCACGCCCGGAACTCGCGCCGCTGCGGCGAACAGCAGCGGCACTACATTCGCAAAGCCCAGACCGACGCCAGCGAAGGCGGCCAGCGCCATCCAGGGCGAATGCGTGAGCAGTCCGACGGTCATTGAGGCGGCTGCCAGCAACGCACTTCCCGCCAGCAACTGCGTGGAAGGAATCCGTGCGCGCAACGCATCGCCGCCAAAGCGGGCGGCCGCCATGGCCGCCGAGAAGCTGGCATAGGCGAGGGCGGCCTGCTGCTGCGGACTCCCCAGTTCCTGCTGCAGGTACAGCACGCTCCAGTCGTACATCGCGCCTTCGGCCACCAGCCCCAGGGCGGCGAGCAGGCCCAGGACGAGCAGTGGCCCGCCCGCATCGCGCAGACCCCCGCCCGCGCCCCCGCTCGCTGAGGCCGTGTGGGCGGCCGGGAGCATGCGTGTCGCCGCCATGCCGATGGCAATCGCCATCACCACCGCGACGACCGCCAGATGGGTTACGGGCGGCCAGCCCGCGGCCAGCAGCGCCGCGCCGCTGCTGGCGCCGGCCATGCCGCCCAGGCTGAACATGCCATGCATGCCGCTCATGCGCGGCACGCCTTCCGCCAGTTCGATGGCCGCGGCCTCGGTGTTGATGGCCACGTCGAACACGCTGGTCAGCAGGCCGAACACGGCCAGCAGGGCAAGCAGGGCGGCATAGCCCGGCATGGCGAGCAGCAGGGCGAGCAGGAGCGCATAGCAGCAGCCAGCGGCTCCTGCGACGCGGCTGGCGCCACGGCGGCCGATCC
>NZ_CAJYES010000026.1 GCF_913773995.1 uncultured Pseudacidovorax sp.
CAGCCATGCGGGCAAGGACATGCCCATCGTCACCTTCGACCTGCTGGACGAGGCCGACTACGTGGACATCACCTGCGCGCCCAAGGCCATGGGCACGGGCCGGTGGGAGGCGCTGGACACCTTCGTCTACCCCTCGCTGGAGACCATCGAGAACTACGTGCTCGACACGGTGATGCGCGCCGGCTCGCAGCCCTGTCCGCCCATCGTCGTGGGGGTGGGCATTGGCGGGACCTTCGACCATGCGGCGCGCATCGCCAAGGAGGCCGTGCTGCGCCCCTTCGGCCGGACCAACCCGGAGCCCGTGCTGGCCGCGATGGAAGGCCGGCTGCTCGCCGCCATCAACCGCCTGGGCTTCGGCCCCATGGGCACGGGCGGCGACACCACGGCCATGGCGGTGCACATCGAGTACGCGGCCTCGCACGGCTTCGTGCCGGTCGCCGTGAGCCTGAACTGCTGGATCAACCGCCGCACGCGGGCGCGCCTGCATGCCGATGGCCGCGTGGAGCGCATGGAATGAAGGCGCTGCGACTGCCTCTCGAGCGCGCCGAGGCCGTGGCCCTGGCGGTGGGCGACCTGGTCACCGTCAGCGGCACGGTCACCATGTCCATCGGCCTGCCCACGCACCAGCGCATGGTGGACCACCTGGCGCGCGGCGAGCCGCTGCCGGTGGACCTGCACGGCGGCGCCTTCTTTCACCTGAGCTGCTTCAACCGCGAGCGCGCGGACGGGCAGGGCCACGAGGCGCTCTACCTCAACCCCACCACCAGCACCCGCTACAGCCCCTACATGCCGGCCCTCATCGAAGGTGCCGGCCTGCGGCTGGTGGGCGGCAAGGGCGGCCTGGATGCCGCCAGCGTGCAGGCGCTGCAGCGGCAGGGCTGCGTGTACCTGTCCTTCCTGGGCGGCGGCTGCACGCTGCTGTCGCAGGCCATCCGGCGCGTGGTCGCCGTTCACTGGACCGACTACATCGCCCAGTTCCGGTTGCTGACGCTGGAGGTCGAGGACCTGGGGCCGGCCACCGTGGCCATCGATGCCCACGGCCGCAGCGTGTATGCCGACCTGCGCCAGCAGGCCGAGCAGCGGCTGCAGGACCTGCGCGCCGCGCGCACCTGAGGCGCCGCCTGCCCACGCACGGGCCCGCCGGCCCGTGCCGCGTTGCGCTTTCATCCTTCTCGTCTCGGTTCAAACCCGCACCCTGCCGGGAGATCGTCGGATGCGACGATATTCCGTCCCGTCGGACTGCTTATGGTTCGTTCCGCGCCGGCCCATGCCGGCACGCAGAACGAACAACGAGCAGGAGACAAACCATTGCTGGTACTGCAGATCGTCATCGCAGGCCTGGCGCAGGGCTGCGTCTACGGGCTGATCGCGCTGGGCTTCGTGCTCATCTACAAGGCCACCGAGACCGTCAACTTCGCGCAGGGCGACCTGATGATGCTGGGCGCCTTCGCCGGCTTCGCGGGCATGGGCCTGTTCGGCTGGCCCTTCTGGCTGGCCGCCCTGGCGGCGCTGGGCGCCATGGCGCTGCTCGGCCTGCTGATCGAGCGGCTGATCGTGCGGCCGGTGCTGGGCCAGCCGCAGTTCACCATCGTGATGCTCACCTTCGGCCTGGGCTATGTGATGCGCGGGCTGACCACCATGGTGCCGGGCGTGGGCACCGACACCCACACGCTCGCCGTCCCCTACAAGGGTGAGACCGTGGCCCTGGGCGGCGCGGTGGTCCTGGGCGCCGAGCAGCTGGTGGTGATCGTGGCGACGGCGGGCCTGTGCACCGCGCTTTGGCTGCTGTTCCGCTTCACGCGCGTGGGCATCGCCATGCAGGCCTCGTCGCAGAACCAGCTGGCGGCCTACTACATGGGCATTCCGGTGCAGCGCCTCAACGGGCTGGTGTGGGCGCTGGCCGCCGCGGTGGCCGCCGCCGCCGGCCTGCTGCTGGCGCCGGTCACCTTCGTGCACGCCAACATGGGCTTCATCGGGCTCAAGGCCTTTCCGGCGGCCATCGTGGGCGGCTTCGGCAGCCTGCCGGGCGCCATCGTGGGCGGTCTGATCATCGGCCTGGTCGAGGCGCTGTCGGGCTTCTACCTGCCCGAAGGCTTCAAGGACGTGGTGCCCTACGTGGTGGTGCTGCTCATGCTGGCCATCAAGCCCACCGGGCTCTTCGGCGACCGCGCCCGCAAGAAGGTCTGAGCCATGCGTTTCATCTTCAAGACCTGCTACGACCAGGACATCGACCTGGCCCGCCACGGCGGCCAGCGCTTCTGGTACGGGCTGCTGCTCTTGGCGCTGCTCGCCGCGCCCTGGCTGCTGTCCACCTACTGGGTCGCGCAGCTGACCTTCGTCTTCATCTACGCCATCGTGGCCGTGGGGCTGATGCTGCTGGCCGGCTTCACGGGGCAGTTCTCCATCGGCCATGCGGCCTTCATGGGCGTGGGGGCGTACACCGAGGCCTACCTGATCGCGCGCGGCTGGCCGCTACCCGTGAGCCTGGCCTGCTCGATGGCGCTGGCGGCGGCCGTGGGGGTGGTGGTGGGCCTGCCGGCGCTGCGCGTCAAGGGCATGTACCTGGCGATCGCCACCCTGTCCTTCGGCTTCATCGTCGAGGAGGTGTTGGCCCGCTGGGAGAGCGTGACCGGCGGCAACGCCGGCAAGGCGGTGGCCAGCGCCACGCTCTTCGGCCGGCCGCTGGACAGCACCGAGGCGCTGTACTTCCTGTGCCTGCTGTGTATGGTCGGCGCCACGCTGGTGGTGCTGAACCTGCTGCGCTCGCCCACCGGCCGCGCCTTCGTCGCCATGCGCGATTCGGAGATCTCGGCGCAGAGCATGGGCATTCCGCTGGCGCGCTTCAAGTTCATGTCCTTCGCCATCTCCGCCGCGCTGGCGGGCCTGGGCGGCGCGCTGTATGCGCACAAGATGCAGTTCATCTCGCCCGACCAGTTCGGCCTGGTGCAGTCCATCGACCTGGTGCTGATGATCGTGGTGGGCGGGCTGGGCTCCATGCACGGCGCCTTCTTCGGCGCCATCTTCCTGATCGGCATGCCGCAGCTGATCTCCCTGGCCAAGGACTGGCTGCCCCCCGCCATGGCGCAGGCCGCGGGGCTGCAGAGCGTGGTGTACGGCGGCGTGCTGATCGCCTTCGTGATGCTGGAGCCGCTGGGCATCTACGGCCGCTGGCTCAAGCTGCGCACCTGGCTGGAGCTCTACCCCTTCTACCGCCGCGGCATGTTCCGCCGCCAGAAGTCCTACGCCAAATCCGAAAGGCTGAAGTGAACGCACAGCCCCTTCTCTCGGCCCGTCACCTCAGCGTGCGCTTCGGCGGCGTGCTGGCGGTCAACGACGTGAGCTTCGACGTGATGCCCGGTGAGGTGTTCACGCTGATCGGCCCCAATGGTGCGGGCAAGACCACGGTCTTCAACCTCATCAGCCGCATCTACGAGGCCACCACCGGCGAGCTGCAGTTTGCCGGCCGCCGCCTGAACGACGTGCCGCCGCATGGGGTGGCGGCCCTGGGCATCGCCCGCACCTTCCAGAACATCGAGCTCTTCGAGCACGCGACGGTGTTGCAGAACCTCCTCATCGGCCGCCACATCCGCCGCCGCACGAGCGTGTGGAGCGAGATGCTCTTCCTGCCCCAGGTGCGCCGCGCCGAGCGCGAGACGCGTCGCAAGGTGGAGGAGGTGATCGACCTGCTCGACCTGCAGCACTACCGCGATGCGCAGGTGGCGGGCCTGCCCTACGGCGTGCGCAAGGTCGTGGAGCTGGCGCGCGCCCTGTGCACCGAGCCGCGGCTGCTGCTGCTGGACGAGCCCTCGTCCGGCCTCAACGTGGAGGAGACCGGCGACATGGCCTTCTGGATCCAGGACATCCGGCGCGACCTGGGCGTGACGGTGCTGATGGTCGAGCACGACATGGGCCTGGTGTCCAAGGTGTCCGACCGGGTGTTGGCGATGAACCAGGGCGCCGTGCTGGCACTGGGCGAGCCGGCCGCCGTGCAGTCCGACCCGGCGGTGATCGAGGCCTACCTGGGCACGGTGGACGATGTGGCGTCGCTGCGCCGTCCGCGCATGGAGGCGATGGCATGAGCGCGCTGCCGATTGCCGCACATGCGCCGCAGGCCGACATGCAGCCGACCCTGTCGCTCGCCAACGTCGAAAGCGCCTACGGCCCCGTCAAGGCCATCCGCGGCGTGAGCCTGCGCGTGATGCCGGGGCAGATCGCGACGGTGCTGGGCTCCAACGGCGCGGGCAAATCCACCATCCTGAAGACCATCAGCGGCATCATCGATCCGCAGAAGGGCAGCATCGTCTTCGAGGGCGAGGAGATCACGGCGCGCGACCCGGCCTGGATCGTGCGCCGTGGCCTGTCGCATGTGCCCGAAGGCCGCGAGGTGTTTCCGCTGCTCTCGGTGCGCGACAACCTGCTGATGGGCGCCTACACCCGGCGCGACCGCGACGCGGTGGCCCGCGACATGGAGACGGTGTTCGGCTACTTCCCCATCCTGCGCGAGCGCGCCGCGCAGGACGCCGGGCTGCTCTCGGGCGGACAGCAGCAGATGCTCGCCATCTCCCGCGCCATCCTGGCCGGCCCGGCCATGATCCTGCTCGACGAGCCCAGCCTGGGCCTGTCGCCGCGGCTGACCAAGGAAATCTTCGAGATCGTGGTGCGCATCAACCGCGAGCGCGGCACCACCATCCTGCTTGTCGAGCAGAACGCCAACATGGCGCTGAACGTGGCCGACCACGGCTACGTGCTGGAGAACGGTCGCATCGTCATGGACGACGCCTGCGACCGGCTGCGCGAGAAGGACGACATCAAGGAGTTCTACCTCGGCATGAAGGAAGCCGGCGCCCGCGGAGACCGGCGCTGGAAGAAAAAGAAGAACTGGCGGTGAGGCAGCGCATGGCACTCTGGAATCTCGATCACTTCAGGCCCACGGACGACCTCGTCGTCCCCGGCGACACCATCTCGCGCATCTTCTGGGCCGGCGTCGCGGCGCGTGGCGACCGCGTCATGATGCGGCAGAAGGACCTCGGCGTCTGGCGCGGCTGGAGCTGGAACGAGGTCGGCACGCTGGTGCGCGAACTCGCGATGGGCCTGGTGGCGCAGGGCCTCGCGCCCGGCGACTGCGTGTCGATCCTGTCGAACACGCGCGTCGAATGGGTGTGGCTCGACCTCGCCGTGCTGGGTGCCGCGGGCGTCTCCAACGGCATCTATCCCACCGACGCCGCGGCCCAGGTGCACTACCTGTGCGAGGACTCGCGCACCACCGTGCTGGTGGTGGAGGACGAGGAGCAACTGGACAAGGCGCTGGAGGTGCGCGCCCGTCTGCCGCTGCTGCACACCATCGTGCTGATCGACCCCAAGGGCCTGGCCGAGTTCAGCGACCCGATGGTGATCACCCTGGACGCGCTGCGCGAGCGCGGCCGTGCGCACGACGCGGCGCACCCCGGCGAGTTCGAACGCCTGCGCGAGCTGCGTGGCCCCGAGGACCTGGCCATCCTGATCTACACCTCGGGCACCACCGGCAAGCCCAAGGGCGCCATGCACAACAACCGCAGCCTGGTGACGGTGGTGCACGGGCAGAACCGCATCCTGCCGCAGGACGAACGCGACGAGCGCATGTGCTTCCTTCCGCTGTGCCACGTGGCCGAGCGGGTGGTGGGGCTCTATGCCT
>NZ_CAJYES010000027.1 GCF_913773995.1 uncultured Pseudacidovorax sp.
CCTGGTCGAGCAGGGCGCGCACCTCGTCGAGCGAGGGCCGCGGGTGGTCGACCATCCACTGGGCCAGCGTCTGGCCTTCCACATAGGCCGTGGCCACGAAGAGATGGCGCCGCGCGCGCTGGCCCTGCCAGGCCTTGAGCACATGCGGATGGTCGATGCGGCGGGCCACCCACTCCTCCAGCACGAAGCGGTCGAGCGCCTCGGCGTCCTCGCGCAGGTCCGGGCCGGGCACCTTGAGCGCCACGGGCGTGCCGCGCTCGCCATCGGTGGCCAGCCAGACCTGGCTGCGCGGGCTGACCTTGAGCTCGCGCAACAGCGTGAAGCCCTCGAAGGCCATGCCAGCCACAAGCGGTGGGGGCAGGGCCAGGCCCTCGCGACTGAGCTGCGGGAGGCCCTGGCCGGGCGGCGACAGGGCGTCGATGCGCAGCAACAGCACGGTCGCGTCGTCGTCGCTGCCGCGCTCGCGGGCACGGCGGGTGAGCGCGGCGGCCACGGCATCGAAGTCGTCGGCATGCCGGCCCAGCGCCTCGTGCACGTCCGCCGCCATGAGGTGGGCATGGGCGCCGTCGGTGGCCAGCAGGTAGATCTCGCCGGGCTCGGCCTCCCAGCGGCGGTAGTCGATCTCGACCTGGGCGCCGGCCCCGAGGGCACGCGCCAGGTAGGACTCGGTGGAGGACACCTGCACGCGATGGTCCTCGGAGAGCGGTTCCAGCGTCGTCGCATGCAGCCGGCTCAGGCGCGCATCGCCCACATGCAGTAGGTGCAGCTCGCGGCCCTTGAGCACCAGCGCCGTGAAGGTGCAGACATGGCCGCGGTCCTTGTCGAAGCGGGCGTCGCCGCGCATCGTCTGCGCATGCAGCCAGGCGTTGGTGGCGGCGATGACGCGCTGCCCCGCGCGCCGCACCGACCAGGCTTCGCTGGTGGCGTAGTAATCCGACAGGAAGGCGCCGACGGCGGTCTGCGCCGCCTCCCGGCTCACCGGGCTGCTGCTGATGCCGTCGGCAATGGCCAGTGCGATGCCTTTGCTGGCCAGCAGGTGGCCGGTGGGCAGCATTGCGCCATGGAAGTCCTGGTTGGGACCACCTGGCGCGGCCAGCGAATGCTGGCCGAGGGTGATGCGCGGCAGCGCTTCCGAAGGGCCCGTCACGACGGCCGAGCGTCCTTCCGTGCTGCCATCGCGCTCAAGCCTGGGCGCGCTTGGGCGCCGTCTTGTAGTGCGTGGAGTAGAGCGTGGCACCGACGAAGGTCAGGCCGCCCACCAGGTTGCCCAGCACGGTGGGGATCTCGTTCCAGATCAGGTAGTCCATCAGCGTGAAGTGGCCGCCCAACAGCAGGCCCGACGGAAACAGGAACATGTTGACCACGCTGTGTTCGAAGCCCATGTAGAAGAACACCGTGATCGGCATCCACATGCCGATGGCCTTGCCCGACACCGAGGTGGACATCATGGCCGCCACCACGCCGGTGGAGACCATCCAGTTGCACATCACGCCGCGGATGAACAGTGTGAGCATGCCGGCGGCGCCATGGGCCGCGTAGCCCACCGTGCGGCCCTCGCCGATGTGGCCGATGCGCTGGCCGATGGCGTTGGGCGCCTCGGACCAGCCGAAGGTGAAGATGATGGCCATGAACACGGCCACCGTGAGCGCCCCGGCGAAGTTGCCGACGAACACCAGTGACCAGTTGCGCATCACGCCGCCCCAGGTGGCGCCAGGGCGCTTGTCGAAGACGGCCAGCGGTGCCAGCGTGAACACGCCGGTCAGCAGGTCGAAGCCCATCAGGTACAGCATGATGAAGCCGACCGGAAACAGCATGGCGCCGACGAGCGCGTTGCCGGTGTTGACGGTGATGGTGACCGCGAAGGCGGCCGCCAGCGCCAGGATGGCGCCGGCCATGTAGGCGCGGATCAGCGTGTCGCGCGTGGACATCAGCAGCTTGGATTCACCAGCGTCGACCATCTTGGTGACGAACTCGGCAGGGGCAAGGTAGGCCATGGAATTCCTTTGGAGATCTTGAAAGAGAAGGGGGTCAGGCGAGGGCGACCAGCACGCGGTCACCCTCCACGCGCACCGCATGGGCGCGCACCGAGTGCTGAGGGGCTTCCAGGCACTCACCGGTCGCCAGGTCGAAGTGGTTCTTGTAGAGCGGGGAGGCGACGACGGTGCGTCCACCCAGGCTGCCGGTGAGGCCGCGCGAAAGCACACTGGCGCCCGACTGCGGGTCGACGTTGTCGATGGCATGGAAGCGGTCGTCGCCGATTCGGAAGATCGCGACATGCCGGCCGTCGATGCGGGCGCAGACGCCGGTGTCGGGCAGGATGTCCGAGACGGCGCAGACGGCCGTCCATGCGGGCGTGAGGGTCATGGTCATGGCGGGGCTCCTCAGGCGGGCGTGGCTTCGGTGGCAGGCTCGTCGGCTGCACTCGTCGGCGCAGCAGCCGCATCGGCTCCGCGCTCCTCGGCGCGGGCCGGGCGGATTTGTCCGCGCTCCTTCACGAACACGATGCGCTCGTCCGGCAGCTCGCTGTTGACGAAGCTGCGGAAGCGGCTGCGCACGGCGGGGTTGGTCACGGCGGTCTTCCATTCGCACTGGTAGGTATCGACCACCGCCTGCATCTGCGTCTCCAGCTCGGCGGCCAGGCCCAGACTGTCCTCGATCAGCACCTTCTTCAGGTAGTCGAGCCCGCCTTCGAGGTTGTCCCGCCAGGTGCTGGTGCGCTGCAGCCGGTCGGCCGTGCGCACGTAGAACATCAGGAATCGGTCGATCAGCGCGATGAGCTGCGGTTTGGAGAGGTCGCTGGCGATCAGCTCGGCATGGCGCGGCTTCATGCCGCCGTTGCCGCAGACGTAGAGGTTCCAACCCTTCTCGGTGGCAATCACGCCCACGTCCTTGCCCTGCGCTTCGGCGCATTCGCGGGTGCAGCCGGATACGCCGAACTTGATCTTGTGCGGCGCGCGCAGGCCCTTGTAGCGGTTCTCCAGTTCGACGGCCAGGCCCACCGAGTCCTGCACGCCATAGCGGCACCAGGTGCTGCCCACGCAGCTCTTCACGGTGCGCAGGGACTTGCCGTAGGCGTGGCCGCTCTCGAAGCCGGCGGCGATCAGTTCTTCCCAGATCAGCGGCAACTGCTCCAGCCGGGCGCCGAACATGTCGACCCGCGCGCCGCCCGTGACCTTGGTGTAGAGGCCGTATTTCTTGGCCACCTGGCCGACGGCGATCAAGCCATCGGGCGTGACCTCGCCGCCGGGCATGCGCGGTACCACCGAGTAGGTGCCGTCCTTCTGGATGTTGCCCAGGAAGTAGTCGTTGCTGTCCTGCAGCTTGGCCAGCTCGGGCTTGAGCACGAAGTCGTTCCAGCAGGAGGCCAGGATGCTGGCCGCGGTCGGCTTGCAGATGTCGCAGCCCAGGCCCTGGCCGTGCCTGGCCAGCAGCTCGTCGAAGGTCTTGATGCCGCCGACGCGCACCAGGTGGTACAGCTCCTGCCGCGAATGCGGGAAGTGCTCGCACAGGTGGTTGTTGACGGCCAGGCCGCGGCGGCTCATCTCGGCCTTCATCACCTGGGTGACCAGCGGCACGCAGCCGCCGCAGGTGGCGCCGGCCTTGGTGCAGGCCTTGAGCTGGCCGATGGTGCAGGCGCCGTCGCCCACCGCGGCGCAGATCTGGCCCTTGCTCACGTTGTTGCACGAGCAGATCTGCGCCGTGTCCGGCAGCGCGTCCACGCCCAGGCCGGGCTTGGCCTGGCCGTCGCTGGAGGGCAGGATCAGGAACTCGGGCGACTCGGGCAGGGCGACGCCATTGAGCGCCATCTGCAGCAGCGTGCCGTATTCGTCGGCATTGCCCACGAGCACGGCGCCCAGCAGCTTGGTGCCGTCGGCGCTGACCACGATTTTCTTGTAGACCTGCTTGATCTCGTCCACGTACTGGAAGCTGCGGCTGCCGGCCGTGCGGCCATGCGCGTCGCCGATGCTGGCCACGTCCACGCCCATCAGCTTGAGCTTGGTGCTCATGTCGGCGCCGGCGAAGGTCGCCTCGGCGTCGCCGGCCAGGTGGCGGGCGGCGACGCGGGCCATCTCGTAGCCGGGCGCGACCAGGCCGTAGAGCTGCTCGTTCCACGAGGCGCATTCGCCGATGGCGTAGATGTCGCGGTCGGCGCTGCGGCAGTGGCTGTCCACCGCCACCCCGCCGCGCGGCCCGACGGCCAGGGCGCTCTGGCGGGCCAGGGCGTCCTGTGGCCGAATGCCGGCAGAGAACACGATCATGTCGGTCTCCAGCCAGGTGCCGTCGGCAAACACCATCCGGTGCCGGGCGGTCGCCCCGTCGGTGATCTCCACCGTGTTGCGGCCGGTGTGCACCTGCACGCCCAGCGCCTCGATCTTGCTGCGCAGCACGCGGCCGCCGCCTTCGTCCACCTGCACCGCCATCAGGCGCGGCGCGAATTCGACGACATGGGTTTCCAGGCCCAGGTCGCGCAGCGCCTTGGCGCATTCCAGGCCCAGCAGGCCACCGCCGACCACCACGCCGCTCTTCGACTTGGCACCGGAGGCCTTCATGCCCTCCAGGTCCTCGATGGTGCGGTAGACATGGCAATGCGCACGTTCGCGGCCGGGAACCGGCGGCACGAAGGGCACCGAGCCGGTGGCCAGCACCAGCTTGTCGTAGGGCAGCACTTCGCCGTCGGCGGTGGTGACCGTGTTGTTGCGTCGCTCGATGGCCACCGCGCGGGTGCCCAGGCGCAGCGTAAAGCCGCTGCGCTCGAAGAAGCCGGCCTCAACCAGCGACAGCTGCTCGGCCGACTTGCCGCTGAAGAATTCGGACAGGTGCACGCGGTCGTAGGCGGGCCGCGGCTCTTCGCACAGCACGGTGACGTCGGCCTGGGCCAGGGAAGACGCGGCGAGCTCTTCGAGGAATTTGTGGCCGACCATGCCGTGGCCAACGACGATGAGTTTCATGAGGGGTCCTGCGCGCACCCTGCGGTGCGGAGGATCGCCTTCACCAGCCAGGGATGACTGGGAGGAGGACGCCGCCGCCGGAGCGAGGATGCAGATCGTGTGGGAACAACCGCGTGAGGCAGGCGCCGACAGAGGCACCGCATGCGCGGGGTTCCGCCGGCATTGGCGGGGGCGCTGGAGCCTCAACGGCGACACTGCCGGGGCTCCGGCTCAGATCACGCAAGCTCCGTGCCAAAGGAAAAGCCCCCGACGACGGGGGCTTCGACGCCGTGACGGGCCTTTGCGCCCCGCCATGGGTTGTGCGGCGCACCAAGCTGGGCCGTCCGGCCTCGCTCGGCGCTCGCCACGTCAGAACGGCAGGCCGACATAGTTCTCCGCGAGCACGCCCTTGGCCCGCTCGGAAGAGAGCAGGTAGTCCAGCTCCGTGCGCTGCAGCGCGATGTCGTAGCCGCTGTTTTGCGGAAAGGTGTGGAGCATGGTCGTCATCCACCACGAGAAGCGCTGCGCCTTCCACACCCGGGCCAGGGCCTTGGCCGAGTACTGATCGAGGCCGGTGGAGTCGTCCTTCAGGTAGTGGTCCACCATCGCGTGATAGAGGTAGTGGATGTCGGAGGCCGCGGTGTTGAGACCCCGGGCGCCCGTGGGAGGCACGATGTGGGCGGCGTCGCCGGCCAGGAAGAGCCGTCCCCAGCGCATCGGCTCGGCCACGAAGGAGCGCAGCGGGGCGATGGACTTCTCGATGGACGGCCCGGTCTGCAGCCGGCCCGCCACCTCGGCCGGCAGGCGACGCTGCAGCTCGGCCCAGAAGAGCTCGTCGCTCCAGGCTTCCACCGTGTCGGTGAGCGGCACCTGGATGTAGTAGCGGCTCAGCACCTGCGAGCGCATGGAGCACAGTGCGAAACCCCGCTCGTGGCGGGCATAGATCAGCTCGGGTGAGACCGGCTTGGTGCGCGAGAGCACGCCCAGCCAGCCGAAGGGATAGACCTTCTCGTATTCGCGCAGCACGTCCGCCGGGATCGACTTGCGGCTGACGCCGTGGAAGCCGTCCGCGCCGATGACGAAGTCGCAGTCGATGCGGGTCACCTCGTCGCCCTTGCGGTAGCTGACCGAGGGGGCGTCGCTGTCCAGATCGTGCGCCTGGACGTCCTGCGCGTCGTGCACCACCTGGCCCTTCGCGCGTTCGCGGGCTTCGTACAGGTCGCGCGTCAGTTCGGTCTGGCCATAGACCACCACCGACTGACCGCCCGAGTACTTGTGCAGGTCGATGCGATCCAGCTGGCCGTCGTGGGAGATGAAGAAGCCGTGGTGGATCTCGCCCTCGCGGTCCATGCGCTCGCCGCACTGGGCCTCGCGCATCAGTTCGGCAAAGCCATGCTCCAGCACGCCGGCGCGGATGCGCGCCAGCACGTAGTCGCGGCTGTGCTTTTCGAGCACCACGTTGCGGATGCCCTTGAGATCGAGCAGTTGGGAAAGCAGCAGGCCGGAAGGGCCGCCGCCAATGATGCAGACCTGGGTTTTCATGGATGCAGTCTCCTGGTTGGAACGGTCGCCAGCGCGCTGGCTGGCTGGCTCGAATCTTGGCGCTGCATCGCCCCCGCCGGAATGGATCGAACGCGTCCGGACTTGTACGATTCGAACATCATGCATGCCCCTGGCGTCAAGGCTCCCGCCATCCGCTCGTACGCGCTCTTCGGCGAGGCGGGCGACCTTCCCGACGTGCTGCATTGCGAGACCATCGCCGCCCGCTCCATGCTGCACGACTGGGAGCTGGCACGCCATCGCCACCATCGGCTGCACCAGTTGCTCTGGCTTCAGGAAGGGCAGGGCACGGCCTGGCTGGAGGCTGGGCCGGCGCCCCTGGCTCGCCACACGCTGGTGAACGTGCCCACTGGCGAAGTGCACGCCTTTGCCTTCTCCCCAGACACGCAGGGCTGGGTGGTGAGCCTGCCGGACGAACTGGTGGATGCCCAACTGGCTGCGATTCCCGAGGCGCGTTCGTTGCTCTCGCGCGCCTCGGCCCAGACGGTGGACGAGGCCAGCACAGCCATGCTCGGCACGCTGCTGGCCGCGCTCACCGACGCCTTCGCCGCGCCGATGCATCCCGCCCGCGCCCTGGTACTGCGCGGCCTGGGCGCGGCGGTGCTCGGCCTGGCGGCCCAGGCGCTGGGCGTGGCGCAGTCCGAGGCGGTGGACTTGGCTGGATCGCGCCTGTTGCGGCGCTTCGAATCCCTGCTCGAACGGCACTTCGCTTCGGCCTGGCGGGTGAGCGACTACGCGGCCGCGCTGGCTGTCACACCGACGCATCTGAGCCGCGTGGCCCGCACGGCCACCGGCCTGCCCATTTCCCGGCTGGTGGACGCCCGGCGCATGCGCGAGGCCCGGCGCCATCTGGCCTACACCACGGCCAGTGTGAGCGCCGTGGGCGAAGCGCTGGGCTTCGAGGACCCGGCGCATTTCAGCCGGGTATTTGCCCGGACCTGCGGCTGCTCGCCGCGGGAATTCCGGGCTCGCGTGAGCCAACCGGCCAGGGGCGGCGATGCGGCCGCCTTGCCGCGGACGGGTTGAGCGCCCGCCACAAAGGAAATCGGGCGCCAAAGGCGCCCGCAGTAGTTCCGAGGTACCGGCTGCGTCAGCCGCCCGGTGTCGCAGGCGTCGCCACCGCTTCGGCGCAGCCGGCCTGGCCTGCCCGAATTCCACGCGCGTCGTTGCAGATGGTGCCCGACGTGGTCCAGACCAGGTTCGCAGCGCCGTCCGCTTGGGTCGGCGTGAGGGTCACGGTGAGCGCCACACCCGCCCTGGTTGTGGCGCCTGTATTGGCGGTGATCACGCCATTGGTAATGCCGAAGCCCCCGGTGACATTTCTGGTGGGCGTGAAGTTCAAGGGAATTCCATTGGTTCCGGCCGTACACCCCGTGAATGTGCCCAGATCAGTGGCACAGGCAACCACTGAACCTTTCAATGGCGCCAATTCCGCCATGGCCGCGGCCGCGCGGGCGCGCGAGGAATAGTCGGTGTATTGGGGAATGGCGACCGACGCGAGAATGCCCAGAACGGCAATGACGATCATCAGCTCGATCAGGGTGAAACCCCGCGAGGCGCGGCGCGAATGGCGAATATCCATGACTAAAAACTCCCTGTGAATTCCGCTCCATGGCTGGCGAGAGCGGCGGGCGCAGGATAGCAGCCGGATATTCGTCCGAAATTGATCCGAATGGATGGTCGTTATTCTTCTGACGACTAATTGGTCAATTTATGTTGGATATGTTTTTGAATTTATTCACATCTTTGCAGTGACATGAATTCGAGGAAAAGCTGCGTCAAATCTGCGCAGCTTTCCGCATTCTTCAGCCGTTCATGTCGAGCACGATCCGACCCTGGATCTGCCCCTTGTGCATGCGCGCGAACACATCGTTGATGTTCTCCAACCTTTCCGTCGCCACGGTGGCATGCACCTGGCCGCGGGCGGCGAAGTCCAGCGCCTCCTGCAGGTCCAGCCGGGTGCCGACGATGGAGCCGCGCACCGTCACGCCGCGCAGCACCATGTCGAAGATGGGCAGCGGAAAGTCGCCCGGTGGCAGCCCGTTGAGCGAGACAGTGCCGCCACGCCGCACCATGCCCAGGGCCTGCTCGAAGGCCTTGGGGGAGACGGCCGTCACCAGCGCACCATGCGCGCCGCCGATCTCCTTCTGCAGGTAGGCCGCGGGGTCGGTGTTCAGCGCGTTGACGGTCACGGTGGCGCCCAGGGTGCGGGCCAGCGCGAGCTTGTCGTCGTCCACGTCCACGGCCGCCACGTTCAGACCCATGGCCTTGGCGTACTGAACCGCCATGTGGCCGAGGCCGCCGATACCGGAGATGACCACCCAGTCACCCGGTCGGGTGTCGGTCACCTTCAGGCCCTTGTAGACCGTCACGCCGGCGCACAGCACGGGCGCGATCTCCACGAAGCCGACTTCCTTGGGCAGGTGGCCCACGTAGTTGGGGTCGGCCAGCGCGTAGTCGGCAAAGCCGCCGTTGACCGAATAGCCGGTGTTGCCCTGCGACTCGCACAGCGTCTCCCACCCGCCCAGGCAGTGCGTGCAGCAGCCGCAGGCCGAATGCAGCCAGGGCACGCCCACGCGGTCACCTTCCTTCACATGCTTGACGTTGCGGCCGATGGCGGCCACGAAGCCCACGCCTTCATGCCCCGGGATGAAGGGCGGATCGGGCTTGACCGGCCAATCGCCCTCGGCGGCATGCAGGTCGGTGTGGCAAACGCCGGAGGCCTCGATCTTGACCAGGATCTGATCGTCGGCGGGCGTGGGGACGGGGACTTCCTCGATGGTCAGCGGCTGGCCGAAGGCGCGGACCACCGCGGCTTTCATGGTCTTCTGGGACATGCTCGATTCCTTCCACAACAAGAAGAGAAGAGGCCGCCCGCGCTGGCCCTGTGGGGGGCGACGGGCGGCCGGGCACGCGGACGGACGTCCGCGTGGACAGGTGTCACCTTAGGCCTGCCCCAGCGAGGGCAGGATGACCCATGTCAAAAGAAGCCCAGGGGCTGCTGGCTGTAGCTGACCAGCAGGTTCTTGGTCTGCTGGTAGTGGTCGAGCATCATCTTGTGGGTCTCGCGGCCGATGCCCGACTGCTTGTAGCCGCCGAAGGCCGCGTGCGCGGGATAGGCGTGGTAGCAGTTGGTCCACACGCGGCCGGCCTCGATGCCGCGGCCCATGCGGAAGGCGCGCGCGCCATCGCGCGTCCACACCCCGGCGCCCAGGCCGAAGAGCGTGTCGTTGGCAATCTCCAGCGCCTCTTCCTCGGTCTTGAAGGTGGTCACCGAGAGCACCGGGCCGAAGATCTCCTCCTGGAAGATGCGCATCTTGTTGTGGCCCTTGAAGACGGTGGGCTCCACGTAGTAGCCGCCGGCCAGGCCGCCGTCAAGCGCCTTGCGCGTGCCGCCGGTGAGGCATTGCGCGCCTTCTTGAAGGCCGATCTCGATGTACGACAGGATCTTGTCCAGCTGCTCCTGCGAGGCCTGCGCGCCGATCATGGTGGCCTTGTCCAGCGGGTTGCCCTGCTTGATGGCCTGGACGCGCTTCAGCGCGCGCTCCATGAAGGCGTCGTAGATCGACTCCTGAATAAGCGCCCGGCTGGGGCAGGTGCAGACCTCGCCCTGGTTGAGGGCGAACATCGCGAAGCCTTCGAGCGCCTTGTCGAAGTAGCCGTCGTCGGCCGACATCACGTCCTCGAAGAAGATGTTGGGGCTCTTGCCGCCCAGCTCCAGCGTGACCGGGATCAGGTTCTGGCTGGCGTACTGCATGATCAGCTTGCCCACTGGCGTGGAGCCGGTGAAGGCGATCTTGGCGATGCGCTTGCTCGTCGCCAGCGCCTTGCCGGCCTCGGTGCCGAAGCCGTTGACCACGTTCAGTACGCCGGGCGGCAACAGGTCGCCGATCAGCTCCATGAGCACCAGGATCGAGGCGGGCGTCTGCTCGGCGGGCTTGAGCACGATGCAGTTGCCGGCGGCCAGCGCCGGGGCCAGCTTCCAGGCGGCCATCAGCAGCGGGAAGTTCCACGGAATGATCTGGCCCACCACGCCCAGCGGCTCGTGGAAGTGGTAGGCCATGGTGTCGTGGTCCACCTCGGCGATGCTGCCTTCCTGGGCACGCACGCAGCTGGCGAAGTAACGGAAGTGGTCCACGGCCAGCGGCAGGTCGGCGGCCACGGTCTCGCGCAGCGGCTTGCCGTTGTCGATGGTCTCAGCCACGGCCAGGGTCAGCAGGTTGGCCTCCATGCGGTCGGCGATCCTGAGCAGCACGTTGGCGCGATCGGTCGCCGAGGTGCGGCCCCAGGCCTTCTTGGCGGCATGGGCGGCGTCCAGCGCGGCTTCGATGTCCTTGTCGTTGGAGCGCGGGATGGTGCAGAACACCTGGCCATCGATGGGCGAGACGTTCTCGAAGTACTGCCCGTCCACCGGCGCGGCCCAGCGGCCGCCGATGTAGTTGCCGTACTGCTTCTTGAAGGGGTTGGCCACGCCGAGGTGGGCGATGTCTGCCATGTCCATGGTGCTTGTCTCCGGGGTTGGTTGCCGCGCCGGGGTGGGCGGTACGCTGGCTGGGGCAAGGCATGTGCCAGCGCATGGGCGCTGCACCGCGCGCGGAAAAACCCTTAAGCGACAGGCACTTGGCCGTCATGACTCCCAGTACGACCAGGTCCTGCGGGTGTTCGCCGGCTGTGTCGCAACGGCACAGTTGTGGCGTTGCGGCACAGCCCGTGGCAGCATCCCGGGCTCGCCGCGGGCGGCACCGATGCCCGCGCCACGCCTCATCCCATCGCCTCCGGGCGCATTCCCATGTCCCTCATCCAGATCCGCAAGCGCAGCCTCACCATCGAGACCACCTATCACGAGGGCGGCCCCGCACCGGCGCAGCCGCTCAAGCTGGCGGCCGCCTGCGCCGTGATCCAGAACCCCTATGCCGGGCGCTACGAACCCGACCTGATGCCCTTCATGGCCGAACTGCGCGCGCTGGGCGCCGAACTGGCCACGGAGCTGGTGCAGACCCTCGGCGGCAAGGACAAGATCGAGGTCTACAGCAAGGCCGCCATCGTCGGCATCGAGGGCGAGATGGAGCATGGCGCCGTCTGGCACGAAGCCGGCGGCTGGGCCATGCGCGAGGTGCTGGGCCAGCCTAAGGCCATGGTGCCGGCCAACAAGGCCGTGGCCGTGGCGGGCTACCGGCTGATGGTGCCGGTGCAGTACATCCATGCCTCCTACGTCCGCAGCCACTTCAACAGCATCGAGATCGGCATGCAGGACGCCCCGCGCCCGCGTGAGATCCTGTTCGCGCTGGTGATGGGCACCGGCGGGCGCGTGCATTCGCGCCTGGGCGGGCTGCTCAAGGAGAACGTGTCGGTGCACGACGGCCAGCGCTGAGACCGGCCTCCGTCTCTCGCTGGCACCTCGTCGGGTCTGCCACGCGGGCAAGCCGCGGAACGGGCCGGTCGACGCTCACTGACCGCGCAGCACCCGCCTGTCGTGGTCGTCCAAGACCACGGGCGTGCCGCGCCGGATCAGCGCGCCGAAGTCCTCGTCCGGCGCCATCACCGTGAGGCAATAGAGCTTGCCGGTGCCCGTGTTGCGCACCACATGGTCGTGGCCGGGCCGCACCAGCAGCGCGTCGCCGCGGCGCAGCGGCTGGCCGGCTCCGCCGTCGATGTGCGCCATGCCCTCGCCCTCCAGCACGTAGAAGAGTTCGCAGGCACGGACATGCGTGTTGGGCGGCGTGGCGCCGCCGGGCTCGAAGATCTCGACCACCGCCACCAGCGCGCAGCCTTCGCCCTGTTCGTCGTAGAGCAGCGCGAAGTAGTTGGTGTCCTGGGGCGAGATGCGGAAGGCCGGGCAGTCGGCAGCCGCGCGAAGAAGGGCGGCCGGGAGCGGAGGAACGGTCATGCCAGGGCGTCGAGCAGGGCGCGCGAGTGCAGGGTGAAGCCGAAGCACTGGCGCACGTTGTAGAGAGTGGCCGCCATGCAGAAGGCGGGCGAGGTGGTGGCACAGCAGTCTTCGAGCAGCAGGCAGTCGTAGCCGAGAAAGTTGGCGTCCTGCAGCGTGCACAGCACGCACTGGTCGGCGTTGACGCCCGCGAAGAGCAGCGTCGTCAGGTCCAGGTTGCGCAGGATGCTGTCCAGCGGCGTGTCCCAGAAGCCGCTCATGCGGTACTTGTCGACATGGATGTCGGCCGCCTCCGGCACCAACTCATCCACTGTCTGCGCGGCCCACGAGCCGGCCTGCAGGACGGGCGCGCCGTTGCCGGCCAACGGATCGCCGAGTCCGGTGCCCAGGCCGGTGGGCTTGTAGACATGCAGCAGCGCCGGGCTGAGGTTGAGCTGGTCAGGCCGGTTGCCCCAGTTGAGCCAGATCACCGGTAGCCCCGCTGCACGCAGTGCGGGCAGCAGGCGCACCAGCGGCGCGATCGGCGCACGCGCGGGCGCCACGTCCACGCCGATACCGGCGAGCCAGCCCTGCGGATGGCAGAAGTCGTTCTGCATGTCGATCACGATGACCGCGGTCCGCCCAAGGTCGATCTCCACCGGCTTGGGCAGCGCCGCCAGGTGCAGGGGCCGCGGGGCCGGCCGCTCGCGCAGCAGGCTGGCACGGCGGGCGTTCACCTGCCAGCGGTTGCGGGCACTGCTGCCCAGCGGATGCAGGACTTCGTGGCCGGTCATCGAAGGGCCTCCTCGGCGACGCACGCTGCTGGCGAGCGCATGGCCCGGTCCAGCAGGTCGGATACCGCGGCGCACTGGGCCGTGTAGCCGGGCGTGAGGCGGAAGCGGTTGTCGCGGGGATACGGCGCGTCGATGCTCACCTCGCCCACGACGCGGCCGGGCCGGGCGGCGAACACCAGAATGCGACTGGACAGGTACACGCTCTCGTACACGCTGTGCGTGACGAAGACGACCGTGCAGCGCGCCTGTTGCCAGATCGCCAACAGGTCGTTGTTGAGCTTGAAGCGCGTGATTTCGTCCAGTGCGGCGAAGGGCTCGTCCATCAGCAGCAGGCGGGGCTGCGTCACCAGCGCACGGGCGATGGAGACGCGCATCTTCATGCCGCCCGAAAGCTCACGCGGGTAGGCGTTGGCGAAGGCGAGCAGGCCGACCATGTCGAGCACCGACTCCACCCGGGAGCGGGCCGCCGCGCGGCTGAGATTGGCTAGGCGCAGCGGCAGCCAGACGTTGTCGAACACCGTCGCCCAGGGCATGAGGTTGGGCTCCTGGAAGACGAAGCCGATCTCCCGCAGCGGCCGGCCGCGCGCGTCGTGGCGGGCGGTCGGCCAGTCGATCGTGCCGCCGGTGGCTTCGCCGAGGCCGGCGACGATGCGCAGCGCGGTGGACTTGCCGCAGCCCGATGGGCCCAGCAGGCTCAGAAACTCGTGCTGACCGATGTCCAGGTCGAGGCCCTGGAGCGCGCGGGTGCCGCTGGCGTAGGTCTTTTCCACGCCGCGCAGGCGCACCAGGGGGCGGGTGGGCAGGGCGGGGGCGGCGTGCCTCATGAGCGCTCCCGCAGCTGGTCGAGCGCGAAGTCGTGCACTTCGCCCAGCAGTGCCACCAGGGCGTCCGCCGCGGCATCGAGCAGCAGTTCGCCCCGCCGCGCATCCGCGTCCAGCGCGTTGCCGCAGGCGCCGTGCGGATTGAGGTCCTGGGTCTGCCAGCCGAAGCCCACCGCGCCCTCGGGCGCCAGGAAGCGGTAGCGCACGGCCATTGCCTGCGACAGCGAGGCGAAGTCCTGCGCATGCTGCATCTGCACCAGCTCGGGCCGCAGGGCCAGCATCATCGAGGTCTCCTTGCTGCCGCCGTGGATGCCGTGCCGGCTCTCCTGTTCCGGAAACAGGCCATCGGGCTCGGGCAGGCCATAGCTGCTGGCACACACCACCAGCATGCCGAGCCGGGCCCGCAGATCGCGCGCCACGATGTCCATCACCTGCGGCTGGCCGCCGTGCGAATTGAACAGCACCAGCTTGCGCACGCCGGCACGAAAGACGCTTTCGGCGATCTCGGTCCACACGCGGATCAATGTCTCGGCCGACAGCGTCAGCGTGCCGGCGAAGGCCTGGTGTTCGTTGGACTTGCCCACGGCCTGCATGGGCAGAAAGGTCACGGGCAGTCCGGCCGGCAGGCGGGCCACGGCACGCTGGACCACGGCCTCGTTGAGGCAGGCATCCACGGCGACGGGCAGGTGCGGACCGTGCTGTTCGACCGCCGCCACCGGCAGTACGGCGATGGTGTCGGGTGGCAGCGCATCGAACTCTCGGGTGCTCATCTCGACCCAGTAGCGGCGTGGCAAGGAAGGGACAGGCGCAGTCATGGGCGTCAGTTCTCGCGGGAGGATTCGCTTTCGTGCCAGCGGTGCAGCAGCAGCCACTGCACGAAGGCGGTCAGGTACCAGATGGCGATGCCGAAGGCCGACAGCACCAGCAACGCGGCGAACATGCGGGGAATGTTCAGACTGCCGCCAGCCTCCACGATGGTCCAGGCCAGGCCGGTGGTGCTGCCGCTGCCGGCCACGAACTCGGCAACGATGGCGCCGATGACGGCCAACCCCGCCGAGATGCGCACGCCGCCCAGGATGTAGGGCAGGGCGGCGGGCAGTTGCAGCAGGAGAAAGCGCTTCCAGGGCGATGCGCCGTAGAGCTCGAACACATTGCGCAGGCCATGGTCCACCGACTTGAGTCCGATGGCCGTGTTGGAGAGCACCGGAAAGAAGGCCATGATCAGAAGCGCCAGCCAGGCCCGGTCCAGCCCCACCCAGATGACGATCAGCGGCGCAATGGCCACCATGGGTGTGACCTGCAGGACCAGGGCGTAGGGCCACAGCGCCTTTTCCAGCGGCCGGCTCTGGGTGAGCAGGACGCCCACGACCAGGCCCGAGGCCAGCGCCAGGCAGAACGCACCGAGGGTGATCGCCGCCGTGAAGCGCAGCGCCTTGAGCAGGGCTGGTGCATCCTGCACCAGCGTCTGCAGGATCAGCGACGGGGCGGGCAGCACGAACTTCGGCACCTGGTAGAGGCGGACCAGGGCCTCCCAGCCGAACAGGAAGGCGAGGCCCAGCGACAGGGGCAGCAGCACGTTGGCCCGCTGTCGTCGCAGCAGGGCGAGCGCAGATGCGGGGTGACGCATGACGATGGCCTCAGGCGCGCACCAGGCGCTGCTCGGTTTCGCCGTGCGCCTCCAGCAGGGCCTTGAGCGCGCGCCGCATGGCCAGGCCGGGCCGGTCGGTGGGCATGTGCATCTCCTCGCCGTCCACCACGGCCAGTGGCACGTCGGCCTCGCAGCTTTCGAGGATCAGCTTGTCCTCGAGCGTGATCTCGCGATCGAAGGCGATCACGTCGGCGCTGCTCACATCGGCCTCGGTGTCGTTGCGGTAGGCCCATTGGACGACCATGGACTGCTGGTCGTCGATGGGCGTGGCGCAGGTGATGATGACGTGCTCCAGGCCATGCGGATAGCGGATGCGCGAGCGCCGCACGAAGGGCATGAACCACACCGACTCCATGTCGCGGGTGGTTTCACCGCCCTCGGCGCCCACTGCGTGGCGGGCCTCGTCGTCGCGCACCACCACGCGCGAACTGACGCGCATGGTCAGGCCGTACGGATGGGCCTCGATCTCGGGTGCGGCGACTTCGGGCCGCCGCATGTTGCCGAAGGTGCCGCGATGGACATAGGCGATGTGGGCCGCGTCGAAGGAGTTCTCCATCAGCCGCAGGGCGCCGATCTTCCAGACCTCGTAGAACTGGTCGACCTGCCGGTAGCCGGGCCGGCCCGCCTCGGGCAGTTCGGGGATGTCGATGAGCGGCTCGCCGAGCGCCACCCAGACATAGCCGTAGCGCAGCGCCGCGCGATAGGCGGGGACGCAATAGTTCGCGGGAACGGCCCGGTCGGCCGCCAGTTGGGGAATGCGCACGCAGGCGCCACCGCCTTCGAAGGTCCAGCCGTGGTAGCCGCAGACGATGCGGTCGCCTTCCACGAAGCCGAGCGAGAGCTTCGCGGTGCGATGGCAGCAGCGGTCCTTCAGGCAATGCACGCCGCCCTCGGCGGACTGCCACAGAACGATCGCCTCACCGAGCAGCGTGAAGGCGTGGGGCTTGCCGTCGGCGAGCTGGGTGGCCGGCATCACGGGGTACCAGAAGCGGCGCAGGATGGGTTGCTGGGTGGAAAGCATGGTCGGATGGCTCGATCGTGGGTAGGGGCGGCGGCGGATCGCTCACTGTGCGCCGGCGCGCTTGCCTTGCAGGAACTGGGTGCTGAACACCTGGCGGTAGTCCAGCGACTTCGGGATCAGTCCGGCATCGGCCAGGAAGCGCGCATGGGCCTGCCAGCGTGCATCGGACATGGCGCCGTAGCCGCTCTGGCGCGTCTCTTCGCTGTCGAGGATGGCGGCGTCCTTGAGCGTCTTGATGGCATAGGCGACGACATCGTCCGGGTTGTCGGGGTTGTCCTTGCGAATGAGCGCGACGCCCGGCGCCGGGTCCTGGAGGAAGTCGGCCCAGCCGCGGGCAGATGCATCGACAAAGCACTGCACCAGCGCCGGACGGCTGTCGATGAGCTTCTGCGGCACGATGGCGACCGACCCATAGGCCTGGTAGCCGCCCTGCGCCAGCAGGAAGACCTTGGGCGCCTGGCCGGTCTCCTTCTGGACCCGGAAGGGTTCATTGGTCACCAGCCCCTGCTGAATGGCAGCCTTGTCGACCAGCCAGGGCGCGATCTGCCCGCTGTAGGGGCGGATCTGCTCGTCGCTGTAGCCGTAGCGTGCACGCAGAAAGGGCCAGAAGGTGTTGCGCGAGGCCGCGCCGATCATGACGGGCCGGCCCTTCATGTCTTCCCAGGTCTCGATCCCGTTGCCCGCATGGGTCATGAGGATCTGCGGGTTCTTCTGGAAGACGGCCATCACCGCCCGCGAGGGAAAGCCCGCCTCGTTGATCTGGAAGGCCGAGTCGCTGAAGGACGCCATCACGATGTCCACCGCGCCGGCCACGAACAGCTGCTTGCCGTCGATGCCCGGGCCTCCCTGGCGGATGGACAGATCCAGACCGCAGGCCTTGTAGAAGCCTTTGGCCACGGCCTGGTAGTAACCGCCGTGCTCAGCTTGGGCGCGCCAGGTGGTCAGAAAGGTGAGCTTGTCCTGCGCGCTGGCGGCGGTGGTGACCAGCACAGCGATGGCGGCGAGGCCGAGGTTGATTTTGTTCATGGGCGTTGACCTGCGTCAGTGCTTCGTGGATGCAATCCAGTCTAGGAGTGCATCTTTCGCCCAGAAAGGCCGCGGCCGTCATGCCGCCCATACCGCAGCGGTTATGGCAATGCCGCCGCGCGCACCTGCTGGCGCAGCCAGCGGTTGCTGCTGCTGCCGTGGTTGAGCTCGTGCCACAGCTGGTAGAAGCGCATGGGCGGGAACTCCGACGGCGCGCGCACCACGGCCAGTGCCATGCGGCCGGCGTAATGCTCGGCAAAGTGCCGGCCTGTGGTGAAGACGAGGTCGGTGCGCGCCAGCACGTACGGCACCATGTTGAATTCCGGCACTGTGGCGGCGATGTGGCGTCGGTAGCCGGTCTTGGCCAGCTCGCCGTCCACCGGGCCCAGCTCGCGCATCGAGCTGGGATGCGGCGCCAGGTGCCGCAGGCCAAGGTAGCGGGCCAGTGGCAGGCGCCGCTCACCGGCCATGGGGTGATCGGCGCGCATCAGGCAGACCACCTCATCGGTGAAAAGCACGCCCAGGCGCAGGTCCTCGCGCGGCTTGGGGCTGTTGTTGATGACCAGGTCGATGGCGCCGTCTTCCAGCGCCTTCTCGACGTTGAAGGCCGGATCGATCAATCGCATGCGCACGCGCAGGCCGGGGCCGGCCGCCATCACCCGCTCGATGATGCGCGGCAGCAGCTCAGGGGGCAGGCAGTCGGCGCAGGCGATGTGGAACTCGCGCTGGGCGGTGGCCGGGTCGAAGCCGGCGCCCGCTTCCATTCGGGCCAATTGCGCCAGGATCTCCGACAGCGGTTCACGCAGCCCCTGGGCACGCTCGGTGGGCAAAAGGCGTGTGCCGCTTCGCACCAGCAGCGGATCGCCCAGCACCTCCCGCAGGCGGCGCAGGGTGCGGCTGACGGCCGGCTGGGTCTGCCCGGACTTCTCGGCTGCACGGGTGACGCTGCATTCCTGCAGCAGCACGTGCAGCAGTTCGAGCTGCTGCAGCTCCAGCGCATGGAGGCCGTCGCGCATGGCGGGCGGGCCAGGCGCTCAGGCGCCCGCGCGGGGCGGCATGAAGCTCACCTGCGCAGGGCGGCCATCGAGCCGCAGCCGACTCGTGGCAGGGGGCGCATCGGCCAGCAACCGGCCCTTGCGGTAGACCGCCAGCCGCGTGGCGCGCAGCCGGATCGCCTCCACCGGGTCGCGCGCCTGCAGCAGCACGAAGCTGGCATCGCAGCCTGCCGCGATGCCGTAGCCCGGCAGGTGCATCAGCCGCGCCGCATTGTTGGTGACCGCCTCGAAGCATTGCTGGATGCCGGCCTGGCTGGTCATCTGCGCCACATGCAGGCCCATGTGGGCCACCTCCAGCATGTCGCCCGAGCCCATGCCGTACCACGGGTCCATCACGCAGTCGTGGCCGAAGGCGACGTTGACGCCGGCCGCCATCAGCTCCGGCACGCGGGTCATGCCGCGGCGCTTGGGGTAGCTGTCGTGCCGGCCCTGCAGGGTGATGTTGATCAGCGGATTGGCGATCACGCTCACGCCCGCCTCGGCGATCAGCGGCAGCAGCTTGCTCACGTAGTAGTTGTCCATGCTGTGCATGGAGGTGCAGTGCGAGCCGGTGACGCGGCCCTGCAGGCCGAGGCGCTGTGCGTGGAAGGCCAGCGTCTCGATGTGGCGCGAGAGCGGGTCGTCCGACTCGTCGCAGTGCATGTCGACCAGCTTGCCTTCCTCGGCCGCGATCTCGCACAGCAGGCGCACGCTCTCGGCGCCGTCGGCCATGGTGCGCTCGAAGTGCGGAATACCACCCACGATGTCCACGCCCTTGCGCAGCGCGCGGCGCAGGCTGTCGACGCCACCGGCGGTGCGCAGCACGCCGTCCTGCGGAAAGGCCACCAGCTGCAGGTCGAGGTAGGGCGCCACCCGGCGCTTGACCTCCAGCAGCGCATCGACGGCCAGCAGGCTGGGGTCGCTGGTGTCCACATGGCTGCGGATCGCCAGCAGGCCCTTGGCCACCGCCCAGTCACAGTAGGCCAGGGCGCGTTCGATCAATGCCTCGGCCGTCAGCAGCGGCTTGAGTTCGCCCCACAGCGCAATGCCTTCGAGCAGCGTGCCGCTCTGGTTGACGCGCGGCAGGCCGTAGCTGAGCGTGGCGTCCATGTGGAAATGCGGATCGCAGAAGTGCGGCGCCACCAGCAGGCCGCCGGCGTCCAGCGTCTCGTGAGCGGGCACCTCGAGGCCGGCCGACACCTCGGCGATGCGCCCCCCCTGGACGGCGATGGACTGGTCGATGCGGCCGTCCGGCAGGGTGGCGTGGGTGATGAGCAGATCGAGCATGGCGGGCGTGGGATGTGGCTTGGCGGCTTGCAAAGGGCTTGCCAGCTGCGCGGCAGTGTAGGGGCCGGCCTCCAGAAGGCGGTCAGGCCACGCCGGCCGTCCTCACTGCCGTGTCCTGGTCCGCGTACGGCTCATGGCTGCGTCCGCGTCCAGTCCCTGCGGGGCAACCTGTACAACACATGCCGCTTCAATGGATGGCCGTCGGGAACCGCGGGATGGTCGAAGTCCTCCGCCTCGTCGCGCGCCATGCCCAGGCGCTCCATCAGCGCGCGGCTGCGCCGGTTGTCCACGGCGGTGAAGGCAACGATCTCGTCCAGGCCCAACTCGGCGAAGCCGACATCGAGGGCCAGTGCCGCGGCCTCGGCGGCCAGACCTTTGCCCCACCAGGGCCGCGCCAGCCGCCAGCCGATCTCGACACAGGGCGCAAAGGGCAGCGGCCATGCCGGACGGTTCAGGCCGCACAGGCCGACGAAAGGGCCGTCGGCGCCGGCACCCGCCAGTTCCACGGCCCAGAAGCCCCAGCCCTGGGCATTGATCAGGGCCTGGCAGCGCTGCGCCATGAGCTCGCTCTCGGCGCGGTCCATGGTCGAAAGGAAGTAGGCCATCGTCTGGCCGTCGGCACTCATCGCTGCGAAGGGTGCCAGATCGTCGGGCTGCCAAGGCCGCAGGCGCACGCGCGCGCCCTGAAGCCGTGCGGGATCGACGGCGATGAAACGCGGCTCGGCTGATGTCATGGCACGAGCTTAGCGCGCGCCGTGGCCGCGCCGGCGTCGACCGACTGCCGTCAGCGCTCGCCCTTGCGATAAGGCTTCATCAAGGCCTGCGGATAGCTCGCCTTGCGCGCCACCAGCACCAGCGCCAGGATCGACAGCACATAGGGCAGCATCAGATAGACCTGGTAGGGCAGGGCGGCATCGCCGGCCTGCTGCAGCCGCAGTTGCAGGGCATCGAAGAAGGCGAAGAGCAACGCACCCAGCAGCGCCTTGCCCGGCCGCCACGAGGCGAATACCACCAGCGCCACGCAGATCCAGCCGCGGCCATTGACCATGTTGAAGAAGAACGCGTTGAAGGCCGACAGCGTGAGAAAGCTGCCCGCCACGCCCATCAGCGCCGAGCCGCTCACGATGGCGAGCGTGCGGGTCGCCGCCACGGAGACGCCCTGGCTCTCGGCCGCCTGCGGGTTCTCGCCCACCATGCGCAGCGCCAGGCCTGCCGGCGTGCGGTAGAGCAGCCAGGCCACCAGCGGCACGAGCAGCAGCGCCAGCAGCGTCATCGGCGTCTGCGCATTCAGCACCGGGATCGGCAGCCAGTCCATGGGCGCAAAGGGCGTGACGGTCGGCGGCGTGTTTACCTTGGGAAAGCTCACGCGGTAGCCGTAGTAGGACAGCGAAGTCGCCAGCAGCGTGATGCCCAGCCCGCACACATGCTGCGACAGCGCCAGGCCCACGGTCAGCCAGGCATGCAACAGCCCGAAGGCGCCGCCGACCAGGGCGGCCACCACCACGCCCAGCCACAGCGGTGCGCCGGCATAGACCGCCAGCCAGCCGCCGAAGGCACCGGCCACCATGATCCCTTCGATGCCTAGGTTGAGCACGCCGGCCCGCTCGCACAGCAGCACGCCCAGCGTGCCCAGGATGAGCGGCGTCGCAATGCGCAGCAGGGCGACCCAGAAGGAGGCCTGCGCCACGATGTCGGCCACCTCGCTCATCGCGACCACCTGAGCCGGAACTGCGTGAACAGCGCCGCCACCAGCACCGAGAGCAGCGAGGCGGCGACGATCACGTCGGCGATGTAGGTCGGCACGCCCACGGCACGGCTCATCGAATCGGCGCCGACCAGCACGCCGGCCACGAACATGGCCGCGGCCACCACGCCCAGCGGATGCAGGCCCGCGAGCATGGCGATCA
>NZ_CAJYES010000028.1 GCF_913773995.1 uncultured Pseudacidovorax sp.
GTCTCGCTGGCCTTCAACACCTCGCTGGGCAGCGCCGCGGGCCTGGTGGCGCGGCGCATGGCCGCAGGCGAAGGCAGTGCGCGCCTGCGCCAGCGGCTTCTGGCCAGCGTGATGTTCGGCCTGGCGCTGCGGCTGCTGGTGATGGCGCGCCCTGCCGTGGCCTGATCGCGCTTGCCTGGCGTACTTCCAAGCTCCAGACACCATGAATGTCCAGCACATCGCCGCCTTCTCCGACGGCCCACGCGGCGGCAACCCGGCGGGCGTCGTGATCGGCGACAGCCTGCCCGACGACGGGCAGATGCAGCAGCTCGCCACCACGCTCGGCTATTCCGAAACCGTGTTCGCCGCGCCGATGGCGGACGGCACCTGGCGGGTGCGCTACTTCTCTCCGGCGTCCGAGGTGCCTTTCTGCGGCCACGCCACCATCGCCCTGGGTGCCGCACTGGCGCGAGCGCACGGCGACGGGACGTTCGCGCTCGTGCTCAACGCCGCGCGGATCACGGTGGATGGACGCGGCGACCGCCAGTCGGCGGACGGCCTCATGCAGGCCGCGCTGCAGTCACCGCCCACGCGCAGCCAGCCCCTAGACGCCGCCTGGAAGGCCGAGGCCCTCGCGCTGTTCGACCTGACCGAGCCCGACCTGGACCCGCGCCTTCCCCCGGCCCTGATCCACGGCGGCGCCGACCACTTTCTGCTGGCCCTGCGGGACCGTCCCCGGCTGGCCGCCATGCGCTACGACTTCGAGACCGGGCGCGAACTGATGCAGCGTGCGGGTCTTGCGACGATCATGCTGGCGCATGCCGAAGACGCCCGGCACTTCCATGTGCGCAACCCCTTCGCGGGCGGCGGCGTCTACGAAGACCCGGCCACCGGCGCCGCCGCCGCGGCGCTCGGCGGCTACCTGCGCGATCGGGGCTGGCCCCACGGCGGCACCATCTCGATCACGCAGGGCGAGGACATGGGCGTGCTCTGCCGCCTGCAGGCGGATATCGCCCACACGCCAGGCGCGTCGATCCGCGTGCGCGGAACCGCCCGCATGATGACCCTCTGACCCGCTTCGACAAGGAAACCGACCCATGCTCAATCTCTGGGGCCGCATCAGCTCGATCAATGTGCGCAAGGTGGTGTGGTGCGCGCAGGAACTCGGCCTGGACTTCCAGCGCACCGAGGCCGGCGGCGCCCACGGCCTGGTGCACACGCCCGAATACCTGGCCATGAACCCCAACGCGCTGGTGCCGCTGCTGCAGGACGGCGAGGGCGACGCCCGCTTCGTGCTGTGGGAAAGCAACGTCATCGTGCGCTACCTCTGCGCCCGCCATTCGCACGGGCTCATGTATCCCGAGCCGCTGGAGGCGCGCTTCGACGCCGAACGCTGGATGGACTGGCAGCAGACCACCCTGAACCCCGCGGGCCGCGATGCCTTCGTGCAGCTGGTGCGGGTGCCGGCGGCCGAGCGCGATGCGCAAGCCGTCGCCGCCTCCATCGCCGCCACCGAGCCGCTGATGGCCATGCTGGATGCCCACCTGGCTGGCCGCGACTTCATGACCGGCAAGCGCTTCACCATGGCCGACATCCCGGTCGCCTGCGAGGTGCACCGCTGGTTCGGCCTGCCGCCGGCCGAGTACCGCCGCCCTTCATGGCCCAACGTGGAGCGCTGGTTCGATGCGCTGCGCACCCGGCCGGCCGCCCTCGGCGTGCTGGATCTGGCGCTGGCCTGATCCGCTGCGGGCCCACCCGCGGCACCTGGCGCCCGACCCACGCCTGCAGGCGCCCCGGCGCCGCCCCACCGCTTCCTCCTTCATTTCCGCTTCCCGATCCCCGCCATGAGAACCCGCCGCTTCCGCCAGCCCGACGTCTTCACCGACACGCCCACCCGCGGCAATCCGGTCGCCGTGGTGCTGGACGGCCAGGACCTGGACGACGAGGCCATGCAGCGCTTCGCGCGCTGGACCAACCTCTCCGAGACCACCTTCGTGCTGCCGCCCACCGCCGAAGGCGCGGCCAGTGGCGCGGACTACCGGGTGCGCATCTTCACCCCCGGTGGCGAGCTGCCCTTCGCCGGCCATCCCACCCTGGGCACCTGCAGCGCCTGGCTCGCCCACGGCGGCCGGCCGCGGCAGGCCGGACGCATCGTCCAACAATGCGCCATCGGCCTGGTGCCGATCCGCAACGAGGGTGAGCGCCTGGCCTTCGCCGCGCCGCCGCTGCAGCGCAGCGCGCCCAGCCCCATGCTGCTGTCCAAGGTGGCCGCGGCCCTGGGCCTGAAGGCCTCGCAGATCGAGGCCGCGCAGTGCCTGGACAACGGCCCTGTCTGGCTGGGCCTGCTGCTGGACAGCCCCGACACCGTGCTGGCGCTGCGGCCGGACCATGCGGCGCTCAAGGCGCTGGGCCAGAAGGTGGGCGTGGCCGCGCGCATGGACGCCCAGGACGCCGATGCGCCGCCGCTCATCGGCCGCGCCAACCGCGAGGCCCGCGCCTTCGGTGCGCGCAGCAGCACAGCAGTCGCCGCAGCCGCGGCCGTGCCGTCGGTCGATCTGGAGGTGCGCGCCTTCGCCGCCCCCGTCGGCGTGGAAGAGGACCCCGTCACCGGCAGCCTCAACGCCAGCCTGGCGCAGTGGCTCATCGCCGACGGACTGATGCCCACTCGCTACGTGGCGGGCCAGGGCCAGTGCCTGGGCCGAGACGGTCGGGTGCATGTCGCGCAGGACGCCTCGGGCCAGGTCTGGATCGGCGGTGACGTGGCCGACTGCATCGAGGGCCAGGTGCTGCTCTGACCCCAGCGCGCACCGGCCTCATCCGCACCTTCCGGGCGCCCGACTGCCTTCTGCCCCGGCCCGTTCGCCCACACCTTCGAGGAGCCCCCATGCGTTTCACGCCCGACGACATCGCGGCCGCACTGGCCACCGTGCGCACCGCCCTGCCGCCCACGCCGCAGTACCGCTGGCCCATGATCGAGCAGGCGCTGGGCACCGAGGCCTGGATCAAGCACGAGAACCACACGCCCGTGGGCGCCTTCAAGCTGCGTGGCGGGCTGACCTATTTCGAGGAACTGCGCCGCACCCAGCCCGCGGTACGGCATGTGATCAGCGCCACGCGCGGCAACCATGGCCAGTCGGTCGGCTTCGCGGCCCGTCGGCACGGACTGAAGGCGACCATCGTGGTGCCACATGGCAACTCGGTCGAGAAGAACGCCGCCATGCGCGCGCTGGGCGTGGACCTGGTCGAGCACGGCGACGACTTCCAGGCGGCGGCCGACCATGCGGGCGCTTTGGCGGCGCAGCACGGGCTGCACCGCATTCCCTCCTTCCACCGCGAGCTGGTGCGCGGCGTGGCCACGGCCTACGTGGAATTCTTCGAGGCGACGAAGGCGGCCGGCGGCGCGCCGGACGTGCTCTTCGTGCCGATCGGGCTGGGCTCGGGCTTCGCCGGTGCCGCGGCGGCACGGGCCCACTGCGGCGTGTCCACGCGGCTGGTGGGCGTGGTGTCGGCGCATGCGGACGCCTGCCTGCAATCCTGGCGCAGCGGCACGCTGGTGGAATCGCCCGCCACCACGCGCATCGCCGACGGCATGGCCTGCCGCACGCCGGTGGCCGAGTCGGTGGCCGTCGTGCGCGCGGAGGCCGAGGACGTGGTGGCCGTCACCGACGACGAGGTGGCCGCGGCGATGCGGCTGCTCTACACCGCCACGCACAACGTGGCCGAGGGCGCCGGTGCCGCGGCGCTGGCGGCCGCATTGCAGCAGCGCGGTCGCTGGGCGGGCAAGCGCATCGGACTCGCACTGACCGGCGGCAATGTGGATGCGCCGCTTTTTGCCGAGGTGCTCGCCGCGGGCGTCGCAACGGGCTGAGGATTGCGTCCCCTCTCCCGCAGGCGGGAGGGACCAGGACGGGTCACCGAAGCGACGGCCACCGCGCCCGCCGTCCCACGCGCGACAAGCGCCGCACGCCCGCTTTGGACAATCGCCGGCCATGGGAACGCTCTACCTCGTGCGCCACGGCCAGGCCTCCTTCGGCTCCGACGATTACGACCGCCTCAGCGAACTCGGCCACCGCCAGGCCGAGCGGCTGGGCGAGTACTGGCGCGAGCGCGGAATGACTTTCGACGCCGTCATCACCGGCACCCTGCGCCGCCACCGCGAGACCTGGGAAGGCATCGCCCGCGGCATGCAGCTGCCGCCGCAGGACGTGCTGCCCTGGCCGGGCCTGAACGAATACGACAGCGAGGCGGTGGTCGCCACCATCCATCCGGAGAAGCTGCCCAAGGCCGACACGCCCGAGCTGTACAAGGCCCACTTCCGCCTGCTGCGCCAGGGCCTGGCCGCCTGGATGAACGGGCAGGCCGCGCCGGTGGGCATGCCGAGCTACGTGGACTTCCTGGCGGGCGTGACGACCGCGCTGGACCATGTGCGCGACCGCCACCACGGCGCGAAGGTGCTGGTGGTGAGCAGCGGCGGGCCGATCTCGACGGCGGTGGGCCATGTGCTGGGCACCTCGCCCGAGACCACCATCGAGCTGAACCTGCGCATCCGCAACACGGCGGTCACCGAATTTGCGTTCACCCCGAAGCGGCACATGCTGGTGACCTACAACACGCTGCCGCATCTGGATGGACCTGCCTACGACGACTGGGTCACGTACGCATGAGCAGTTGAGCGCGCCTTGGCCGCGCCCTGATGGGTACCGAATTCAGGCTGACGCCGGTGGCTCCGCCGTGGCCTCGGCCAGCCAGCGCAGGTAGGCCGGCGAGCCGGCCGTGATGGGCAGTTGCACCACCTCGGGCACCGCATAGCTGTGCCTGTCGTGGATCAACGCCTGCAGTGCCTCGAAGCGGCCCGCGCGCGTCTTGCAGATCAGCAGCCACTCGGGCTCGCGGCGCGTTTCGCCTTCCCAGCGGTAGACGCTGCGCACCCGCTGGATCTGCACGCAGGCCGCCAGGCCCGCCTCGACCATCGCGCCGGCCAGGTCCTCGGCTTCTTCCTCGGTACCGGCCGTGGTCATCACCACGCATGCGGTGTCGGTCATGGCTTCAGCGGCGGCGGCCGGCCACCATGCCCCAGACGAACAGCAGGACGATGGCGCCGATCACCGAGGCGATGAAGCCGGCCGGCTGGCCCACCGTGTACCAGCCCATGGCCTGGCCGAGGTAGGTGGCGATGAAGGAGCCCACGATGCCGATCAGCGTGGTGACGATGAAGCCCGCCGAGTCGTCGCCCGGCTTGATGGCGCGCGCCACGAGGCCGACGATGAAGCCGATGAGGATGGTGCCGATGATGCCCATGGTGATCTCCTTGAAGGGTTTGGAAAGGGATGAGGGGAAAGCAGGTCGCTCAGTGCAGGGTACCGGGATTGCCGCCCGCCGCTGCAGGCGCCAATGCCTGGGCCACGCAGGCCGCGAGCGCAGAAATCTCGAAGGGCTTGATGAGGATGGACTGCGTGCCCAGCACGCGTCCCACCTGCGCCATGTCCGCATAGCCGGTGGCCAGCACCACGGGCACGGCGCCCACGCGCTCGCGCGCATGCACGATGAACTCGGCGCCGGTCATGCCGGGCATGGCGTAGTCCACCACCATCAGGTCGGGCCGCGCCTGGGCGCCCAGCACCTCCAGGCCCTGCCGGCCGTCCGCGGCCTGGATGACGCGGCAGCCCAGCAGCGCCAGGCTGTCGGCGATCACGCGGCGGACCTCGGCGTCGTCCTCCACCACCAGCACCGAGCGGCCGGCGGCCAGCGCCTGAACCTCGGCCTCGGGCGGCGGCGGCGCGTCGGCGGCCGGGGCGGCCACCGCGGGAAAGAGCAGGTCCACCCGGGTGCCCTGGCCTTCCACACTGTCGATGGCGGCTTCGCCCCCCGATTGCAGGGCGAAGCCATACACCTGGCTCAGGCCCAGGCCGCTGCCGCTGCCCAGTGGCTTGGTGGTGAAGAAGGGATCAAAGACTTGGCCGAGCACGCCGGCCGGGATGCCGGCGCCGGTGTCCTGCACCTGCACGGCCACATAGTCGCCGCCGGGCAGGCCGCCCGCAGCCTCGCGCTGCACATGCCCGGTGCGCACCGTGAGCACGCCGCCGGCCGTCATGGCCTCGCGCGCATTCACTGCCAGGTTGATCAAGGCCATCTCCAGCTGGCTGGCGTCCAGCACGGCCCAGCAGGGGGCCGGATCGAGCGCCAGCTCCACCCGGACGGCAGAGCCGACCGAGACGGCGATCAGCTCGCGCATGCCCTCGATCAGCGCGTTCACGTCCGACAGCCGCGGCAGCAGCGACTGCTTGCGCGAGAAGGACAGCAACTGACTGGTCAGGCGCGCACCCTTGGCCACGGCGCCGCGGGCGCGTCCGCTGATCTCCTGCACCTTGGCCTCCTTGGAGATGCGGCCGAGCAGGTCCAGGTTCATCTGCACCACGTGCAGCAGGTTGTTGAAGTCATGGGCGATGCCGCCGGTGAGCCGGCCGACGGCTTCCATCTTCTGCGCCTGCAGCAGGGCGGCCTGCGCGCGCTCGCGCTCGCCGATCTCGGCCATGAGCCGGTCATTGGCACCGGCAAGCTCGCGCGTGCGCTCGGCAATGCGCGCCTCCAGCCCCGTGTTCAGGCGCTGCACCTCGGCGCGCGCCGCCTCCAGCTGTTCGATCTGCTGGCGCATCGTGTACTGGCGGTGGCGCTGTCGAACGGCGGCGTGGACCGCGCGCGTCAGCGTCTCGTCGCAGGCGGGATGGTCGACCACCACTACATTGCCGAGCTCGCGCAGCCGCGCCATGGCCTCGGGCGTGTGCCTGTCCTGACTCATCAGCACGACGAAGGGAAAGTCCGACCATGCCGGCTGGGCCGACAGCCAGGTTTGCAGCGTCGCTTCGGGCAGCAGGGACAGGGAGGGGCGGGTCAGCAGAGCGGCGGCAGCGCCTTCCTGCAGATGCGTCATGAGCATCGCCAGAGAAGGACAGCCCACGGCGTTGAGCCCCAGGCCGCGCGCGATGCGGGCCAGCAGGTCGGCGTCTTCCGCCTCCGGCGCATGGATGAGAACCCGGCGCTCCATGACTCAGCGTGTGGCCACGGCCTCGGGATCGACGACACACACGGCAGGGCAGCAGGACATGAAGGCAGGAAAACCGGACAACGAAAAACCAACGCGACCATGCGTCTCGCGGGACAGCGCAACGGGCGTAATGTAGGGAGGGCGTCCGGCGGCGCGTGTCGCTCGAAGTCCTACATCCGTGTGGGCCAGTTGCGCCTACCTTGGCGCCATGCTCGAAAAACTTCCTGGGGCCATCGGCCAGGCGCTGGCCGGCGTACGCGCCGGCCTGGACGACATCGTCTTCAACACGGTGGGCCTGCGCGCGGGCCACGGCACGCTGCAGCTGACCAGCCTGGCCTTCGGGGACCATGCGCCGATTCCACAGCGCTACACGGCCGACGGCGAGGGGATCTCCCCGCCGCTGGCCTGGACCGGCGTGCCGGCCGGCGTGGCAGAGCTGGTGCTGATCGTGGAAGACGCCGATTCGCCCACGCCGCATCCGCTGGTGCATGCCATCGCGGTGGACCTGCCGCCCGAGGACGGCCACCTGGCCGAAGGCGCCTGGCCCAGCCCGGACCACGAGGGCGCGGGCCTGCATGCCGGCCGCAATTCCTACCTGCAAGCCGCCTGGCTGCCTCCCGATCCGCCGCCGGGCCATGGGCCGCACCGCTATGCCTTCCAGCTCTATGCCCTGGCCGAAGGCGAGGCCTGGGGCGATACGCCGGGCCGCGACGCGCTTGTGGAGGCCATCCAGGCGCGGGCCGTCGCCAGCGGCCTGCTGATCGGCACCTACGAGCGGGGCGACGGCAGCATTCCGGTGGGAGACGCGCCGGCCGTGGCCGCCGGCTGAACGGACGACCGGCGGCCGCCCGTATCCCGCACAGAGTCGGCAGGGATCGCGACCCTCGACAGGCCGACGACAGAAATCACTCAGCGCCGCGGCGGATCAGCGCCCAGCGTGGACAGCGGCAGGCGCGACACCTCGCCCAGCGCCTGCGCGAGCCCTCTCGCCGCGGCGTCGAGCAGCGCGCGGCCCTGCGCCTCGGTGGCGGCCGCGGCGTTGCCGGCCGCGCCTTCGGGGTGGTAGTCCTGCATGGCCCAGCCCAGCTTGGCGCTGCGGCCGTTGCCTAGGATGGCGTAGTCCCGTGCCCGCTCGCGCGAGGTGGAGGGAAAGTCCTTCACCGCCTCGCGCCGCACCTGCTGCGGCGCCAGCGCGAGCATCAGCGCCGTCTCGAACTCGCCCGCATGCACATCGAAGCGGTCCGGCACCAGCGCCTGACCGGTGGCGGCGTCCGTCAACGGCAGGTTGAACCAGCTCAGGCTGTAGACGATCAGGTCGTGCGCCTCGCGCAGCTCGCGCGCGACGATGTCCATCGCGCCGGTGTGGCCGCCATGGGCATTGAAGAGCACCAGCTTGCGCACGCCGGCGCGGGCGACACCGGCACCGATCTCCTTCCACAGGCGCAGCACCGTCTCCGACGACAGGGTGAGCGTGCCGGCGAATCGGGCATGTTCGGGGCTCAGGCCCACGGGTAGCGTGGGCAGGAACAGCGCAGGCAGATCGGCCGGCAACAGCGGCAGCGCGGCCTGCACGATGCCGTCGGCGATGACGGTGTCCACGCCCAGCGGCAGGTGCGGGCCGTGCTGCTCGGTGGCGCCCAGCGGCAGCACCGCGACGGTGGTCGCCGGGTCCAGCGCGGCGAAGTCGCGGGTGCCGAGTTCGGCCCAGAAGCGGGGGAGCGTCGGTGGCATGGCGGGCTTGGCGGGCTTGGCGGTCATGCGGCGATGTTAGGCCGGCCTGCCGCCCTGCCGGCCCCTGCATCCGCGCCGCCCCCGGCGGTGGCGATGCCGGCGGGATCGTCGGCCAGCCACTGCGCCAGCCAACCGGCCAGAAAGTCCACCAGCGTCCGCACCCGCGCGGGCACGAAACGGTTGCTGGGCAGCAGGGCATGCAGCGGATAGGCCTCCGTGTCCCATTCGGGCAGCAGGCGCACCAGGGCGCCGCTGTCCAGGTCGGCTCGCACGTCCAGGTAGGACTTGAAGGTGATGCCCACGCCGGCGACCGCCCATTCGCGCGCCAGCGAGGCGTCGTCGGCATGGCGGTCGCCATCGATGCGCACCGCCACCCACTGGCCGGCCTGGCCGAAGCGCCACTCGCGCTGGCGTCGGCCACCGCGGTGGAAGCTCAGGCAGTTGTGTTGCACCAGGTCCTGCGGCAGGCGCGGTGTGCCGCGCCGCTGCAGGTAGGCGGGCGCGGCGCAGAGCACGGGCCGGGTCTGCGCCAGCGGGCGCGCCACCAGCCGCGAATCGGCCAGCGGACCGTAGCGCAGGGCCAGGTCCACCTCGTCGCGCATCACGTCCAGCGGCCGGTCGCCCACCGACAGCGCCAGTTGCACGCCGGGATGCCGCGTCAGGAATTCGTCGAAGGCGGGCAGCAGCACGCGGCGCGTGAGGTCCGAGGGCGCCGCCACCCGCAGCGTGCCCACCAGCTCGCCGCGGCCTGCGGCCACCTGCGCCTCGGCCTCGGCCAGCAGCTCGAAGGCACGGCCGGCGTAGTCCAGCAGCGTCTGGCCCTCGGCGGTGAGCCGCAGGGCCCGCGTCGAGCGCTCGAAGAGCCGCGCACCCAGCAGCGACTCGACCCGTTTGAGTGCCGCGCTGGCCGCCGCCGGCGTCAGACCCAGCGTGCGGCCGGCGGCACTCAGCGAGCCGCTGCGTGCCGCTTCCTGCACCAACCGCAGGTCGGCGAGATTTTCAATTCCCATTTGAAGATGATGCCACTGGAAGGCGGCTTATCAATGCCGGACGCAGAACCTAGAGTCACGCCATCGCAACGTCCCTTCTTCGGAGAACGCCCATGAAAGCCATCGGCTACCGCCAGAACCTGCCCATCGAACAACCGGAATCGCTGATCGACCTCGATCTCCCCGAACCGCAGCCCGGCCCGCGCGACCTGCGCGTGCGGGTGGCGGCGATCTCGGTGAATCCGGTGGACACCAAGGTGCGCCGCAACGCCGCGCCCGAGACCGGCCAGGCCCGCGTGCTCGGCTGGGACGCCGTGGGCACGGTCGATGCCGTCGGCAGCGACGTCACCGGCTTCGCGCCCGGTGACCGGGTGTATTACGCCGGCTCCATCGTGCGGCCGGGCGCCAACAGCGAACTGCACTTGGTGGACGAGCGCATCGCCGCCCGCGCGCCCGCCACGCTCGGCGACGCCGAGGCCGCGGCCCTGCCACTCACGGCCATCACGGCCTGGGAGCTGCTGTTCGACCGCCTCCAGGTGCCACGCGGCGGCGGCACCGGCCAGACGCTGCTCATCACCGGCGGGGCCGGCGGCGTGGGCTCGATCCTGATCCAGCTGGCGCGCCAACTGACGCAGTTGCGCGTGGTGGCCACCGCCTCGCGGCCCGAGACCCGCCAGTGGTGCCTGGACCTGGGTGCCCATGCGGTGGTCGATCACAGCCGCCCGCTCGCCGCCGAACTGAAGGCCAACGGCATCGAGGCGGTGGACCTGGTCGCCAGCCTCACGCAGACCGCCCAGCATTACGCGCAGCTGATCGAGGCACTCAAGCCCCAGGGCCGGCTGGGCCTGATCGACGACATGCCGCAGCTCGACGCCATGCCGCTCAAGGGCAAGGCCATCTCGCTGCACTGGGAGATGATGTTCACCCGCTCGCGCTTCGGGACGCCCGACATGGCCGAGCAGGGCGCATTGCTGGCCGAGGTGGCGCAGCTGGTCGATACAGGCCGCCTGCGCACCACCCTGGGCGAGCACTACGGCCGCATCGATGCGGCCAACCTGCGCCGCGCACATGCCTTCGTCGAGAGCGGCCAGGCGCGGGGCAAGGTGGTGCTGGAAGGCTTCTGAGCTGCTGGCCCGTGGGCGGCGGCATGCGCGCCACGCCGGCCGGGCGCGGTGCGCGGCTCAGTCCTGCTGCTCGTAGTGCGCCTGCCGCGCCTCCATCGCTTCCCAGCCGATCACGCGCTTGAACTCGGCCATGGGCACCTGGCCGGCCGGCAGGCCGTCCACCTCGCCGCTGCGGCGCGCGGCCAGCGTGACCAGGTTGGCCTGCAGCGCATGCACCGTGCTCATCAGCGTGACGATCGGATAGGTGGCGAAGGCCGCTACCGACTCCACCTGCTCGCGCGAGAGCTTTTCCATCCACAGGCCCTGCATCAGCTGCAGCGACAGGCGTCGGCCCGACACCTCGCGCAGCTTCACCAGGTCCTCGTAGCTCTTGAAGGTGCGCGAGATCGGCTGGATGAGGTCGGCGCCCGCCTCGGCATAGCGCGCGGCGCGGTCCATGGCCTCGGCCGGGTCGAGCACATCGGTGCGCGCCACGATCAGGAAGTCCGGATCCTGCCGCGCGTCGACCGCGGCGCGGATACGCGCGACGGCGTCCTTGACCGGCACCACCGGCATCACCGAGGCGGCGGCGGGGCAACGTTTGGGGCTGATCTGGTCCTCGATGGAGATGGCCGCCACGCCCGCCTTCTCGAACTCGCGCACGGTGCGGGCCACGTTGATCACGTTGCCGTAGCCGGTGTCGGCGTCCGCGAAGATGGGTTTCTTCACGACATTGGCGATGCGGTTGACCACCGCCACGTTCTCGGTGAGGGTGTAGACCTCCATGTCCGGCTGGCCCAGCAGCGAGGCCGAGATGCCGAAGCCGGTGGTGAAGATGCCGTCGAAGTCCGACTGGTCCACGAGCAGGGCCGACAGGGCGTCCTGCACGCCGGCCATCCAGAAGGTGGGGCCGTCGGTGATGCGTTGGCGAAGGGTCTGGCGCAGAGTGGGCATGGTTGTTCCTCGTGCTGACGGTCAGCGCTTGACCGGGTCGATATAGCCGCCCAAGGGGGCGAACTTGTCGCCTTTGAGCTCCATCAGCGCCACGCCGGTCTGGCCGCGGCGCGAATAGGGGCCGGCGTTGAGCGGCTGGAAGGTGATCTTGGGGCCGATCTTCTGGTCGAAGTCCTTCAGGCCGTCCAGCGCTGCCACGACCTTGGCGCGCGAGGGCTCGTTGCCGGCGCGTTGCAGCGCCTCCACGGCGACGGCGGCGGCCGAGTAGCCCATCAGCGCGTTCGACGACGGCGCCGACTTGGGATAGGTCTTGGTGTAGCGCGCGAAGAAGGACTGGATCGCCGGGTTGTCGCCCTCGATGGCGTCGTAGTACGAGGCCACGTAGAGCTTGGACTGCGTCTTGCCCAGCAGCTCCACGAACTTGGGATCGTTCAGGCCGCCGGCACCGAAGACGGTGGGTTTCCAGCCCAGCTTCTCGGCGCTGCGGAAGAACTGCACCGCCTCCTGGCCCAGCGCATAGACCACGACCACATCGGGCTCGGCCTGCTTGAGCTTGAAGACCTGCGAGGTGAGGTCGGTCGCGAAGCGCTCGAAGCTCTGCGCCTCGACCAGCTTCATGCCGTGCTTCTCCAGCTGCTTGACGGCGATGTCGTAGGCCGGCTTTCCCCAGCCGTCGTTCTGGTAGAGCATGGCCACCTTCTTGGCCTTCAGCGTGCCCACGGCATAGTCGATATACGCGGCCGTCTCGGTGGACTGCGGCGAGGGCAGCACATAGAGCAGCTCGCGCGGCGGCGTGCTGGTCAGGTCCGAGATGGACAGCGCGCCGATGGTAGGCACCTTCTTGGTCGAGCTGTATTCGTAGGCGCTCACGTTGGTGGCATGGCCGATGTTGCCCACCATGGCCAGCACGTTGTCGCGCTCGATCAGCAGCTTGGCATTGGCCACCGACTTGGCGGGCTTGAGCTCGTCGTCGTAGGTGATCAGCTTGATCTTGCGGCCATTCACGCCGCCCTTCTCGTTGACGATGTCGAAGTAGGTGCGCATGCCCTCGTCCACGGCCTTGCCCATGTAGGCCAGCGTGCCGGACAGCGGCTGCGAAGAGCCGAGCACGATCTCCTTCTCCAGCACGCCTTCGTCCTTGTTCTCGAAGGCGGCGGCCGGCAGCGCAGCGGCGGCCAGGGCGCAGGCGGCCGCGGCGATCAGGGTGCGGCGGGAATGCAGCGTCATCATGGTTGTGTCTCCTTGGGGTGGGTTAGTCGCGGAAGGAAGAAGCGCAAAGGAAGCGGCATCAGCCGCCGAGGTAGGCGCGCCGGACGTCCTCGTTGCCGGCCAGTTCGGCCGCGCTGGCCTGCATGACCACGCGGCCGGTCTCGATCACATAGCCCTCGTCCGAGATGTCCAGGGCGATGTCGGCGTCCTGCTCCACCACCAGCAGCGTCAGGCGCTCACGGTCGCGGATGTCACGCAGGGTGGAGAAGATGGCGTCCTTGAGGATGGGGGCCACGCCCATCGAGGGCTCGTCCAGCATCAGCAGCCGCGGCCGCGCCAGCAGGCCGCGGGCGATGGCGAGCATCTGCTGCTCGCCGCCCGAGAGGGTGCCGGCGCGCGAGCCGATGCGCTCCTTGAGCCGCGGAAAGTAGTCCAGCACATGCGTGATGTGGTCGCGCACCTCGCCGGCCGGGCGGGTGTAGCCGCCGAGCATCAGGTTCTCGCGCACGCTCAGCTGCGCGAACACCATGCGGCCCTGCGGCACATGCACGATGCCGCGGCGCACCAGCGTCTCGGCCGGCACGTTGGCGATGGACTGGCCGTCGAACTGCACTGTGCCGTCCATGACCGGTAGCAGGCCCGACAGCACCCGCATCAGCGTCGTCTTGCCGGCGCCGTTGGCGCCCAGCACGCAGACGATGCGGGCCTCGTGCACCGTGAGGCCGATGCCGTGCAGCGCGCGGATCTTGCCGTAGCCGGCCGCGAGCCGCTCCACCTGCAGCAGCGGGCGCGCGGCGCCCGTGGGTTCAGCGACGTTGGCCACTCTTGCCTCCTCCCAGGTAGGCCTCGATCACGGCCGGATGCGATTCGATCTCCCGTGGCGTGCCCTGCGCCAGGAAGGCGCCGTTGTGCATCACGGTGATACTGTCGGAAATGGACATGACCAGCGGCATGCTGTGCTCGATGAGCAGCAGCGTGGCGCCGGTGCGCGCCTGCAGCGTGCGCAGCGTGTCGCCCAGGGCGTCGATCTCGCGGTTGTTCATGCCGGCCGCGGGCTCGTCCAGCAGCATTAGCACGGGCTCCAGCGCCATGGCGCGGGCCAGCTCGACCAGCTTCTGCGTGCCGTAGGGCAGGTCGCGCACCAGCGTGTGGGCATGGGGCGCGAGGCGCAGCTCCTCCAGCAGGACCTGCACGCGCTCGCGTTCGGCGCGCTCCTCGCGCCGCTGGCGCGGCAGGTTGAGCAGGGCCTCGGCCAGCGTGGCGCGCATGGCCTGCGAGCGGGCGATGAGCACGTTGTCGAACACCGTCAGCTCGGCGAAGAGCTCCAGGTTCTGGAAGGTGCGGGCGATGCCCAGGCGCGAGATCTGGTGCGCCTTCAGGCGCAGCAGGTCGTGCTCGCCCTGCGCCGTGCGCAGCACCATGCGGCCCTGCTGTGGCGTGTAGAAGCGGCTGATGCAGTTCAGCATCGTGGTCTTGCCGGCGCCGTTGGGGCCGATGAGCGCATGCACGGTGCCGGGCATGACGTCGAAGCCCACGTCATGCACGGCCACGATGCCGCCGAAGCTCATGCGCACGCCGGCCAGCGACAGCAGCGGTGCCGCGCCACCTGCCGGCCGCGCCCCGCCCCGTGCGGGCGTGGCCTGGGCGTCGATCGCGCGCATCATGTGCCCTCCTTGCCGGGCGCGTCGGCGCCGGGCAGGCGGCGCGTCTTGAACAGGCTGGCCAGCCCGTCGGGCAGGAACATCAGCGCCAGGATCATGGCCACGCCATACAGCGCGCGCTGGAACTGGTCGAAGCCGAAGTAGGTGAGCAGCTGCGGTGCGCCGATGACGAAGATCGCCCCCAGCACCGAGCCCAGGATGGAGCCGAGGCCGCCGACGATCACCATCGACACGAAGCTGATCGACACCATGATGTTGAACAGCGAGGGATCGATGAAGCGCACCAGCGGCGCATAGAGCGCGCCGGACAGGCCCGTGTAGAAGGCGCAGACGCCGAAGGCCACCAGCTTGAGGCCCGTGGTGTTGAGCCCCAGCGCGCGGGCCGCCGTCTCGCTGCCCTTGATGGCCAGGAAGCCGCGGCCGAAGCGGCTGCGCGCCAGGTTGCGCGCCAGCCAGAGCGCGGCGCCCAGCACGCAGGCGGCCAGCAGGTGGTAGGCGCGCTCGTCCAGGGCCAGGCCGAAGAGCGTGGGGCCGGGCGCGCCCATGCCGTTCTCGCCGCCGGTCAGGTCGCCGCCGGACTTGGCGATCTCCACCGAGATCATCACGAAGCCCAGCGTGGCGATGGCGAGGAACACCTCCTCCAGCCGCAGCACCGGCAACGCCAGCACCAGGCCGAACACCGTGGCGACGGCTGCGGCAATGAGCATGGCCAGCAGCATCGGCACGCCGAACTGCTGCGTCAGGATGGCGGTGCCATAGGCGCCGATGCCGAAGAACACCGCCCCCGCCATCGAAATGAGGTTGGTGTAGCCGGTGAGGATGTTGGTGCCGAAGGAAGCCAGCGTGTAGATCAGCACCAGCGTGGCGATGTAGAGCACATAGCCGCCCGGCACCAGCGGCGCCAGCACCAGCAGGGCCACGAACAGGGCGGGGGCCAGCCAGGGGCGGCCGTCGAGCAGATGGGTCATGCGTGTCGCCCTCTCAAACCTTCTTGACCTGCCGGCGCGCGAGCAGCCCGTGCGGGCGCAGCACCAGGATGGCCAGCATCACGATGAAGGGCACGGCGTCCTTCCAGGCCGAGGACACATAGGCGCCGGTGAGGTTGCTGCTCACGCCGATGATCACGCCGCCCAGCAGCGCGCCCGGCATGCTGCCGATGCCGCCCAGCACCGCCGCCGCGAAGGCGAAGTGCAGCGCGTGCTGCATCATCGAGAAGTGCACGAAGGTCAGCGGCGCGATCAGCAGCCCCGCCGCCGCCGCGATGACGTGCGACAGCGCCCAGGCCAGCGCATAGATGCGCTTGATGGGAATGCCCATCAGCCGGGCCGCCACCGGGTTCTCCATGGTGGCCTGCATGGCGATGCCCAGCCGCGTGAAGCGGAAGAAGGCGAACAGCGCCGCGGCCAGCGTGGCGCACACCGCCACGATGCCCAGGTCGATGCCCGACACCACGGCATCGCCCACCTGCAGCGGCGTGCTCGGGAAGATGCTCGGCAGCTCCTGCGTGTCCTTGCCCCAGATCCAGATGGCCATGTCGCCGAACAGCAGGAACAGCCCCAGCGTGCAGATGGCCGAAGACAGCAGGGCCTTGCCGATAAAGCGCCGGATGATGAAGCGCTCGATCAGCATGCCCAACGCCGCGCCGAACAGCAGCGTGAGCGGCACCACCGCCCACATCGGCAGGCCCAGGCGCACCAGCGTGCAGGCGGTGAAGGCCGACAGCATGGCGGCCTCGCCATGCGCGAAGTTCAGGATGCCCGTGGCCTTGAACACCATCACGATGCCCAGGGCGATGAGCCCGTAGATGGCGCCCAGGGCGACGCCGCTGACGATCATCTGCAGCATGCGCGGCGCCCTCAGCCTGCGGCGGCGCCGGTGGTGGCGGCGTCTGCGGCGGCGGCCTTCTGCGCCGCCTCGCGCGCCAGCCGCGCCTTCAGGTAGGGGATGAATCCGCCGGCCGCCAGCGTGCCGCGCTCCACCGACGACAACGGCTCGAAGGGCAGTTCGGCACCGGTGTCGAGGTTGATCACGCGGCCGAGCGCCCAGTCCACGCGCAGCCGCTGCCAGCGCTCGGTGGCGTCGCGGATGCCTGGGCAGGTGACGAGCGGAAAGCCCATGCTGATCTCGCCGCGGAAGAAGCCGGGCGAGAAGGATTCGGCGATCACGCCCGCCACGCCCAGGTGGCGCATGGCCCGCATGGCCGGATAGTGCGGATGGCCGTAGCCGAAGTTGTGGCCGCCCACCAGCAGGTCGCCTTTTTGCACGCTGGCGGCGAACTGCGGGTCGTAGCTGGTCATGGTGACCGCGGCCAGCTCGTGGATGTCGGTGATCTTGATGTTCTTGATGCCGACGATGAGGTCGATGTCGTAGTCGTCCTCGGTGAAGATCCAGGCCGCGCGGCCTTCGAGGTTGGGCAGTTGGGCGCTCATGCCGCGCTCCCTTCGGCGGCGGCGGCCGCCAGGTAGGGCCGCGGGTCGGCGATGCGCCCTTCCAGCGCCGAGGCGGCGACCACCGCCGCATTGCACAGGAAGATCTCCGTGTCCGAGCTGCCCATGCGGCCCGGGGTGTTCAGCGTGCCGGTGGACACCGCGCGCTGGCCGTCGGCCATGGTGGCGATGCGGCCGTAGCAGTAGTCGCAGCTCGACGAGCTGATGAAGGCGCCGGCATCCACCAGGGTGGCGATCAGGCCTTCGCGCGCGGCCTGCGACATGATGGCCTGCGAGGTGGGCACCACATGCAGCTGGAAGCCCGGCTTGATGCGCTTGCCGCGCAGCACGTCGGCGGCGGCGCGCAGGTCCTCCAGCCGGCCGCTGGCGCAGGAGCCCAGGTAGCCGGTGTGCACCTCCAGGCCCGCGTACTCGGCCAGGTCGCGCGTGTTGGCGGGGCTGGGCGGCGCCACGACGATGGGCTCCAGCGCCGAGACGTCGATCTGCACCACGCGCTCGTACACGGCGTCGGCATCGGGATACACCGGCTCCAGCGCGATCTTGGCCCGCTCGCGGGTGTACGCCAGCGTCTTGGCGTCGGGCGCGATCAGCATGGTGGTGGCGCCCAGGAACATGGCCTGGCCGCAGATGGTCTGGCGGCCTTCGATGCTCATGGCGTCGATCACCGGGCCGCTGAGCTCCACCACCTTGAAGCGGCAGGAGGACGGGCCCATCACCCGCACCATGTGGTGGAACACGTCGCGCGCCATCACGCCCGGCTGCAGCGTGCCGGTGAGTTCGACCTTGACGGTGGCGGGCACGGTGAGCGCCATCTTCTCGCTCACGAAGGTCTCGAGCACGCTCTTGCGGGCGCCGAAGGCCAGGGTGCCGAAGGCGCCCAGCTGACTCACATGGCCGTCGAAATGCACCGCGAAGGCGCCGGGCGTGGCATAGCCCAGCTCGGCCGACACCTGGTGGCCGATGCCCTCGCGCTCATGCACCGGCACGCCCTGCTCGGCGCCCCAGGCGCGGGTGACGCGGTGCAGCTCTTCTTCCTTGGGCGCGGCGGCCGGGACCATGTGGTCGATGAACAGCACGAAGCGCTCGGGGCTCGTGACCTTCTCGACGCCGAACTCCTCGCGGGCCTCCTTGAAGAACACGTCGGTGTAACCGGGGAAGTCGTAGGCGATCACGAAATCCGGCCGGGCCAGGATCTCGTCACCGGCCTTCACGGCAGGCAGCCCGGCCACGCGGGCCAGGATCTTCTCGGTCATCGTCTGGGGCATAGCGCCTCGTCTCCTTATCCACAATGTGGCGCCTTGTTCGGCACCCATGGATGAATTACAGGGCTTGCACCCGGTTCACCCTGATGCGGTTAACCCTAGATTGCCCACAATGTGGATGCAAACTACAAAGCCCGCATGAGTGAAGAGAACGAGGAAGCGGCAGAAGACGCCGGTGCACCGCCACAAGGTGGACAGACACGCACCGGTACGCAGAGCATCGAACGGGTGGTCAACATGCTCCGCGTTGTGGCGTCCCGCGGTCGCAACGGCATGCGCATCGGGGAGGTGGCGGCCACCAGCGGGCTGCCGCAGAGCACCTGCTTCCGCATGCTCGCGCGGCTGGAACTGGAGGGCCTGGTCGACCGCGATGCCCGCACCCGCAAGTACTACCTGGGGCCGCTGCTGCACGAGCTGGGTCTGCTGGCGCGCCCTCGCTACCGGCTCAGCGAGCTGTGCGACGCCGCCCTGCACCGGCTGGCCGAGACGACGCAGGACACGCTCTACCTCAGCGAGCGCAGCGGCCTGGAAGCGGTGTGCACCAACCGCGCGCTGGGCGACTACCCCATCAAGGCCTTGCCGCTGGACATCGGCATCCGCCGGCCGCTAGGCGTGGGCGCGGGCGGCCTGGCCATGCTGTGTGCCATGCCGGCCGCGGAGGCGGAGTCGATCATCCAGGCCAATGGCCACCGCTACGAGAAGTACGCCTCTTTCTCGGCCGACTTCCTGCGCGAGGTCGTGGCGCAGGGGCGGCAGCAGGGCTACTCGTTTCTGGACAGCGTGGTGACGCCCGGCACGGCGGCCATCGGCGTGGCCTTTCCGCCGGACAACCCGGTGGCGGCGATCAGCGTGGCCGCGATCTCGGGCCGGCTGACGGCCGAGCGGCGTGAGGAGATTGCGCGCGAAGTGCAGCGTCAGGTGCGGCTGATCTGCGCCGACATGACGGCCCATGCGCTGCTGCCGCCCGAGGCGGGCGGCAGCTGACCGGGCGCGACAGGCGAGCCGGCCGGGATCAGCGGGCCCGCGACACGCGCCAGACCGCGCCGCCCACGTCGTCGGCCACCAGCAGGGCGCCCGACTTGTCCAGCGCCACGCCCACCGGCCGGCCCAGCGCCTTGCCGTCGGCCGAGAGGAAGCCGGTGAGGAACTCGCGCGGCGCGCCGCTGGGCTTGCCGCCGATGAAGGGCACGAAGCTCACGCGGTAGCCCGAGGGCGGGTTGCGGTTCCAGGAGCCGTGCTCGCCGATGAAGGCGCCGTTGGCGAATTCCTCCGGCATGCCGCGCGCGCTGGAGAAGGCCAGGCCCAGCGGCGCCACGTGGTTGCCCAGCGCATAGTCGGGACGGATGGCCGTCGCCACCTTCTCGGGCTGCTGGGGCTGCACGCGGGTGTCGACCACGCCGCCCCAGTAGCTCCAGGGCCAGCCGTAGAAGCCGCCGTCGCGCACCGAGGTCAGGTAGTCGGGCACCAGGTCGCTGCCGATCTCGTCGCGCTCGTTGACCACGGTCCACAGCACATTCGTGTCGGGCTCCCAGGCCATGCCGTTGGGATTGCGCAGGCCGCTGGCCATGAGGCGCTTGGCACCAGTGGCGCGGTCCACCTCCCAGATGGCGGCGCGGCCCTCCTCGTGCTGCATGCCGTAGTCGGCGATGTTGCTGTTGCTCCCCACGGTGACATAGAGCTTGCTGCCGTCGCGGCTGGCGAGAACGTTCTTGGTCCAGTGGTGGTTGAAGCTGGCGGGCAGGTCCGTCACCTTCACGGCCGGGCCGCCGGCCTGGGTCTGGCCTTCGGTGTAGGGCAGCTTCACCAGTGCATCGGCATTGGCCACGAACAGCTCGTTGCCCACCAGCGCCATGCCGAAGGGCGAGGTCAGGCTGCTCGCGAAGACGGTGCGCGTCTCGGCCACGCCGTCGCCATCGGCGTCGCGCAGCAGGGTGATCCGGTCGGCGCTGGGTGTGCCGGAGCCGGCGCGCTTCATCACCAGGCCGGTGACCTTCTCCTTGATCTTGTCGAAGAAGCCACCCGGCTTGGGGTCGGCATTGCGGGGCCGGTCGCTTTCGGCCACCAGCACGTCGCCGTTGGGCAGCACATAGACCCAGCGCGGATGCTCCAGCCCGCGCGTCAGGGCCGTCACCTTGAAGCCGGGCAATGGCGTGGGGGCAGCGGTGTCCTGCCAGCCCGTGGCGGACGCCACCTTCATGGTGGGCAGCAGCGTCTTGTTGGGCGCGGGCAGCTGCGGGTTGGGACCGGTGCCGGCCTCGAAGGGCAGTTTGGCGGTGTCGCCGCAGCCGGCCAGGGCCAGCACCGCGGCAGCGGCAAGGGTGAGGGTGGCGGTGCGCATCATGGGCGCGAATGATCGTGGCCGCCTGAGGCGGCGCATGTAGTCGCAGGCCGCGCTTAGCCGGAAGCCGGACGCTGCCCGGTTCTCCTAGCCGCCGGCGGCCCCAGGGCTACCATCGACGGATGACCGCCGACGCCACCGCGGCTGCGCCTTCGCCGGCTGCGCCTGCCACCCCGCCCACCCCCACCGGCGACCTGTTCCGCGCCGACGCCTACCTGCGCGACTGCCCCGCCCGCGTGCGGCGGGTGGACGCCGCAGCCGGCACCGTGGTGCTGGACCGCACCGTGTTCTATCCGCTGGGCGGCGGCCAGGCCGGCGACAGCGGCATGCTGCGCCTGGCCGATGGCTCCGAGCTGGTCATCGCCGACACCCGCAAGGGCAAGGACGCGGAAGGCCGGCCCACGGCCGAGATCTGGCACCTGGCCGCACCGGGTCAGGACGCGCTTCTTGCGCGGATCGCGCCCGGCGACACCGTCACGGCCGCCATCGACTGGGACCGACGCCATCGCATGATGCGGCTGCACACCGCCAGCCATCTGCTCTGCCACCTGGTGGCACAGCCGGTCAACGGCTGTTCCATCACGCCCGAGGCGGTGCGCGTGGATTTCCACATGAGCGAGGCGCTGGACGCTGCGGCCCTGGCCGAAGGCCTGGCCGCCCTGGTGGCGCAGGCGCTGCCGGTGACCGTGGGCAGCGTCACCGATGCCGAGCTGGACGCCAACCCCGGCCTGGTCAAGAGCATGAGCGTGCAGCCGCCGCGCGGCAGCGGCACGGTGCGCACCATCCGCGTCGGCAGCGCCGAGGCGCCCATCGACCTGCAGCCCTGCGGCGGCACGCATGTGGCCAACATCGCCGAGATCGGCGCGCTGCGCGTGGCCAAGGTCGAGAAGAAGGGCGCGCAGACCCGGCGCGTGGTGCTGGCCTTCGCCGAGGGCGCGTGATGGCGGCCTGGCGGCACGCGGCGGCCTACGCCGTGGACGGATGCGCCGTGGCTGGCGGCAAGAACGGATCGACAACCCTGGCGGCCGGAACTTCAGGCCCGGGCCCCGCTCCGACCCCGCGCATGCGCACCGCCCACTCCCTTCTTACTGCCCGCTGGCTGCTGCCGCTCTTCGCGGCCTTCCTGCTGGCCACGGGCCTGCTGCCCCACGCATCCGCCCAGCTCGCGCCCGGCAGCAACGGCGGCGGCAGCGCCGTCGTCACCACGCCGCATGTGCGGGCCGAACTGGTGGCCCAGGCGCCGCAGGGCGTGGGCCCCGGCGCCACCGTCTGGCTGGGCCTGAAGATCAGCCACCAGCCCGAGTGGCACACCTACTGGAAGAACGCCGGCGACTCCGGCCTGCCCACCGAGCTGCGCTGGCAGCTGCCGCCCGGCCTGGACGCTGGCGAGGTCGACTGGCCGGTGCCGCACAAGCTCTTCATCGGCAGCCTGGCCAACTACGGCTACGAGAACGAGGTGCTGCTGCCGGTGCCCGTGACGGTGGCGCCGGACTTCCGCCCGCCCACCGCGCTGACCGGCACCGCCACGCTGCCGATCCGCCTGTCGGCCACCTGGCTGGTGTGCCGCAAGGAATGCATTCCCGAGGACGGCGAGTTCCGGCTTGACCTGCCGGTGCGCAGTTCCACCGCCGGCCATGGGGCCGAGTTCGATGCCGCCTGGGCCGCACGGCCGGTGGCCGTCGAATCGCCCGCCACGGCCAAGCTCGCCGCCGACGCCCGCAGCCTGGCGCTGCGCGTCGAGGGCCTGCCCGCCGCCGCCCGGGGCCGCACGCTGGATCTGATGCCCGAGACCGCCGAGGTGCTGCGCAACGGCGCCGTCACCGGCACCGACTGGCAGCAGCGCTGGGAGGGCGGCGTGTGGACGGCGCAGTTCCCGGTGGCCGACCAGCGCTCGGCCAGCCCGGCACGCATGCCGCTGGTGCTGGCCCTCACCGGCGAGGACCGCAAAAAGGCCGAGGCCGCTGGCCAGCCGGTGGGCTGGCGGGTGGACGCCGCGGTCGATGGCCGCTGGCCCGCCGTGGGCGCACCCGCCACCGTCTCGCCTGCGCTGCAGGCGGCGCTCGATGCCAATGCCCGCCCGGCCGCGCCCGTGGCGCCGACGCCGGTCGCACCGGCCGGCCTGCTGCTGGCCCTGCTGGGCGCCTTCGCCGGCGGCCTGCTGCTGAACCTGATGCCCTGCGTCTTCCCCGTGCTGGCGATCAAGGTATTGGGCTTCACCCGCCATGCCGACGACCGGCGCGGCCATCGGCGCGCCGCCCTGGCCTACAGCGCCGGCGTGGTGATGAGCCTGCTCGCGTTGGGCGGCCTGCTGATCGCGCTGCGCGCGGCCGGCGCCCAACTGGGCTGGGGCTTCCAGCTGCAGTCGCCCGGCATGGTGGCGGCGCTGGCCGGGCTGTTCACCTTGCTGGGGCTCAATCTGGCAGGCGTCTTCGAGGTGGGCATGCTGGCGCCGGCGCGGCTGGCCGGGACGCAGGTCCGCCATCCGGTGCTGAACGACTTCCTCTCCGGCGTGCTGGCGGTGCTGGTGGCCTCGCCCTGCACGGCGCCGTTCATGGGCGCCTCGCTGGGGCTGGCCATCGGCCTGCCGGCGCCGCAGGCGCTGCTGCTCTTCGCCGCGCTCGGTCTGGGCCTGGCCCTGCCCTACCTGCTGGCCGGCTTCGTGCCGGCGGTGGCGCGGTTGCTGCCCAAGCCCGGTCCCTGGATGGACACGCTGCGCCGGCTGCTGGCCTTCCCGATGTTTGCCACCGTCGCCTGGCTGGTGTGGGTGCTGGGCCAGCAGGCGGGCATCGACGGCGCGGGCGCACTGCTGGCGCTGCTGGTGGCCGGCAGCGCCTTGGTCTGGGCCCTGGGCAGCCTGGCCGGCCGCACCCGGCTGCTGCTGGGCGGGGCTCTGGCGCTGGGCTTTGCGGCGCTGGCCGCCAGCTTCGGGCCGCTGCTGCTGCAAAGCGCGCCGGCGGTGGCTTCCACGGGGGGCGGCGCGTCGGCCGAGGCGCGCTGGCAGCCCTGGTCGGTCGAGCGGGTCGCGCAGCTGCAGGCCAAGGGCAAGCCGGTGTTCATCGACTTCACGGCCGCCTGGTGCGTCACCTGCCAGGTCAACAAGAAGACCACGCTGGGCAACGCCGATCTGCTGGCCGACTTCGACGCCCGCGGGGTGCAGCTGCTGCGCGCCGACTGGACCCGGCGCGATCCGGCCATCGCAGCCGCGCTGAATGCGCTGGGCCGCAATGGAGTGCCGGTGTATGTGCTGCAGGCGCCCGGGAAGGCTCCGGTGGTGCTGAGCGAGCTGCTCTCACCCGCCGAGGTGCGCGAAGCGCTGCGCACGCTGTAGTCCCCCGCCGCCAGTCGCTTTGCGCGGGCAGGCCATGGACAGCGGCGGTCGACCCCGAACAATGCAATGACCGAACGGCGCGCGAGGTTCGACGCAAGCGGCAAGATGATTTCCCCCGTCGCCTACAGGTTGTCGCGCGAGCTTCAAGAAAGCGGTCTAAGCTCCCGTTGCGCTTCATCATTCAACCCCGCCGCCACGGCGCCTGACGACCGTGCGACGGCCCCTTCTGTCATGAGGAGCTGATCCACCCATGTCGACCTCGCCGTCGCCATCCAACCTATCGCGCACCGAGCGTGCTGCGCGCAACGTCCGCGCAGCCCGTGCCGCCCTCTCCCGCGCTTCGCGCCGCGCCGTCATGACCGCGGCCATGGCCCTGGGCGCCAGCCTGCTGATCAATGCCCAGGCCCATGCCGCGCCGGCGGTGGGCCAAAAGGCGCCCGACTTCGTCGCAGTGGACACCAACGGCCAGCGCCACCAATTGTCCGACTTCGCCGGCAAGTACGTGGTGCTGGAATGGACCAACCCCGGCTGCCCCTTCGTGCGCAAGCACTACGGCAGCGGCAACATGCCGGCCACGCAGAAGACGGCCACCGCCCGCGGCGTGGTCTGGCTGGCCATCAACTCCACCGAGCGCGCCGCCAGCGACTACCTGCCGCCGGCAGAACTCGCCGCCTGGATGAAGGCCCAGTCGGGCGCACCCACGGCCGTGCTGATGGACGAGGACGGCATCGTGGGCCAGGCCTACGGCGCGCGCACCACGCCGCACCTCTTCATCATCGACCCCAAGGGGGTGCTGGTGTATGCCGGCGGCATCGACAGCATCGCCTCGGCCCGGCCCGAGGACATCAAGACCGCCACCAACTATGTGAACCAGGCGCTGGCCGAGGCCTACGGCGGGCGGCCGATCTCCGCGGCGAGCACCAAGCCCTACGGCTGCTCGATCAAGTACCGCACGAGTTGAGTCCGGGCGGTGGACGGCACGCCGTCCGCCGCCTGCGCCCCGCCGGCAAAATCGCGCCAGCCACGGCAACCGCCAAGTCCTTCACGACCCGGGCACCGCTGCGACAATCCCGCGATGCCCTTCGCCCCCCTCCAGAACGACAGCTTCCTGCGCGCCTGCTGGCGTCAGTCCACCGACCACACGCCCATCTGGCTGATGCGCCAGGCCGGCCGCTACCTGCCGGAATACGTCGCCACCCGCGCCAGGGCCGGCAGCTTCATGGGGCTGGCCACCAACGTCGACTACGCCACCGAAGTCACGCTGCAGCCGCTGGACCGCTTTCCGCTGGACGCGGCGATCCTGTTCTCCGACATCCTGACGGTGCCCGACGCCATGGGCCTGGGCCTGTCGTTCGAGGCGGGCGAAGGCCCGCGCTTTGCGCGCACCGTGCGCGACGAGGCGGCGGTCGATGCCCTGCAGGTGCCCGACCTGGAGCGGCTGCGCTATGTCTTCGACGCCGTCGCCTCCATCCGGCGTGCGCTGGCCGGCCGCGTGCCGCTGATCGGCTTCTCCGGCAGCCCGTGGACGCTGGCCTGCTACATGGTCGAAGGCAGCGGCTCCAGCGACTGGCGACATGCCAAGGCCCTGATGTACGGCCGGCCCGACCTGATGCACCGCATGCTGGCCGTCAACGCCGATGCCGTGGCCGCCTACCTCAACGCCCAGATCGATGCCGGCGCACAGGCCGTGATGGTGTTCGACAGCTGGGGGGGCGCGCTGGCCGATGGCGCCTTCCACGAATTCAGCCTGGCCTACACCGCGCGCGTGCTGTCGCAGCTCAAGCGCGATGGCGCGGACGGCCGGCGCGTGCCGCGCATCGTGTTCACCAAGGGCGGCGGCCTGTGGCTGGAGGCCATGGCCAGCCTCGACTGCGAGGTGCTGGGCCTGGACTGGACCGTGGACCTGGCCGTGGCCCGCGCACGCGTGGGCGAAGGCCCGAAGGGCAAGGCGCTGCAGGGCAACCTCGACCCCAACGTGCTGTTCGCGCCGCCCGGGCGGGTGGCGGCCGAGGCCGTGCGCCTGCTCGACCGCTTCGGCGCACCCCATCGCGATCCGGCCACGACCGGCCCCACGCACATCTTCAACCTGGGCCATGGCATCAGCCAGTTCACGCCGCCCGAGCATGTGGCGGCGCTGGTGGAGGCGGTCCACCGGCATTCCCGCGCCCAACGCGCCGCTTGAAGGCGTGCGCCGCGCGGCGTAAGGGCCGCGAACCCGCATGGATGGGGCCTCTGCAGGGCATCGGCGCTTTGTCAAGCCCCCTCGCCATTACTTATGCACAAAGTCGTTGTTGCGGTGCGCAAAACAAGGATGAGGGGCGCCAGGGCCTGCAGGCCTGGGTGGATGCACCTAAGTCTTTGATTTGTATGGCGACGTGCCAATGCCTGTTTTGCGGGCAATCTGGCCAAGCCCTTGATCTGCGTGGCTTTGGCGGGCTTGGCCGACGCCTATCAACAAAGTTATCCACAGGAACGCTGGATGACCAGCAAACCTTCCGAAAATCAATCACTTAGGCGTTGCTTCTTGAAACAAGCATGAAAGAAGCCTCCCAAAGCGGGAGCCGGGTCCGGGTGGCGGTGCAGACGCCCGCCCACAGCGGCATCTCCGAACCTTTGACCTACATCACGCCGAACCCTCTCGCGGCAGGGACGCTGGTGCGCGTCCCGCTGGGTCAGCGGGAAGTGCTGGGCGTGGTCTGGGGCGGGGCGGCGGCAGAGCCCGAAGGCGCCGCGCTGCGCGCCGTGTCCGCCGTGCTGGAGGGGTTGCCGCCTCTGTCCGAGGGCTGGCGCGACCTGGTGGAATTCGCGGCGCGCTACTACCAGCGCGCCGTCGGGGAAGTGGCGCTCGCCGGCCTGCCGCCCCAGCTGCGGGAGCTGGGCGCGGACCAGCTTGCGAGACGACTGGCGCGCAAGCCCCGGGCGGTGCCGGACGCTGCCGTGGATGGCGACACGGCTCGGCTCCCCACGCCCGAGCAGGCCGCCGTGCTGGCCGAACTGCGCTCGGGCGACGCGGGCGCCTTCCTGCTGCACGGCAGCACCGGCAGCGGCAAGACCGAGGTCTATCTCCAGGCCGTGGCCGAGCTGCTGGAGGCCGATCCCGAGGCGCAGGCCCTGGTGATGGTGCCGGAGATCAACCTCACGCCCCAGCTGGAGGCCCGTTTCATCGCCCGCTTCGCGCCGATCTACGGCGCAGGTGCGGTGGTGTCGATGCACAGCGGCATGACCAACCCGCAGCGCCTGGGCAGCTGGCTGGCCGCGCACCTGGGCCGCGCGCGCATCGTGCTGGGCACGCGCATGGCCATCTTCGCCAGCCTGCCGAAGCTGGCGCTGATCGTGGTCGACGAGGAGCACGACCCCAGCTACAAGCAGCAGGAAGGCGCCCGCTATTCCGCGCGCGACCTGGCCGTGTGGCGGGGCCGGCGCGAGGGCGCGAAGGTGCTGCTGGGCTCGGCCACGCCCTCATTGGAAAGCTGGTGGGGCAGCCGTCCGCCGTCGGACGGCGATGCCGGCGGCCGCTACCGGCGACTGGCCATGCCCAGCCGCGTCGGCGCCGGCGACCTGCCGACCGTGCGGCTGGTGGACATGACCCTGCAGCCGCCGCGCACCCGCCTGTCGGCCGCGCTGGTGGACGCCATCGCCCAGCGTGTGGCGCGCGGCGAGCAGAGCATGCTGCTGCTCAACCGCCGGGGCTATGCGCCGGTGCTGGCCTGCGGCGACTGCGGCTGGAAGAGCGAGTGCCCCCACTGCAGCGCCTACCGCGTCTTCCACAAGATCGACCGCAGCCTGCGCTGCCACCACTGCGGCTTTGCCGAACGCGTGCCCCGCGCCTGCCCGGCCTGCGGCAACCTCGACATCGCGCCCGTGGGCCGCGGCACCGAGCGGCTCGAAGAGGAGCTGGCCGAATTGCTGGTGGGCGTGCAGCGGCCCGACAGCGAAGGCGGCGGCCCGGTGCGCATCGCCCGCATCGACGCCGACAGCACCCGGCACGAGGGCGCCCTGGCCCAGCAGCTGGCGCAGGTGCACGACGGCACGGTGGACGTGCTGGTGGGCACGCAGATGATCGCCAAGGGCCACGACTTCCGGCGCATCACGCTGGTGGCGGCCATCAACCCGGACGGCGCACTGTTCTCCAGCGACTTCCGTGCGCCGGAGCGGCTGTTCTCGTTGCTGATGCAGTCGGGCGGGCGCGCAGGCCGCGACAGCGCCTGGCTCGCGGCGCAGGGCAGCCGGGCAGAGATGTGGATCCAGAGCTTTCATCCGCAGCATCCGCTGTTCGCGGCGCTGCGGCGGCACGACTATCCGGCCTTCGCCGAACAGCAGCTGGAGGAGCGGCGCGGCGCCAGCCTGCCGCCCTTCGCCTTCCAGGCGCTGCTGCGCGCCGACGCGCGTACGCAGGAGGCGGCCCAGGCCTTCCTGACGGCGGCCAGCGCGGCGGTGGACGATCTGCCCGAGGCGGCCGCGGTGCAGCGCTATCCGGCCGTGCCGCTGGCGATCCAGCGCGTGGCCAACGTGGAGCGCGCGCAGATGCTGGTGGAAAGCGAATCGCGGGTCGCGCTGCAGCGCCTGCTGGCGCAGTGGCATCCACGGCTGCATGCGCTGCGGCGCGGGCCGGAAGGGCAGGGAATCATCCGGTGGCTGGTGGATGTGGATCCGCAGGCGATTTGAGGCACCGGCAGGCCGCTCCGCGGTCTTTCACCCGGACGCGCCCGCCAGGAAGACTGGAAGCGCGTTGCCTCAGGCCTGGCGGTGCTCGATGTGCCCGAGCGGCGGCTTGACGACCTGAACGTAGGAAAGCACGCGCCGGCGCGTGGAGCGCAGGCGCCCTGCCCAGGCGCCGATCGCGAGCACGACGGCGACCGCGGCCAGGATGGCCGCTGCCCATCGCCCTTGGCCGTGCGCGACCATTGCACCCACCGCGGCCAGTGCCGCCACGGCGACCATCACGCGAACCCATGTCTGCATGATCAGAACCTCGGAAACATGCACTCACATTAGGCCGGACCGCGGCCGCGCGGCGTAGGAATAGCTCGCATGCCGAGGGTGACGAACGGCCTATGGCGTCCGTCTCGGCCGCGGCTCAGCGCGTGAGCGACACCGCCAGCGGAAAGCTCAGGAAGGCGCCGACGGTCGTCCACAGGATGATTCGCGCCACCCTGCCCGTGTCCGCACCGTAGCGCTCGGCCAGCATCGACACATTGCTGGCGCTGGGCAGTGCCGCCGTCAGCACCAGGGCCAGCCCGGCGAGCGGTGCCAGTCCGGCGCCGGTGGCCGCAAGCAGCGCCACCAGGCCGAGCACCAGCAGCGGATGCACAAGCAGCTTGAAGCCCACCACCGGCAGCAGGTCGCGCAGCGCGGCGCGCAGCGGGGGCTGCGCCCCGCCCTCGCGCGCCCGCAGAGCCGATCGGGCCAGCACGGCGCCGATGGTGAACAGCGCCGCCGGCGACGCCGCGTCCGCCAGCATGCCCACCGTGCGGTCCACCGGCGTCGGCAACCGCCATTGCAGCGCGGACGCCAGCGCACCCAGCACCATCGACCAGGGCATCGGGTTGCGCACGATACCGCCCAGCGCGCGCCGTACGGCCTGCGCCGCCGCGCCGCCCTCGTGCGTGTCCAGCCGCGACAGGGCGATGCACAGCGAGGAGGTCAGCACCATGTCGAAGGCGATGGTGACGATCACCGGCCCGGCCACCGCGGGCCCCAGCAGCGCGGCCAGCAAGGGCACCCCCATGAAACCGGTGTTGGGAAAGGCGGCCACCAGCGCGCCGAAGGCCGCATCGTTCCAGCGGTGGCCGGCGCGCCGCGCCGCGGCGGTGGCCAGCGCCACCATCGCCAGTGCGGCGCCGCCCCAGACCAGCGCCACCCGCGCATCGAGCAGTTGCGCCAGCGGCGTGCCGGCCGCGAAGCGGAACAGCATGCAGGGCAGCGCGAAGTACAGGACGAAGACGTTGAGGCCCGGAATCGCCTCGACGGGCATCAGGCCGCGCCGGGCGGCCAGGTAGCCGAGGGCAATCAGCGCGAAGAAGGGGAAGGTGGCGGCAAAGACGGCAAGCACGGCGGCGCATTCTCGTCGCCAGCCCCCGCCAGTATCATTGCGCGCTTTTGCGTCCGGCCGATCCAGCGCCGCGGCGCCTGCAGCCCTCCCCCCCTCTCGCCATGTCCTCCGGCCTCAATCTCGCCCAGCAGGAAGCGGTCAACTACCTCCACGGGCCCTGCCTGGTGCTCGCCGGCGCGGGCTCGGGCAAGACGCGGGTGATCACCCACAAGATCGGCCGCCTCATCCAGGCCGGGCTGGAGCCCAAGCGCATCGCGGCCATCACCTTCACCAACAAGGCGGCGGCCGAGATGCGCGAGCGGGCCAAGGGCCTGATCGGCCGCGCGGCCAAGGACGTGGTGATCTGCACCTTCCACGCCCTGGGCGTGCGCATGATGCGCGAGGACGGCGCCGTGCTCGGCCTCAAGCCGCAGTTCAGCATCCTGGACGCCGACGACGTCACCAAGATCCTCAAGGACGCCGGCGGCACCACCGACACGGCCACCGCCCGCACCTGGCAGTGGACGATCAGCAAGTGGAAGAACATGGGCCTCAATTCGGCCGAGGCCGAGGCCCAGGCGCTGGACGACAACGAGCGCATCACGGCGAAGATCATGGCCCGCTACGAGGAGCGGCTGACGGCCTACCAGAGCGTGGACTTCGACGACCTGATCGGCATGCCGCTGCAGCTCTTGCACAAGCACGAGGCGGTGCGCGAGAAGTGGCAGAAGCTGCTGGGCCACATCCTGGTCGACGAATACCAGGACACCAACGCCACGCAGTACGAGGTGCTCAAGCTGCTGGCCGGCGAGCGCGGCCGCTTCACCGCCGTGGGCGACGACGACCAGTCCATCTACGGCTGGCGCGGCGCCACGCTGGACAACCTCAAGAAGCTGCCGATCGACTATCCGCAGCTCAAGGTCATCAAGCTGGAGCAGAACTACCGCTCCACCAGCGCCATTCTGCGCGCGGCCAACAACGTGATCGGGCCCAACCCCAAGCTCTTTCCCAAGACGCTGTTCAGCGAGCTTGGCGAGGGCGAGCCGGTGCGCGTGGTGGACTGCGACAACGAGCAGCACGAGGCCGAGCGCGCCGTGGCCCGCATCCAGGGCCTGCGCGAGAGCTCCACGCACAAGGAGTGGCGCGACTTCGCCATCCTCTACAGGGCCAACCACCAGGCGCGCATCTTCGAGCAGGCGCTGCGCCGGGCCAACATTCCCTACAAGGTGTCGGGCGGCCAGAGCTTCTTCGACCGCGCCGAAATCAAGGACCTGTGCGGCTGGTTCCGCCTGTGGGTCAACAACGACGACGACCCGGCCTTCCTGCGCGCCGTCACCACGCCCAAGCGCGGCATCGGCCACACCACGCTGCAGCAGCTGGGCGTGTTCGCCAGCCAGTACAAGATCAGCCTGTTCGAGGCGCTGTTCTCGCCCTCGCTGCCCAGCGCCGTGCCCAAGCGCGGCATCGAGGGACTGCACGAGTTCGGCCGCTACATCAACGACCTCGAATACCGCGCCCGCCACACCGTGGGCGCCGAGGGTGCGCGGGCCTTCCTGACGGACTGGCTCAAGGACATCGACTACGAGAAGCACCTCTACGACGGCGAGGACAGCGAGCAGGCCGCCGCCAGCCGCTGGACCAACGTGCTGGAGTTCTGCGACTGGATGTCGCAGCGCTGCGGCGGCCAGGTGGAGGACGCCTCCGGCGCCACGAGCGGCCCCGAGGCCAAGAGCCTGCTGGAGGTGGCGCAGACCATCTCGCTGCTGTCGACCATCAGCGAGCGCGAGCAGGACCAGAACGTGCTCACCCTCTCCACGCTGCATGCCTCCAAGGGCCTGGAGTGGCCGCACGTGATGCTTGTGGGCGTGAACGAGGGCCTGCTGCCCTTCAAGCTCGAGGACGACGAAGGCCGCCAGGAGAAGGTGGCCGAGAACATCGCCGAGCGCCTGCAGGAGGAGCGCCGCCTGATGTACGTGGGCATCACCCGTGCCCAGCGCACCCTGGCCGTGAGCTGGATGAAGCGCCGCAAGAAGGGCCGCGAGATGGTGCAGGCCACGCCCAGCCGCTTCATCGCCGAGATGGCGCTGGACAAGACCACGGCCAAGGAAGACCCGCGCGAGAAGCTCAAGGCCCTGCGCGCCGAATTTGCCCGCCGCGCCGCCGCGGCCTCGGCGGCCGAGCCGTCGAACTGACACATCCCGAGGACCCGCCGATGCGCCTTCTGCCCCCTTTGCTGATCGCGCTGGCGATCACCGGCTGCATAAGCACCCGGGTTCCGCCCGGCTGTCCCGCCACGGCAAGCGACATGAAGCCCTCGGACCTGTATGGCTGGTGGGATGCGCGCTTCGGCACAGACGGCGCCCCCGCCGACGTCGAATTGCGCCCGCATCCGGAATACGCCGGCAGCGTGCGTGGCACCATCGCCAAGGCCGGCTCCCCGCTGGCCCAACTGGCCGGCGACGTCAACCCTGACGGTCAGCTCAGCCTCGACGAATCCCGGGACGGCCGCACGATCAGCGCGGTCTGGACCACAGACCTGCAGCCCGCCTCGTGCGGCAAGGAGTTCACTGGAACATGGCGCAACACCGCCACCGAGCAGAGCGTGCCCGTCGTTCTGCGCAAACGCCCCTCACCCTGAGTTTCCTGGCACTGACGGCGCTGGCCCTGCCCTGGACCGTCCAGGCCCAGACGCCCGCCCCGGCCCAGGCCGCCCCCGCGCCCGGCCTGCCCCCCAGCCCGCTCGCGGACGCACAACTCACCTGGCAGCAATGTGCGCGGCTGTCCACCGACAACGCCGCGCGGCTGGCCTGCTTCGACCGCTGGGCCCTGCAGCAGCAGGCGCCGGCCGCCAGCCTGCCGCCAGCGCCGCCTGCCCTGGCCACCGCCCAGCCGCCGGACGCACCGTCGCTGCAGAAGCCCGTGGACGTCGCCCAGCCCGCCACGCGCGTCATCGCCGTGGCCGAACCCGAGGGCTGCCGCGATCGCCAGTACTCGGTGCTGTCGCGCTTCTGGGAGCTGGAACAGGGCAGCAGCTGCGGCACCTTCACCTTCCGCGGCTACCGGCCGCTGAACGTGGCGATCTCCACCGCCGATGGCCGGCCCCAGACGCCGACCTCGCCGGCCGAGGGCCACACCGGCACGGCGATGGCCTACCAGCCCACCGAGATGCGCATCGGCCTGTCCGTGCGCACCAAGCTCGCCGAAGGCCTGCTCACGCGCAACGACCCGCTGCGCCGCGATTCGCTGTGGTTCGGCTACACGCAGCAATCCACCTGGCAGGTCTTCAATTCGGACCTGTCGCGGCCCTTCCGCACCACGGACCATGAGCCCGAGCTCATGTACGCCTACCCCATCGACCTGAACCTGCCCGGCGGCTGGCGCTGGCGCTATGCGGGCCTGGGGCTGGTGCACCAGTCCAACGGCCAGAGCCTGCCGCTGTCGCGCAGCTGGAACCGCGTCTACCTGATGGGCGGTGTGGAGCTGGACAACCGCTTCGCCATCACCGCCCGTGTGTGGCAGCGCGTGCACGAGAGCGCCGCGGACGACGACAACCCCGACATCACCAAGTACCTCGGCCACAGCGAGATCATCGGCACCTGGAACATGGACCCCGTCAACACGCTGCGCGGCACGGTCCGCGGCATGGTCGGCGGCAGCGGCAAGGGCTCGGTACGACTCGAATGGCTGCGCGCCATCGGCGACCCGGCCAAGAGCGACCTGCGCTTCCATGTGCAGCTGTTCCACGGCTATGGCGACACGCTGGTCGACTACAACCGCAAGCGCACCGTCCTTTCGGTCGGCGTCAGCCTGGTGGACTTCTGATGCTCCGCCGTCCCCGCATCGGGCTGGCGCTGGGCAGCGGCTCGGCGCGGGGCTGGTCGCACATCGGGGTGATCCGCACGCTGGAGCAGGCGGGCTATGCGCCCGACGTGGTCTGCGGCACCTCCATCGGCGCGCTTGTCGGCGCCATCTATGCTGCGGGCCGGCTGGACTGGCTGGAAGACTGGGTGCGCAAGCTCACCTGGTCGGGCACGGTGGCCATGCTGGACCTCAAGATGGGCGGCGGGCTGATCGAAGGCGGCAAGCTGCTGAAGTTCTTCCGCGAGCATTCGCAGGACCCGGATTTCGCCGACCTGCCCAAGGCCTTCGGCTGCGTGGCGACCGAGTTGGCGACAGGCCGCGAGGTGTGGCTGCGCGAAGGTCCGGTGATCGACGCCGTGCGGGCCTCGATGGCCTTGCCCGGCTTGTTCACGCCGACGCAGCAGGAGGACCGGCTGCTGGTGGACGGCGGGCTGGTCAACCCGATCCCGGTGTCGCTGTGCCGCGCCATGGGCGCCGACCTCGTGATCGCCGTGGACCTCAACTGGGACCTGATCGGCCGGCGCAATCGCACTGCCTCCACCGATGGCACGGCCGTGGCCGAGCTGCCCAAGGCCGGCGTGCTGGCCACGGTGCTCGGCAAGCTGCGGCCGGCCGCGCGTGCGCCTGCGGGCAGCGGCACGGAGATGCCCTCGCTGCTGGACGTGCTGGGCACCAGCCTCAACATCATGCAGGTGCGCATCACCCAGAGCCGCATGGCGGGCGAGCCCGCGGACGTGATGGTGCGTCCGCGCCTGTCGGACATCGCGGCGATGGATTTCCACCGCGCCGCTGCGGCCATCGCCGAGGGCGAGCGCGCCGCCCAGCAGGTGCTGGCGCTGCTGGCCGACCTGGCGGTGCCGCTCCAGGATGGCGGCAGCCTGCCGCCGGTGACCGTCCAGGGCTGACGAACACGGAAGGACGACGGAGGCTGGCGTCCGGACGAGACCGGTCGGCCCTCGCGCACGTCGCCCGGCACCGCAGACCCCCAGGCCTGACGTCACCCAGCGTCGCTCAGGCCGCGCTGCGCAACGCGGCCTGCAGCGTCTCGTGCACCGCCTCCGGGTCCGCCGGCTTGATCAGGTGCGCGGCAAAGCCGGCGGCCTGGGTGCGCTGGCGGTCGATGGGACTGCCGTAGCCGCTCAGCGCCACCACGGGCAGCCGGGCACCGAGGGCGCGCCCGATCTCCACGCCGCTGCCATCGGGCAGGCCCAGGTCGGTCAGCACGATGTCGAACTCCTTCTGCGCGGCGCAGGCCAGGCCTTCGGCCACCGAGGCGGCGTGGGTGATGGCATAGCCGTAGTCCTGCAGGAAAAGCATCAACAGCTCGGCCGCCTGGACGTTGTCCTCCACCATGAGCACCCGGGCGCCCTGGGCAGCGGCGGGAGCCGGCGGCAGGGTGGGCGCGGCGCGCAGGGGCTGGGTCTCCTCGCGGTCGGCCAGCGGCAGCCGCATCTCGAAGGTGGCGCCCTGACCCGGGCCGGCGCTGGTGGCGGTGAGCATGCCCCCGTGCTCGATGACCAGGTGCCGCGCAATGGCCAGGCCCAGGCCCAGCCCGCCGAACTGGCGTGCGACCTCGCGGTCGGCCTGCTCGAAGGCCTTGAAGATGCGCTCCAGCGCGTCGGGCGCGATGCCGATGCCGTGGTCGACCACGCGCACGACGAAATGCCCGTCATGCACCTCGGACTCGAGCCGGATCGTGGCGCCGGCCGGACTGAACTTGATCGCGTTGCGCAGAAGGTTGGCGATGACCTGCTTGATGCGGGCGGCATCGGCCCGCACCCAGGCGCCTTCGGCCATGCCGCGCACACTGAGCTTGAGCTTCTTCTCCGCCAGCGCGCCGCGCATCATCTCGCCCACCTCGCCCGGCAGCGTGGCCGCGTCGAGCCGGTCGGCGCGAAGGCTCAGCTTGCCGCTGGTGATGGTGGAGACATCGAGCAGGTCGTCGATGAGGCGGGCCTCCAGCTCGACGTTGCGGCGGATGCCGGGGATCAGGTCCTTGTGGCGCTCGGGCACGGTGGCCAGTCGCTGCAGCAACTGCGCGGCGAAGGAGATGGCGGCCAGCGGATTGCGCAGCTCGTGCGAGACGATGGCCAGGAAGCGGTCCTTGGCCTCGTTGGCGCGGGCCATGTCTTCCTGCGCCGCCTCGGCCTGGGCGACGGCGGCCCGCAGGGCTTCGGCATTGCGATGCTCGGCAGTTCGGTCGCGGATGATCAGGCAGTAGCGCACGCGGCTGGTGGCCACCGGCGGCGCCCCGGCCGAGGGCTCGGCATCCAGGCAGGCGACGACCACATCGGCCCAGCAGGGCTCGCCGCGCACGGGCTGCAGCCACAGCTGCCCGTTGAAGCTGCCACCGGCGCAGCTGGCGTGCAGCCACTCCATGGGCTGCGGCCCTTCGCGACTGGTGAGGAATTCATGCAGGGGGCGGCCCAGCGCCTCCGACTCGACCGAGCCGAAGATCTGTCGCGCACCCAGGTTCCAGCGCAGAACACGCGCCTGGGCATCCAGCAGCACCACCGCATAGTCCGCCAGCGAATCGACCAGGCGGCCGAAGAGCAGGTCGTTGTCCTGCAGGGCGCGCTCGGCGCGCACGCGCCCATCGCGCACGGCCACTTCGCGCAGCGCGCGATCCACGACCATCGGCAGGCGCGAGAGGCGGCCCTTGCTCACGTAGTCGGTGGCACCCTGGCGCAGCAGCTCGACGGCGTTGTCCTCGCCGATGACGCCCGAGACGAAGACGAAGGGCACCTGCGGCGCCAGACTGCGCGCCAGCTCCAGCGCCTGCTGGCCGGAATAGCCGGGCAGCTCGAAGTCCGACAGGATGAGCTCGAAGCGCTCCTGCCGCAGGGCCTCGGCATAGCCGGCTTCGTCGCGCACCGTGGTGACCTTCGCATGCGGATACGCACGCAACAGTGCCTCCATCAGCAACTCGGCATCGAAGACCGAGTCTTCCAGCATCAGCACCCGAAAGGGCGCCAGTGCGCCCCCCGCCGCGGCGGGCCGGGCGGCAGAGCCCGCCCCAGCGGCCGCCCGTTCACTCATAGCGGCGCGAGGTCTTGACCGAGCCGGGCGGCGGCTCGTTGAGCACCGCCCAGAACACGCCCAGGTCGGCGATGGCCGAGACGAACTGCTTGAAGTCCACCGGCTTGACCACGTAGGCATTGACGCCCAGCTCGTAGCTGCGCAGCACGTCGGATTCCTGCTGCGAGGAGGTGAGCATCACCACCGGCACGCTGCGCAGGCTGGGATTGGCGCGCACCTGCTCCAGCACCTCCAGGCCGTCCACCTTGGGCAGCTTAAGGTCCAGCAGGATGACCGCCGGATTGCCCGTGCCGCGGTCGGCGAATTCGCCTTCCTGGTTGAGGTAGGCCAGCGCCTGGGCGCCGTCGCGCACGGTGATGACCTCGTTGGCCAGCTGGCTGCGTTCGAGCGCCATGAGGGTGAGTTCGAGGTCCCGCTTGTCGTCCTCGACCAGCAAGATGGGCTTAAGCATGAAGTTCTCCGGGCGCATCCTGCGCGGGACCTGGGGGATGGGGGGGCAGCACGAAACCGAAGCGGGCACCGCGACCGGGTTCGCCATGCGCCCAGACCCGGCCGCCATGACGCTCGACGATGCGCTTGACGTTGGCCAGGCCGATGCCGGTGCCCTCGAACTCCTCCGCGGAATGCAGCCGCTGGAACACGCCGAAGAGCTTGCCCACGTACTTCATTTCGAAGCCGACGCCATTGTCCTCGACCTCGATGCCGCTGCCGTCCGCCTCGCGGATGGCCCTCACCTGGATCACGGCCGGGCTGGCCCCCCGCGTGTACTTCAGGGCGTTTCCGAGCAGGTTGCGCGTGGCCACCTGCAGCAGCAGCGGATCGGCCTCCAGCACGGGCAGCGGCGCCTGCACCTTCCACTGCACGCCGCGGGCGGCGTCGCCGCGCGAGAGTTCGTGGATCAGCCCTTCGATCAGGTCCGCCATCTTCACCGGCCGCAGCTTGAGCGCCGTGCGGCCCATGCGCGAGAAGTCGAGCAGCGCATCGACCAGCTCACCCGCGAAGGCCGCCGCGTCCTTGACGTTGGAGAGGTAGCGCAGCGCCCGCTCGGACAGCTGGCGCCCTTCCATGTCGACCACCAAGTCCACGAAGCCGGCGATGTGGCGCATGGGTGCCCGCAGGTCGTGCGAGACGGTGTACGAGAACGCCTCCAGCTCGCGGTTGACGCGGCTCAGCTCCGTGGCCACGGCGGCCATCTCTTCCGCCCGGCGCAGCACGATGCCGATGAGCGCCTGGCGCAGTTCGTCGGCCGCGGCGCGCTCCTCGGCGGTCCAGGGCAGGCTGCGGCCGCGGATCTTCTGCGCCCAGCTGGAGAAGCTGCGCCGCGGATGGATGCGGCCGTCTTCCGGGCGCACTTCCTTGCGCGGGTCGCCCGCCCAGGTGATGGTGCGCACATGCTCCGGCCGGAACCACAGCACCAGGTGGCGGTGCACCTGCGAGATCGACACCGCCAGGCAGCCGGCGATCTCCTGGCCCGCCGACCAGGCCGGCACGGTGTGCGGACTCAGGGCGTCGTTGGCGTAGACCGGCTCTTCCAGGCCGGCGATCCAGCTGGCCAGGGCCAGCACCTCGGACTTGGGCGGGGTCTCGCCCGTGGTCCAGACCTCGTCGTCGAGCACCACGGCCGCGCCGGCGGCGCGCGCCAGCCGCAGCAGGGGCGCCGGCTCGGCCAGCAGGCGCTGCAGGCTGGCATCGCTGTCGGACAGGTGCGAGACGATCTCCAGGATCAGCTTGCGCAGCTCCAGCCGCTGGGCAGCCGAGGCGTTGCTTTCCTTGGCCTGTATCTGCAGCGACACCAGCCGCCCGAGGTGCTCGCAGGCCAGGCGCGTGGTGGGCGCCAGCTGGCGCGGCTGGTGGTGATGGCAGGAGATCAGCCCCCACAGCCGCCCCTGCACCACCAGCGACACCGACATGGACGCCAGCGTGCCCATGTTGCGCATGTACTCGAGGTGCACTGGCGACACGCTGCGCAGACCCGACTGGGACAGATCCACCGGCCGCTCGTCGCCCGGCCCGATCAGCGGAACGGGCGTGTAGTTGGCGTCGGGAATGATGCGGAAGTGGTTGAGCGTGTACAGCTCGCGCGCCTGCGCCGGAATGTCGGAGGCGGGAAAGTGGTGTCCCGTGTAGCGCTCGTAGCCGTCCTCGGCCACCTCGGCCAGCACGCGGCCATCGCCGTTCTCGTCGAAGCGGTAGAGCAGACAGCGGCCGAAGCCGCTGAGCTGCTTCATCTCGGCGACGGCCAGCACGGCCAGCGCCTCGATGTCGTCCACGGCCTGCAGCCGCGGCATGAAGGCCCGTGCCACCGTGTAGATGGACGTGCTTCCGTGCCCAGGCTCTTCCTGCGGCGGTTCGAACTCCACGATGAGCCGGCCATCGCGGGCATGGGCCGAGGCCTGCATGTGGCCGCCCTCGCCCACCGCGAAGTTGCCCAGCGGCACCGGGAAGGCCTGCTCCGGCAGGGCCTGCAGCCCGCGGGCCAGCAGTTCGGCGACAGCGGCGTGGCGCTCATGCTCGGGCCAGTTGGCACTCCACGCCGTCTGCCGCCCGCTGGCGATGTCGATCACCAGCAACCGGCCGTGCGGCTGGATCGCGCCGGGGATGCGGATGGGCTCGTCCTCGCAGCGCGCGAGGTCGGCAGGCTCCGGCCCCGAAGGTGGCGTGAGCGCGGATGGGGCGGAAGGCGAATTCATGCAGGAAGGGGGCGCGCACGGCGGCCAGGGCAGGCCAGCGGCGATCGGGGCAAGGCGGAGCGAGGGTGCTGGACTTTCTCAGCTTTTGCCGTCCCACTTTGTAGGCGCAGGCCGACAGGCGAAGCCCTGCGAGGCCCCGTCACGCCTTCACGGCCATCCCCAGCGTCGGCGAAGGCGTCGGCAGCGCACGGCGCCACGGCACGCCCTCTGCCGCGTCTCATCCCTCGTACTGCCGACCCCGCGCGAGCAGCTCGGGCGTGCCGATCACGGCATTGAGCCCATCGAAATCCAGCATCGACGAACGCCAGGGCTCGGTGGTCTGGTGCGCCCGCAGGCTGGCGAAGTAGCCCTGCATCGCATGGGCCAGGGCCCGCACCGTGCCGCCCGGGAAGATGACGATCCGAAAACCCAGGCGGCCCAGCTCGTCCGCGGGCGTGATCGGCGTCTTGCCGCCTTCGACCATGTTGGCCAGCAGCGGCACGCGGCCGGCGAATCGCTGCGCGGCCTTGGCCAGTTGTTCCGGCGTGCGCAGAGCCTCGATGAAGAGCGCATCGACACCGCAGGCCAGATAGGCCTCGGCCCGGTCCATGGCGGCGTCCCAGCCCTCCACGGCCAGGGCATCGGTGCGCGCGAGGATCAGCGTGTCGGCGCTGCGGCGCGCGTCCAGCGCAGCGCGCAGCTTGCCCTGCATCTCGGCGACGGGCACCACGGTCTTGCCGTCCAGGTGGCCGCAGCGCTTGGGAAAGCCCTGGTCCTCCAGCTGGATCATGGCGGCGCCGGCGCGCTCCAGGCCGGCCACGGTGCGTTGCGTGTTCAGCGCATTGCCGAAGCCGGTGTCGGCGTCCACGATCACCGGCGTGCGCACCCGCTCGGTGATGTGGGCCAGCGTGTCGCAGACCTCGGTGAAGGTGGTGAGCCCGATGTCGGAGCGGCCCAGCTTCGTATAGGCGATGGAGGCACCCGACAGGTACAGCGCCTCGAAGCCGGCCTGCTCGGCCAGCAGCGCGCTGAAGGCGTCGTAGACGCCCGGGCACAGCAGGGGCTCGGGCCGCGCCAGGCGCGCGGCAAGCCCGGCGCCTGCAGTGACGGAAGGGCTGCGCCCAGGGCGCGCCGAAGAAGAAGTCGTCTCGTTCATGTCGAAGTGGATGTGCGCAGGAAGGCCGCCATGTCATGGGCCGCGATATAGCCGCCCGCCACCGCGCTGAGCAGGCCGTTGCCGGAGAGGTAGCCGCTGACATGGTTGCCGGAGACGCCGCGCGCCGCGCCGCCCGCCGCCCAGAGGTTGGGTAGCGGCTGGCCCTGGCCATCGAGCACGCGGGTGCGTGCATCGATGTCGAGCCCGCCCTGCGTATGGAACAGGGCGCCGGTCACCTTCACGGCGTAGAAGGGTGCGTCGAGGCGGCGCGGCAGCCGGCGGCCGAAGGCATCGGGCTCGCCCGGCGTCCAGGCAGACAGCGTCTCGCCGAGCGTGCCCGGATCGCAGCCGATGAGCGCCGCAAGCGCTTCGAGCGAATCGGCCCGCCGGACGGCGCCGGCGCTCTCGGCCTCGACGAAGTCGGGAAAGCCCTGCGCCAGCGCATGCACCGGCGTGTCGAACACGTTCCAGGCGATGCCACCGGGCTGCGCGACCACGTGCAGCGCGGCTTCAGAGTAGCCCTGCGACTCGTCATGGAAGCGGCGGCCTTCGCGGTTGATCTGGACGCCGCCCTCGACCATCAGGGCCCAGGTCATCAGCACGCCGTGCGGCACGGCCCAGGAGCCGTGGCCCTGGTAGGCCTGCATGTCCGCGAGTTGCGCGCCCAGCGCCTCGCCCCAGTGCAGCGCGGTGCCGTCGTTGCCGGTGTGGCCGCCGAAGGTGGCTTCGGCCATCTCCGGGATGTAGCGGCGCACCAGCGCGGGCGCCCCGCCGTAGCCATTGCAGGCCAGCAGCAGCGCGCGACAGCCGATGGCCTCCACGCTGCCATCGGGCCGACGGGCGCGCACGCCGAGCACGCGGCGCTCCGCGTCGACCACCAGCTCGGTCGCCTGCGCCTCGCAGAGGATGGGCACCGCCGCCGCCTCGGCCGCAGCCTCCAGCGCCTGCTCCAGCGCGACGCCGGTGCGGGCAGCCAGCGTGTGCATGCGATGGCGGCTGTGGCCCGGATAGAGAAAGCCCGTCAGCACTTCCCATTGCAGGCCATGGCGCGCTTCGAGATGGTCCAGCGCCGGGGCGATGGCCTGCGTGTAGGCCGCCACCAGGGCCGGCGCCGCCGTGCCGTGGGCCTTGGCCTGGATGTCTTCGGCGAAGCGCTCGGCATTGTCCTGGACGCCCAGCGCCTGCTGCGTGCGTGTACCGGCCGCCGGAATGAAGCCGGAGGACAGGCTGGTCGAGCCGCTGGGCTGCGCATCGCGCTCCAGCACCACCGCCTCGACGCCCAGATCGGCGAGCAGCAGTGCGGCCACGAGGCCGCAGGCGCCCGCGCCCACGATCAGCACGTCGGCCTGCACCGGCGCTTCGAAGCCCGGCTCGACCACCACCCGGGCCGCCGTGCCCGACCCGGCCGTGGCCGCCGGAGGGCCGCTCATGCCAGCACCCGGGCGCCGAAGTCGGCGCAGTCCACCACATGGGCGACGGTGGCCATGTCGGCCAGGGCCGTGGCATGGGTCTCGGGCTTGAAGGCGGCGCAGCCGTCGGCCACCACCCAGGTGTCGTAGTCGCGCATGTGCGCATCGCGCACGGTGCTGGCCACGCCGCCGTTGGTGACGATGCCGCAAACCGCCACGCGCTCGATGCCGTTCTTGCGCAGCAGCCAGTCGAGCTGGGTGTTGAAGAAGGCGGAGTACGCCACCTTGTGCACCGTGGCGTCGATGACCGGCTGCAGCAGCTCCACATTGGCCTGGCCCCAGCTGCCGGGCGCAAAGTCACCCTGCCGCAGGAAGGGCCGCAGCGCCAGCAGGTGCGGCGAGATCATGGGCGCACCGCCAACGCCGGGCCACAGCGTGAACTGGCTGGCCACCACCAGGCCGCCGGCCGCGCGCACGGCCTGCGCCAGCGGCAGCACGCGCTCGGGCAGGGCCTGCGCGGCCGGGTTGGCACAGCCGCCGCGGGCATAGGCGCCGCGGGCGTCGAGGAAGTCGTTCTGCAGGTCGATGATGACCAGGGCGGTTTTCATGGCTGGCGAAGGATGAGGTTGCCCAGGGCATCGACCACGGCCTCGAAGCCGGGTTCGAGCCAGACGGTGGTGTCGGCCTGTTCGAGGATGGCCGGGCCGGCGATGCGCGCGCCCACCGGCAGGTCCAGCCGCGCGTAGCGGCGTGCCTGCACCCAGTCGCCGCCGAAGTAGACCGGCTGCTCGCCCAGCGGCTCGGTGCGGCCCTCGCCGCGCGGTGCCAGCACGGACAGGTCGAACTTGGGCCGCACGCCGATGAGGGCATAGCGCAGGTTCATGACGCGCAGGCCGATGCCGTCGAGCACACGGCCGAACTCGGTGCGGTAGGCGGTCTCGAAGGCGGCGCGGGCGGCGTCGGCGTCCAGGGCGTCGGCCAGCACCGGCACGGCCACCGTGTGGGTCTGGCCCTGGTAGAGCATGTCCAGCACCAGTTCCTCGCGCACCGACTCGAAGGCCACGCCGGCGCTGTCCAGCCGGGCGCGGCAGCGCGACTCGAAGCCGGCCCTCAGTTCGCGCAGCGCGGCGAAGTCGATGGCGGCCAGGTCCTGGTTGAGGGTCTGCACCGCGTCGTGGCGCATGTCGGCCATCACGCAGCCCAGGGCCGAGGTGACGCCCGGATAGCGCGGCACGATGCCGGTGACCACGCCCACCTCGCGCATCATGGCGCACACATGCAGGCCGCCGCCGCCGCCGAAGGGCATGTAGGCGAAGCGCCGCGGGTCGTGGCCACGCTCGATGGAGACCAGCCGCATCGCGCCGGCCATCTTGGCATTGGCCACCGTGAGGATGGCCTCGGCCGCGGCCAGCACGTCCAGGCCCAGCGGCTCGGCCACATGGCGGCGGATGGCTTCGCGGGCCTTCTCCACGTCCAGCGCGCCCAGCAGACCACCGCCGAGCGGGCGCTGCGCCGCGATGCGACCCAGCAGCACGTTGGCGTCGGTCACGGTGGGCCGCTCGTTGCCGCGGCCGTAGCAGGCCGGGCCGGGCACGCTGCCGGCGGACTCGGGGCCGACCTGCAGCATGCCGCCCGCGTCCACGCTGGCGATGGAGCCGCCGCCAGCGCCGATGGTCTCGATCTGGATCATGGGCGAGCGCACCACCAGGCCGAAGTCGATGCTGGTCTGCGAGGCCAAGGCAGCCTGCCCGCCCGCGATGAGCGACACGTCGAAGGAGGTGCCGCCGATGTCGCCGGTGATCACGTCCGGATGGCCCGCGGCCGTGGCGATGGCCGCGCAGGCGATGACGCCCGCGGCCGGGCCGGAGAGCGCCGTGCGCACCGGCAGTTCGCCCGCCGTGCGGCGCGACATCACGCCGCCGTTGCTCTGCACGATCAGCAGCTCGCCGCCGAAGCCGCGCGCGCGCAGGTCGCCGTCCAGCCGCTCCAGGTAGCGGCCCACCACGGGCTGCAGCGCGGCATTGAGGCTGGCGGTGGAGGCGCGCTCGAACTCGCGGATCTCGGGCAGCACCTCGGCCGCCGCCGTCACATGGTCGTTGGGCCAGAGCGCGCGCACCGCCGCCACGGCGGCCTGCTCGTTGCTGGGGTTGGCATAGGTGTTGATGAAGAACACGCACACGGCCTCGCAGCCCTGCTCCAGCAGCTGGCGGGCGGCGGCGCGCACCTGGTCCAGGTCCACCGGCGTGTGCACGCTGCCGTCGGCCAGCACGCGCTCGTCGACCTCCAGGCGCAGGGCGCGCTCGATCACCGGCTCGAAGCCGCCGCGCAGGCCCCAGGTCTGGGGCCGGTCGCGCCGGCGCATCTCCAGCACGTCGCGAAAGCCCCGCGTGGTGATCAGGCCGGTGCGGGCCACCTTGCGCTCCAGCAGCGCGTTGGTGCCCACGGTGGTGCCGTGGATGATGGTGGCCAGGCTCTGCGCGCCGCGGTCGTCCACGCGCGCGATGCCGTTCATGAAGCCCACCGACTCTTCGCCGCGGGTGGAGGGCACCTTGACGATCTCGGCGGTGCCGGCGGCCTCGTCGAGCACGAAGAGGTCGGTGAAGGTGCCGCCGACGTCCACGCCGACGACACGGGTGCGCGCGTCGCTCATTGCTGTTCTCCTGGGTGGGCCGCGTCTGCCGCGTCGGCCAGATAGCCGCGGCGGGCATCCACCGCGCGTTCGTCGGCGCTGCGCCCCGCGGGTGGCCCCCAGCCACCGCCGCCGGGGGTTTCGAGCCGCACGCGGTCGCCGCGCTCCAGGGTGATGCCCAGCATCTTCGACACCATGGGCGGCGTGTGCCACGCGCCCTGCGAATGCCAGCTGAAGCGGTTGGCCTGCGCATCGCCGCCGCCGGCGATGCCCTTGGGCGCCGACTTGCCGCGCTCGCCGAAGACGAAGGCCTGGGCCTGGCGCTCCAGCAGCTCGATCTCGTAGACGGCGCCCAGGCCGCCGCGGTGCGTGCCATCGCCGCCCGAGCCGGGGCGCAGGGCCCATTCGGTGAAGCGCACGGGATAGGCGGCCTCCAGGATTTCCAGCGGCGGGATGGTGGCCGTGGAGATCGGCGCATTGCCGTGGTTGAGGCCATCGCCGCCCGCATGGGCGCCGTGGCCGCCGCCGAAGAAGCTGAACATCACCCAGCGCTGGCCGTTGCGTGCGCCCTCGCTGCGGTGGCCGGCGATGGACAGCGCATTGATGGTGCCGTAGGCCTGCGCCACGGCGCGGCGCGGATCGGCCTGGGCCGCGGCGCTGAAGATGACGTCGATCATGCGCAGGATGGTCTCGGTGTAGCCGCCCACCGGCCGCGGGCGCTGCGCCGTGATGACCAGGCCTTCGGGCATGACGAACTCCACCGCATCGAGCACGCCGGCATTGGCCGGCACCTCGGGGAACAGGTGCTTGAGCGCCACGTAGCAGGCGGCCACGGCGGTGGCGCGCGAGATGTTGACGGGGCCCTGGCACTGCGGCGAGCTGCGCGAGAAGTCCAGCACCAGCCGCTCGCCCTGCACCGTCATGTCCAGCGCGATGGTGAGCGCCTCGTCGGTCACGCCATCGTTGTCGAGCACGTCCGAGAAACTGTAGACACCGTCGGGCAGCGAGGCGATCTGCGCGCGCATCAGCCGGCGGGCCCGCTCGCGCAGTGCCTGCAGGGCCTGCAGCACCACGGCGTCGCCATAGGCATCGAGCAGTTCGGCCAGGCGGCGCGCACCCAGCTCCAGCGCGGCCAGCTGGCCGTTGAGGTCGCCCCACAGGCTGTCGGGCAGGCGGGTGTTGGCCCGCAGGATGGCCAGCACATCGGGGTTGATCTGCCCGCCCTGCACGATGCGCACCGGCGGGATCTGCACCGCCTCCTGCCAGCATTCGGTGGCCGCCGGGTTGTAGTTGCCCGGCACCGCGCCACCCACGTCGTGCCAGTGCGCGGCCGAGGCCAGGAAGCACAGCAGCCGGCCGTCGCGGAACACCGGACGCACCAGCTTGAAGTCGTTGGCATGGGTGCCGCCCTCGTAGGGGTCGTTGAACAGCCAGACCTCGCCCTCGCGCATGCCGCCGAGCGCCTCGGCCGCCCGCTTGGCGGCGCGCACCGCGAAGGCCATGGCGCCCACGAACACGGGCAGGCCCGACTTGCCCTGCACCAGGGTGTCGCCGCTCGCCGCGTCGTACAGCCCGTGGCAGGCGTCGTGCGCCTCGGCAATGATGGGATTGAACGCGCTGCGGTAGAGCGTCGCGTCCATCTCGTCGGCGATCTGCTCGAGTCGCCCCTTGAGCACCGCCAGCGTGACGGGATCGAGTGTGGCTTCAGACATGGGATTCCTTGGAGAAGCGTTGCTTGAGTTCGTTGAGCAGGCCGCCCGCGCGCACCCGCGCCATCAGGAAGGCGGGCACCGGTTCGCAGGCGAGCACGCGGCCGTCGGCGGCCCGCACCTGGGGCCGGTCGGGGTCGTCCACGGCCAGGCCGATGCGCTCGCCCTCCTGCAGCGCGTCTCCGTCGGCGCAGGTGAGCAGCAGCAGGCCGACGTTGAAGGCGTTGCGGAAGTACAGGCCGCTGTAGCTGGGCGCGATGACGGCGCGCACGCCCAGGGCCACGAGCACGGACGCGGCCTGCTCGCGCGAGGAGCCGATCCCGAAGCCCGGCCCGGCCACCACCACGTCGCCGGGGCGCACCTGGGTGGCGAACTCGGGCCGCATCGATTCGAGGCAGTGGCGGGCGATGACGTCCATGCCGAACTTCATGGCATGGCCGGGGGCCAGGGCGTCGGTGTCGACATTGGCGCCCAGGCGCCACACGCGGTGGCCCGGCGCCGCGCCGTCCGTCGGTAGAGATGTGCTCATGGCTTTGCGCTCGGCGATGAAGAAGCGATGGCGGAAGAGCGCCCATCCGCCAGCAGCTCGCGCGGATCGGTGATGCGCCCGCGCAGCGCCGAAGCCGCCACGGTGTAGGGCGAGGCCAGGAACACCTCGGCCTGCGCCGAGCCCATGCGGCCCTTGAAGTTGCGCGCCGTGCTGGAGATCACCCGCGTCGCGCCCTGGATGGCCTGGCCGTAGCCGGCGCAGGCGCCGCAGGCACTGGGCAGCAGCTCGGCGCCCGCATCGCGCAGCACCTGGGCCACGCCGGCCGCCTCGGCCCGCTGCCAGTCGTGCACGCTGGCCGGTGCCACCAGCAGCCGCATGCCGGCGGCGATGCGGCGGCCGGCCAGCACGCGGGCGGCGGCCTGCAGGTCCTCCAGCTTGGCGCCAGTGCAGGCGCCGATGTAGGCCAGCTGCACCGGCTCGTCGGCCACG
>NZ_CAJYES010000029.1 GCF_913773995.1 uncultured Pseudacidovorax sp.
GCGCTCATGGTGATGGGCGCCGTGATGCTGGGCGGCATCATCACCGGAAAGCCGCCGGTCAACCTGTCGCAGGCCACGCCCATCGCCCGCATCACCAGCGAATACAACGTGTTCGTGCTGCCGGCCAACTCGCCCTTCAAGACCATGGCCGACGTGGTCGCCCAGCTCAAGAAGGACCCGGGCAGCGTCAAGTGGGGCGGCGGTTCGCGTGGCTCCACCGAGCACATCGCCGCGGCCATGATCGCGCAGAAGGTGGGCGTCGATCCGTCCAAGATCAACTACGTCGCCTTCCGTGGGGGCGGTGAGGCCACGGCGGCCATCCTCGGCGGCAACGTGACCATCGGCGGTAGCGGCTACAGCGAGTTCGCGCCCTACATCGCCGACGGCAAGATGAAGCCGATCGCCGTCACCTCGGCGCAGCGGCTGCAGAGCGTCAATGTGCCCACGCTCAAGGAGTTGGGCATCGATGTCGAGATCGGCAACTGGCGCGGCGTGTACGGCGCGCCCGGTATCTCGGAAGAACAGCGCAAGGCGCTGACCGAGCGCGTGCTCACGGCCGTCAAGAGCGCGTCCTGGGCCGAAGCCCTCAAGAAGAACGACTGGACGCCCGCCGTGCTCACCGGCCCGGCCTTCGACAAGTTCGTGGACGACGAATTCGCCAGCCTGCGCGCCATCATGACGCGCTCCGGCATGGTCTGAATGCACTTCCCGAGCGGCCCGCGCCGCCGCACTGCTATTGGTGCCGCGGCGCGGCCGCATGGAGACCCGCATGATCGCTTCTTCCCCTTCCTCGCCGGACGCGCCCGCGCGCTCCAACACGATGCAGACCCTGGTGGGTCTGGGCGTCGTGTTCGTCGGCCTGGCCATGGCCTTCGGCGCCATCGGCATCTCCTCCGAAGCCGGCTACGGCGGCGTCGGCCCCAACTTCCTGCCCTGGCTGGTCTCCGTCGGCCTGACCATCTGCGGCGCCTGGATCACCTGGGAAGCACGCACCGGTGGCTTCCGCGCCATGGAGGACGGTGACGGTCCGGCCGAGCCGGCGAACTGGCCCGGCTTCGTCTGGCTGTCGGCCGGTCTGCTGCTCAACGCCGCGCTCATCGAGCACCTGGGCTTCATCCTCAGCTGCGGCCTGTGCTACCTGCTCGCGGTGCAGGGCCTGCGCCGCGCCAGCGGGCAGCCGGCGGCCGGCAAGCCGCGCACCTGGGCCATCGACCTGGTCACCGGGCTCGTCATCGCGGCACCCGTGTACTGGATGTTCACGCAATTCCTGGCGATCAACCTGCCGGGCCTCACCACGACGGGCTGGATCTGACCATGGACATCTTTGGCGCCCTGTTACAGGGCTTCGCGCAGGCCATCACGGTCAGCAATCTGTTGTGGTGCCTCGTGGGCTGCGCCCTGGGCACGGCCGTGGGCGTGCTGCCCGGCATTGGCCCTGCCGTGGCGGTGGCCATGCTGCTGCCGATCACGGGCAAGGTCGATGTCACGGCTTCGATGATCTTCTTTGCCGGCATCTACTACGGCGCGATGTACGGCGGCTCGACCACCTCGATCCTGCTGAACACGCCGGGCGAGACGGCCAGCATGGTCACGGCCATGGAAGGCAACAAGATGGCCAAGAGCGGTCGCGCCGGCGCGGCGCTGGCCACCTCCGCCATCGGCTCCTTCGTGGCAGGCACTATCGCCACCATCGTGGTCACGCTGTTCGCGCCCTATGTGGCCGAGTTCGCCGTCAAGCTCGGGCCGCCCGAGTACTTCATGCTGATGCTGCTGGCCTTCACCACCGTCAGTGCGGTGCTGGGCAAGAGCACGCTGCGCGGCATGACGGCGCTGCTGATCGGCCTGGCCGTGGGCTGCATCGGGCTCGACCAGATCTCGGGCCAGGGCCGCTACACCGGCGGAATCCCGGAGCTGCTGGATGGCATCGAGATCGTGCTGGTGGCGGTGGGCCTGTTCGCCGTGGCCGAGGTGATGTACGCCGTCCTGTACGAAGGCCGCGTGGTCGAGACGCAGAACACCATGAGCCGGGTCCACATGAGTGCCCGCGACTGGAAGCGCTCGATCCCGGCCTGGCTGCGCGGCACTGCCATCGGCGCGCCCTTCGGCTGCATCCCGGCTGGCGGCACCGAGATCCCGACCTTCCTGAGCTATGCCGCCGAGAAGAAGCTGACCAAGGATCCGAAGGACAAGGCCGAGTTCGGCACCACCGGTGCCATCGAGGGCGTGGCCGGCCCGGAGGCCGCCAACAACGCCACGGTGACGGCGGCGCTGATTCCGCTGCTGACGCTGGGCATCCCCACCTCCAACACCACCGCCATCCTGCTGGGCGCCTTCCAGAACTACGGCATCCAGCCCGGGCCGCAGCTGTTCTCGACCTCGGCTGCACTGGTGTGGGCGCTGATCGCCTCGCTCTACATCGGCAACATCATGCTGCTGGTGCTGAACCTGCCGATGGTGGGCCTGTGGGTGAAGCTGCTCAAGATCCCGAAGCCGCAGCTCTACGCCGGCATCCTGATCTTCGCGACGGTGGGCGCCTACGGCATGCGCCAGAGTTCGTTCGACCTGGTGCTGCTCTATGCCATCGGCGTGATCGGCGTGCTGATGCGCCGCTTCGACTTCCCGACGGCGCCGGTGGTGGTCGGCATGATTCTGGGGCCGCTCGCCGAGGCGCAACTGCGCAATGCCATGTCGATCGGCGAGGGCAGTGCGGTGATCTTCCTGCAGCGGCCCATGTCGGTGGCGCTGATCGTGGTCGTGTTGGCGGTGCTGGTGCTGCCGCGTCTGGCCAAGCGCCTGTCTGCTCGCAAGCTGCGGATGCAGGCGGCCTGACACGCCATCGCCGCCATCCTGGGCCCGTCACCTGCATCGGTGGCGGGCCTTTTTGCTGGGCGCCCGGCCGAGGCCGCGGTCACGACAGCGGATCCACCTCCACCCAGCCCTCGATGCCTTCCAGCGTGCACACCGTCTGCGCGTCGAGGCGTACGCCCTCGTAGCGGTGCCAGAACACCGGTCGGCCGTGCAGCGTGTGGGTGACGAGCAGGGCGCCGTCCGGCGAGTTCTCGATGCGAAAACCGTCGAACGGCAGGCGCTGGTCGGTCACCAGAGCGTCGGCCCAGGGAAGGATGGCGTGTGAGGTCATGGCGGGCTCCAGTGGCGCGTGTCGAGGCTTCGGCGGTGGCTTGTGTCATTCCGGTTCGGCGCCTCCGTGGGTTGGGGCGTCGGCCCATTGTTGGGCGGCACGTGGTGGTCTGCCCGGGCCGCACCGGGAAGCCGGGAGGCGCGCCCCGGCATCACGTTTTCTCCCGGATCGCCTGCTTGGCGGCGCGCAAATTGGCGATGGCGGCACCTTTTTTGCGAGCTGGCTCCCTGCGGCGCGCTTGAATTCCGCCCTCACGCCACGAGTTCCAGTGCTCTATAGAATGAATTTCATGGCCACGAAAAATCCCTCGGCACCCCCTCCGGCGCCGGTTCGCCCCCAGAGGGACGACGGTGGCTCCGTGGTGGCAGAGCGGCGTCCGCAGCGGACGGCGCCCCCCCGGATGTACCAGGTCGTCATGCTCAACGACGACTACACCCCGATGGAATTCGTGGTGGTCGTCCTGCAGGAGTTCTTCAACAAGGACCGCGAGACGGCCACCCAGATCATGCTGAAGATTCATCTCGACGGTCGCGGCGTGTGCGGGGTCTACCCGCGCGATGTCGCGGCCACCAAGGTCAATCAAGTGATGGAAGCCGCCGTCCAGGCGGGCCACCCGCTCCAGTGCGTCAGTGAACCGGTTGAATAAACCGCGATCCGACCCATCTGAAGTCTTCAGAAGTATTCACAGCAAGGCAAAGGAAATCACATGATTGCCCAGGAACTGGAAGTCAGCCTGCACATGGCCTTCGTCGAGGCCAGGCAGCAACGCCATGAGTTCATCACCGTCGAGCACCTGCTGCTCGCCTTGCTGGACAACCCGAGCGCCGCCGAAGTGCTGCGAGCCTGCTCGGCCAACATCGACGACCTTCGTTCGTCGCTGACCAATTTCATCAAGGACAACACGCCCCAGGTCGCCGGTACCGACGACGTGGACACCCAGCCCACGCTGGGCTTCCAGCGTGTGATCCAGCGCGCCATCATGCACGTGCAGTCCACGGGCAATGGCAAGAAGGAAGTGACCGGCGCCAACGTGCTGGTCGCCATCTTCGGCGAGAAGGACTCGCACGCCGTCTATTACCTGCACCAGCAGGGCGTGACGCGGCTGGACGTCGTCAACTTCATCGCCCACGGCATCAAGAAGAGCGACCCGCCCGAGCAGCCCAAGAGTGGTGGCGAAGCGCCTTCCAGCGAAGGCGAAGAGGGCGGCGCCGAGAAGAACGAGAAGGCCTCGCCGCTCGAACAGTTCACCGTCAACCTCAACGCCCAGGCCAAGGACGGCAAGATCGATCCGCTGATCGGCCGCGAGTACGAGGTCGAGCGCGTCATCCAGATCCTGTGCCGTCGGCGCAAGAACAACCCGCTGCTGGTGGGTGAGGCGGGCGTGGGCAAGACGGCCATCGCCGAGGGCCTGGCCTGGCGCATCACGCAAGGTGATGTGCCCGAGATCCTGGCCGACTCGCAGGTCTATTCGCTCGATATGGGCGCGCTGCTGGCCGGCACCAAGTACCGCGGCGACTTCGAGCAGCGCCTGAAGGGCGTGCTCAAGTCGCTGAAGGAAAAGCCCAATGCCGTGCTGTTCATCGACGAGATCCACACGCTGATCGGCGCCGGTGCGGCATCGGGCGGCACGCTGGACGCGTCCAACCTGCTCAAGCCGGCGCTCTCCAGCGGCCAGCTCAAATGCATCGGCGCGACCACCTTCACCGAATACCGTGGCATCTTCGAGAAAGACGCGGCCCTGTCGCGGCGCTTCCAGAAGGTCGACGTGGTCGAGCCCAGCGTGGCCGAGACGGTGGAGATCCTCAAGGGGCTCAAGAGCCGCTTCGAGGAGCACCACAGCGTCAAGTACGCCACCGCGGCGCTGCAGGCGGCAGCCGAGCTGTCGGCCAAGTACATCAACGACCGTCACCTGCCGGACAAGGCCATTGACGTCATCGACGAGGCCGGCGCGGCGCAGCGCATCCTGGCGGCCAGCAAGCGCAAGAAGACCATCGGCAAAGCCGAGGTCGAGGAGATCGTGGCCAAGATCGCCCGGATTCCCCCGGCGAACGTCAGCAACGACGACCGCAGCAAGCTGCAGACCATCGAGCGCGATCTCAAGAGCGTGGTCTTCGGCCAAGACAAGGCGCTGGAGGTGCTCGCTTCCGCCGTCAAGATGTCCCGCTCGGGCCTGGGCAAGGGCGACAAGCCCATCGGCTCCTTCCTGTTCAGCGGACCCACCGGCGTCGGCAAGACCGAGGCGGCCAAGCAACTGGCCTACATCCTCGGCATCGAGCTGATCCGCTTCGACATGTCGGAGTACATGGAGCGCCACGCCGTGTCGCGCCTGATCGGTGCGCCTCCGGGCTATGTGGGCTTCGACCAGGGTGGCCTGCTGACCGAGGCCGTCACCAAGAAGCCGCACGCGGTGCTGCTGCTCGACGAGATCGAGAAGGCGCATCCGGACATCTTCAACGTGCTGTTGCAGGTGATGGACCATGGCACGCTGACGGACAACAACGGACGCAAGGCCGACTTCCGCAACGTCATCATCATCATGACGACGAACGCGGGCGCCGAGACCATGAACAAAGCCACGATCGGGTTCACCAATCCGCGGCAGGCCGGCGACGAAATGGCCGACATCAAGCGCCTGTTCACGCCCGAGTTCCGCAACCGCCTGGACGCCATCGTCAACTTCAAGCCGCTGGACGAGCAGATCATCCTGCGCGTGGTCGACAAGTTCCTGCTGCAGTTGGAGACGCAACTGGCCGAGAAGAAGGTGGAGGTCACCTTCAGCGACAAGCTGCGCAAGCACCTCGCCAAGAAGGGCTTCGATCCGCTCATGGGCGCCCGCCCGATGCAGCGCCTGATACAGGACACCATCCGCCGCGCGCTGGCCGACGAACTGCTGTTCGGCCGCCTGACCGACGGTGGCCGCCTGGAGGTCGACCTCGACGACAAGGACGAGGTGCAGCTGGACATCACGCCGTTGCCCAAGAAGGAAGGCAAGTCCAAGCCCGAGGCCGAGGAAGCCGCCGCCGGCTGATCGACCACGCCAGCAAGGCGTCCGCCCCCACGGGCGGTGCCACACAAGGCCGGTAGCATCGCGCTCCCGGCCTTTTTTCTTGGCCGCTTCCGGCTGCGCACGCGGCCGGCGGCGCGCCGAGCCCCTGGATGACCCTGCCCGAGTTCCACCTCAGCCCCGCCTGGACCACCGGACTGTCGCTCGCCTGGAGCGCCTACATCGCCGTGCTGTCGGTGTGGATCGTGATGCAGAAGCGCGCGCCGGTGTCCACCATGAGCTGGATCCTGTCGCTGGCGCTGCTGCCTTACCTGGGCTTCTTCGTCTATTACTTCCTGGGGCCACAGCGGCTGGCCAAGCAGCGGCTCAAGCGGCTGCGCAGCCGGGTGATGGCCCAGGCGCCGGCCGACATGGCATTGCTGCGCGAGGCCGCGGAAGACGCGCCACCCGCGCTGCACCAGCTGGCGACGCTGGGCCTGGCCGCTTGCGGGCTGCCGGTGTCCAGTGCGCAGTCGGTGCAGTTGCTCTCGGGCGGCGCCGCGACCTTCGACGCCATCTTCGCGGCCATCCGGGCCGCGCAGGACCATGTCCACCTCGAGTACTACATCTTCGAGCCCGACCGCATTGGCAACGCGCTGCGCGACCTGCTGATCGAGCGGGCCCGTGCCGGCGTGCAGGTGCGGCTGCTGATCGACGCGCTGGGCGCCAAGCGTGTGGGGCGGCGCTTCCTGGCGCCGCTGCGCGAGGCTGGCGCACAGGTCGTGTTCTTCCACGACACCCGCATCGGTCGGCGCCTGCGACCGGTGACCAACTACCGTACCCACCGCAAGATCGTGGTCTGCGATGGGGTCGTGGGCTTCACCGGCGGCGTGAACATCACCGACGAGGAAGACCGCCGCACCCGGCCGGATGCCTACCACGACGTGCACCTGCGCATCGAGGGCAGCGCCGTGCGCTGGCTGCAGACCACCTTCCTGGAGGACTGGGTCTACGCGACTGGCGAACCGCTGCACGGCATCGGCAGCCTGATGGCGCGGCTCATGCCGCCGGTGGACGCCGGGCCGGTCGCGGTGCAGATCGTCACCAGCGGCCCCGACACGCCACCAGAGGCCATCCACCGCATGCATGTGGAGGCCATCCACGCCGCCACCGAGCGGGCCTGGCTCACCACGCCGTACTTTGTGCCCAGCGAGCCGGCACTGATGGCGCTGACCAACGCCGCCCTGCGCGGCGTGGACGTGCGCGTGCTGGTGCCGCGGCGCAGCGATTCGCTGGTGGTCAGCGCGGCCGCCCGCTCCTACTACGACGAGCTGCTGGCCGCCGGCGTGAAGGTGTGGGAGTACAAGGCCCGCATGCTGCATTCCAAGACGCTGGTGGTCGACGAGCACTGCGCCATGATCGGCACCGCCAACTTCGACAACCGCAGCTTCCTGCTCAACTTCGAGGTGATGGCGGTGGTCTACGGCCCAGCGCTGGCCGGGCCGCTCGCCATGCAATTCGAGACCGACCTGCAGAGCGCCTCGCCCGTGCGCACGAACCGCCATCGCAGCTTCTGGCTGCGGCTCGGCGAAGCGGTGGCGCGGCTGTTCTCGCCCTTGCTGTGAACCCGCTGGCCGACAATGGCCAGCTGCCTTCCGACCCCCGACCCATGGCCGACGCTTCCCACACCTTCCTTTGGCACGACTACGAAACCTTCGGCGCCAACCCGCGCCGCGACCGGCCCTCGCAATTCGCGGCTGTGCGCACCGATGCGGAGCTCAACGAGGTGGGCGAGCCGATCATGCTGTACTGCCAGCCGGCGCCGGACTTCCTGCCCAGCCCCACGGCCTGTCTGCTGACCGGCGTCACGCCGCAGCGCTGCCTGGCCGAGGGCGTGCCCGAGCACGAGTTCGCCGCCCGCATCGAGGCCGCCTTCTCGCAGCCGCGCACCATCGGCGTGGGCTACAACACCATCCGCTTCGACGATGAGGTCACGCGCTTCATGTTCTGGCGCAACCTGATCGACCCGTATGCCCGCGAATGGCAGAACGAGTGCGGGCGTTGGGACCTGTTGGACGTGGTGCGCCTCACCTACGCCCTGCGTCCCGAGGGCATCGAATGGCCGAAGCATCCCGACGGCAAGCCCAGCTTCAAGCTGGAGGACCTGACCCGCGCAAATGGCCTGGTGCATGAGGCGGCGCACGATGCGCTGTCGGACGTGCGCGCCACCATCGCCATGGCCCGGCTGATCCGCCAGAAGCAGCCGCGCCTCTTCGACTTCGCATTGGCGCTGCGGCGCAAGGAACGCGTGGCGCAGGAGTTGGGCCTGCCCGCCTCGCCGCAGACGGCGCGGCCCTTCGTGCACGTGTCGGGCATGTTCGGCACCGAGCGCGGCTGCCTGGCCTTGATGTGGCCGCTGGCCAGCCATCCCACCAACCGCAACGAACTGCTGGCCTGGGACCTGTCGCACGACCCGGCCGAGCTGGCCGACCTGGATCTGGAGACGATGCGGCTGCGCCTGTTCACCCGCAGTGCCGAACTGCCGGAGGGCGTGAGCCGACTGCCGATCAAGTCGATCCACCTCAACAAGTCGCCCATGGTCGTGAGCAACCCCAAGATGGTGGAGATGGCGGCAGGCCGCTGGGGCATCGACCTGGCGCGGGCCGAGCGCCATGCCCTCACTGCCGCCGGACTGCCCGACCTGAGCGAGCGCTGGCGCGAACTCTTCGACCGGCCCCGCGGCCCGGCGCTGGACGTGGACGAAGACCTCTATGGCGGCTTCGTCGGCCCGGCCGACCGCCGCCGCCTGAACCAGCTGCGCGCGCTACCGCCGCAGGAGCTGGCGCTTGCGCGCTCCGGCTTCGACGATGCGCGCCTGACCGAGCTGGTGCTGCGCTACCGGGCGCGCAACTTCCCGGCCACGCTGAGCCTGGAAGAGGCCGCCCACTGGGAAGCGCTGCGCACCGCGCGCCTGGTCGAAGGCGAGGAAGGCTGGCTCAACGTGGACCGCTATTTCGCGGAGATCGACACGCTCGCCGAGAACGCCGACGAACGGGCCGAGGCGCTGCTGGGCGAGCTCTACGACTATGCGGAAGCGGTGGTGCCGCAAGGATGAAGACCCCTGGGGATGCCGGCTGACACGGGCGGCCGCGCAACCTGTCTAACTTCCGCCCAGTTTTTCTGGAAACGAAGTTTTGACAGCCAAAAGTTCGCCCATCGGCTTCGGTCTTCCGTCGGAAGAAGCCTGCGTCCGATCCGACGAAGCCCTGATCTCGCCCACCGAACGCAGCCGTCGCCTGGACGAGGAGGTGCTGCTTCGGCTTCGCAGGCCGGCCTGTGTGCTGGCGGGGTGCGCGGCGCTCGCCTGGCTGCTCTCGCTGTGGGTCGCCTGGCCGCATGTGATCGCGGACCCGCTGCCGGTGCTCGGCTGGAGTCTTGCGCAGGCGGCTGGGCTGGCACTGTGCCTGGCCGCGCGGGACGCATCCAGCCACGACGGCGGCGTGGGTCTGATGACCGTGGCGCTGGCAGGCGGGTGCCGCTTTCAACTCGACGCTTCCACCGGCGGCGCCGGCGACCTGTGGGTGCTTCCGCTGTGTCTGATGCTTTCGCTGGTCCTCGGGCTCCTGCAGGTGCGCCTGCGCAGCTATTTTTTCTGCAGCCTGGCCGTATGGCTGGTGTTGGCGCAAGGGCTGATCCCGGGCCTGCAGGCCAGCGGGCAGGCGGTACGGGTGGTGCTGTTGTTCGGCGGGTTCACGCTGGCCCTGATGCTGCACCGAGGCGTGGCGCTGGCGCGTAGACGGCGCGTGGCGGCGGCGACCACGCTTGCAACGCTCGCGTACCAGGACGCCCTGACCGGCCTGGCCAACCGGCGCGGCTTTCTGGAGACGGCCGCGGCCCGCCTGAAGACGTCGCAGCCCCAGGGTCTGATCGCGCTGGACGTGGATGACTTCAAGCGCATCAACGATCGTCATGGTCACGAGGTGGGCGACAGGCTCCTGCAGGCCGTTGGCGCGCTGCTGCTGCGCCTGCCCGCGCAGGCGCTGTCGGGGCGGACCGGGGGCGAGGAGTTCTGCGTGCTGATCCCGGTTCGCTCACCGGCTGAACTGGCGCTCGCTGCAGCGGGAGTGGTCGAGGCGGCACGACGACTGTCGGCCCAGGGTGTGGGACTCACGCTCAGCGCCGGCGCGGCGCAGGTATTGCCCGGCGAGTCCTTGGAGCAGACGCTGCGGCGTGCCGACGCCGCGCTCGGGCAGGCCAAGCGCACGGGCAAGAACCGCCTGGTCATGGCCGACGAGGCGCCGCGTTGATGCCCGCGCGGCTTCGGATCCACCGCGCCCTGCGGCGCGTCTGCCGCTGGTGGATGCCGTCGATTCCGGCGTCACAGGCTGCGGCCCTGCGGCGAGCACTGAGGCAGGAGGTGCGGCCGCTCGCCCTGGCCTGCGAAGGGGCGGGTGTGCTGATCTGGCTGATGACGTTGGCGGTGACGCTGCCTCGGGGCGTCGCCCATCTGCCAGCGGAATTGTTCTGCACGGCTGCGGCCGCCGCCGGAATGCTGCTGTCCCTGTGCGAGCGTCCGGTCTGGATGCTCAGCCTTGGCGGACTCCTGGTCACGGTGTCCCTGGCCGTCGGTTTTCGGCTCAACCTGGAGGCGGGCGCCGCCCAGATTTTCTGGACGTTGCCGCTGCTGATGCTCTTCGGCATGTGCCTGGCCCTGTGCCATGTGCGCCTGCGCGATTTCCTCATTGGCATGGGGGCGGTGGCCCTGGTGTTCCTGGATGGCGAGTTGATACACAGCGTCGCGCCTGCCCTGCAATCCCTGCTGGCCCTGTTTGCCGCAGCGGCGCTGCTGATGTGCCTGCTGGTGCACCTGGCCCTGTCGGTAGAACGGCGCAGTGGCCATCTGCTGCGCCTGCGGCTTGCCGCGCTCGCGTATGAGGATGCGCTCACGGGTCTGCCCAACCGGCGTGCCTTCTTCGAGCGGGCCCAGGCTGCAGTAGCGGCTGCGCCGACGGGCGCGTTCAACGTGGTGTTGGTGGACGTGGATGACTTCAAGCGCATCAACGAGCGCCTCGGCCACGAGGGTGGAGACCGCGCACTGGTCGCCGTCGCCCATGCCCTGCGCCGGGCCAGTGCGCCGCACCTGTGCGCACGCTTGGGTGGCGAGGAGTTCTGCATCTGGATCGAGGACGCCGAAGCGTCGCCCGCCGACGTGGCTGCGGCCTGCGTGTCGGCCGCGCACCACCTGCGCGTGGACGGACTGCGCCTGTCGGTGAGCGCGGGCGTGGCCACGGTGGAGCCGGATGTGCCGTTGCACCGGGCGCTGGCGCTGGCCGACGAGGCGCTCTACGAAGCCAAGGCCAAGGGCAAGGACACGCTCGCCGTCGCCCCGCCTTCAGGCCGGATGCCGCTGACCGTGCCGACCGAGCGGCGTGCCTGGCGTCCCTGGCGGGCACTGCGCCGCTCCTGAAAGGCGCGGCCGCGGCGCAGGCCTGCCGAGGAAGGCCTGCGTCAACGCACCGGATTGAGCAGCGTGTCGATGAAGTGGTCGACAGCCTGCGTGTAGTCGCCCGCCGTGCCGAGCTGCGCGTTGATCTGGCCGTGCGACAGCGCCTGCGGCAGCACCGTGGCCTGGCCCCCAACGGCCCGCACCCGCGCAGCGAACTGCGCACTCTGTGCGCACGAGTCATCTCGACGCTCGCTGGCGCACACGAGCAGCATCGGCAGGCTGCCTGGCGCCGCCTGGGCCGTGGGCGACACGGCACGCCACAGCGACGGGTCGGTGCCGAAGGCACGGTCATAGAAGCGCAGGTGCCGGCGCTGCATCAGCCCTTCGGTGTCCAGAGCCGCGCTGTCGAGCACCACCGTGCCGCGCCAGCGCTGAGCGCCCTGGGCGCCTGCAAGCGCAGGGTTGGCGCTGAGCAAGGCGACGAGATGGGCGCCCGCGGAGTGGCCCATCAGCACCAGCCGATGCGGGTCCGCCCCCCAGCCCGGCGCCAGCCGCTGGACCTCGGCCAGCGCACGGGCCACATCCTGCGCCTGCGTGCGCACGTCCACTTCCGGCACCAGCCTGTAGCCGACCGAGACGAAGACGAAGCCACGTTCGCGCACCC
>NZ_CAJYES010000030.1 GCF_913773995.1 uncultured Pseudacidovorax sp.
CATAGGTCGCGCGCCAGACCCGCCGGTCGTCGATCCAGCTGACCGCCGGCGCAGCAGCACATGGCCGGCGACCTGCTGCGGCCAGGCGACATCGAGACCCACTACGCGCTCGCGCGCGAGCTGGCCCAGCCGGTCTACTCGCAGCCCAACGCCACCGGTGACCGCACCGCGCCGCTGCAGCTGCACATTCCCCTGTTCGACCAGGGCCTGTTCGCGGGCACGGTGCTGGGCGAGTTCTCGGTCGACGGGCTGCTGCGCTACGGCATTCCGCCAGAGGTCTCGGCCAAGTACGCCGTCTCGCTGCTGGACAGCACCGGCAAGCTGCTGGCCGGCACGACCACCAACAGCCGGAGCCCGGCCGAATCGCGGCCGCTGCCCTGGGCGGAGCCCACCAACGAATACGAGGTGCCTGTCTCCCCGGTCGGCAACAGCCTGGTGCTGCGTGCACAGGCCTGGCGAACCTCTCTCGGCCTGATCGGCAACGGGCTGTTCTGGCTCGTGGCGGCGCTGTCGGTGCTCACCAGCGGCCTGCTGATCGGCACTTGGCGGCACACGCGCCGGCGCCTGGCTGCGCAGCAGGCGCTGCAGGCCGAGACCAACTTCCGCCGGGCGATGGAGAACTCGATGCTGACCGGCATGCGCGTTCTCGATCTGGACGGCAGCATCAGCTACGTCAATGCCGCTTTCTGCACCATGACCGGCTGGAGCGAGGAAGAGCTGGTCGGCCGCAAGCCACCCTTCCCCTACTGGATGGAGACCGACACCGAGCTGATGAACGAACGCCTGGAGGAAGAGATCCACGGCCGGGCGCTGCCGGGCGGCTTCCAGGTGCGGGTGAGGCGTAAGAACGGCACGATCTTCCCGGCCCGGCTGTATGTGTCGCCGCTGGTCGACGCCCATGGCCACCAGACGGGCTGGATGACGTCGATGACCGACATCACCGAGCCCACGCGCATCCGCGAGCAGCTGTCGGCCTCGCACGAGCGCTTCACCACCGTGCTGGAAGCGCTGGACGCCTCGGTGTCGGTGGCGCCGCTCGGCAGTGAAGAGCTGCTCTTCGCCAACAAGATGTACCGGGCCTGGTTCGGCTCCGACACCGTCGGGCATCTGGGCATGGTGGCGCAGGCCGGTGCGGCGCCCTCGCCCAGCCACGAGAACGATCTGGACGACGTCGATCCGCTGGCAGGCCTGCCCACCGACACGCTCACCGCGGCGCAGCCGGCCAACAACGAGATCTTCGTGCCGCACCTCAACAAGTGGCTGGAGGTGCGCTCCCGCTACCTGACCTGGGTCGACGGCCGCCTGGCGCAACTAGTGATCGCCACCGACATCACGGCGCGCCGCGACGCCGAGGAACAGGCGGCGCAGCAAGCCGACCGCGCCCAGTCCGCCAGCCGCCTGATCACCATGGGCGAGATGGCCTCCAGCGTCGCCCACGAGCTGAACCAGCCGCTCACGGCCATCAGCAACTACTGCAACGGCATGATGTCGCGCATCCGTGGTCAGCAGATCGACACCGAGGCGCTGCTTGGGGCGCTGGAGAAAACGGCCAAGCAGGCCCAGCGGGCCGGCCAGATCATCCAGCGCATCCGCACCTTCGTGAAGCGCAGCGAGCCCAACCGCACGCCGTCCGAGGTCGCCACCATGGTGGGCGAGGCGGTGGAACTGGCGGGCATCGAGCTCAAGCGCCGCAACGTGCGGCTCAACCACTATGTGGCGGCGCGGCTGCCCACGGTGCATGTCGACCCCATCCTCATCGAGCAGGTGCTGGTCAACCTGATGAAGAACGCCGCCGAGTCCATCGACATGGCGCAGCGCCCGCCAGCGCGTCGTACGGTGGAGTTGCGCGTGGTGCCCCGCAAGGTCGAAGGCCACCAGGCCATCGAGTTCGCCGTCCAGGACACGGGCAAGGGCCTGGCCCCCGAGGTGATGGAGCGGCTCTTCGAGGCCTTCTTCTCAACCAAGGCAGAAGGCATGGGCATCGGCCTCAACCTCTGCCGCAGCATCGTCGAGTCGCACAAGGGCAGGATGCAGGCGGAGAACCTCTACAATGGATCGGAGGTCGTCGGCTGCCGTTTCTCCTTCTGGATTCCAGTGGACGGCGCTCCGGATTCCGTAGCGACCGACGACCGTTCCCCCGACTGGACCGCCACCGGCCAGCCGCCCGCCGCGGCAGGCAAGGCCGGCGCAGGCTCCTCGATCTCCTGAGAGGCAAAGGTAAGCGCATGAGTTTGATCCCCAAGAAGGGCACGGTCTATGTGGTGGACGACGACGAGGCCGTCCGCGACTCGCTCCAGTGGCTGCTCGAAGGCAAGGACTACCGGGTCCGCTGCTTCGAATCCGCCGAGTCCTTCCTGGCCCGCTACGACCCGCGCGAAGTGGCCTGCCTGATCGTCGACATCCGCATGGCCGGCATGTCGGGGCTTGAGTTGCAAGACAAGCTCATCGAGCGCAAATCGCCTTTGCCCATCGTGGTCATCACCGGTCACGGCGACGTGCCGATGGCGGTCGATTCGATGAAGAAGGGCGCGATGGACTTCATCCAGAAGCCCTTCAACGAAGAGGCGCTGGTGTCGCTGGTCGAGCGCATGCTCGAACATGCCCGCACCGCCTTCGCCCAGTACCAGCAGTCGGCCAGCCGTGACGCGCTGCTGTCCAAGCTCACCGGCCGCGAATCGCAGGTGCTGGAGCGCATCGTCGCCGGCCGCCTGAACAAGCAGATCGCCGACGACCTGGGCATCAGCATCAAGACGGTTGAGGCGCATCGCGCCAACATCATGGAAAAGCTCAACGCCAACACGGTGGCCGATCTGCTGAAGATCGCCCTGGGCCAGACCGCCAAGGCCTGACACCGGCGCCGCAGCCCACCGCTCCTTCGTCACGCCCGTTCGGCCTTGGCCGCGGGCGTTTTTCATTCCCCCTTTCAGCACATTCCCATGACCGCACAACTCATCGACGGCAATGCCGTGGCCCGCACGATCCGCGCCGAAGTGGCCGAGCGCACCGCCGCGCTCAAGGCCCGTGGCATCACGCCGGGCTTGGCGGTGATTCTGGTGGGCGAGGACCCGGCCAGCCAGGTCTACGTGGGCAAGAAGGTGGAGGCCTGCCAGCAGGCCGGCATGCACTCGGTGCTGGAGCGCTACGAGGCCACGATGACCGAGGCGGACCTGCTGGAGCGGGTGCGCGCCCTCAATGCCGATCCGGCCATCCATGG
>NZ_CAJYES010000031.1 GCF_913773995.1 uncultured Pseudacidovorax sp.
GGTGGGTGGGGTGCTCATCGACCGCGTGGCGCGCCGGCATGTGCCGCTGATCTTCGTGGTGGGCGGCATCGGCGTGGCGCTGGCCGTGTGGCTGGCCATCGCGGTGCAGGACCGGTATGCCGCCGCCTTCACGCTGATCGCCGCCAACTTCTTCTGGGGCCTGATGAGCCCGGCCATTCCAAGCACCGTGCAGCATTTCGCCCGGCCGGAGCATGTGGCCAGCGCCTACGGCGTGGTCAACGGCACCGGCAGCCTGGTGGCGGGCTTCATGCCGGCGGTGATGGGCAGCGTGATCGCCGCGGTGCCCGCGGGCTCCGCGGCCGGGTTCTTCGCCGGCTTCGGCATGCTGATCGGCACGCAGGTGGTGGTGTGCGCCTGCGGGCTGCTGCTGTGGTGGCTGGAGCGGGGCAACCGTTAGCCGACCCGCAGCCCGTCACACGTCGGCCGCGGGACGGACGACTCAGGACCCGATGCCTTCCAGTGCCTCGGACAACTCCAGCCAGCGTTCTTCCATCGCATCGATCTCGTCGCCTATCTGCTTGAGGCGCTTGCCGGCTTCGGCGATCTCGGCGGGCGGCAGCGGGCTGGCGAGGCGTTCCTCCAGCGCGCTTTTCTCGGCGGTGGCCTGGGCCATGCGCTGGTCGAGGCTGGCCAGTTCCTTGCGCAGCGGCCGGCTCTGCTCGGCCAGGCGCTGGCGCTCGCGGGCGTCGTTCTGGCGCTGGGTGCGGCCGTCCACGGCAGGGACGGCCGAAGGCGACCCGGACGCAGCAGCCACCGACTTTGCAGGAGCAGCGCCCGCTGCCGCAGGTGCCGCAGAGGACGCCGCCTTCACAGACGAGGCCGCTGGCGCGCCAGCGGCCACGGACACCGAGCCTGCAGACGCCGACGCTGCCGCCACCTCGGCCGCGTTGGCCTGCTTGGCCTCTTCGCGCAGCCGCTTCGATTCGTCCAGCAGATAGCGCTGGTAGTCGTCCAGGTCGCCGTCGAAGTCGCGCACCTCGCCGCGGCCCACCAGCCAGAACTCGTCACACACGGTGCGCAGCAGCGCGCGGTCGTGGCTGACCAGCATCAGCGTGCCTTCGAACTCGTTCAGCGCCATGGCCAGGGCCTCGCGCGTCGCCAGGTCCAGGTGGTTGGTCGGCTCGTCCAGCAGCAGCAGGTTGGGGCGCTGCCACACCATCATGGCCAGCACCAGCCGCGCCTTCTCGCCGCCGCTCATGGTGCCCACCGGCTGCTTGACCATGTCGCCGCTGAAGTTGAAGCTGCCCAGGAAGCCGCGCAGGTCCTGCTCGGTGCGGGCGGCCGGTGCGGCGGAGCCCAGCTCGCGCGCCAGGCGCACCATGTGCTCCAGCGGGTTGCTGGTTTCGTGCAGCACGTCCAGCTCCTGCTGGGCGAAGTAGCCGATGGCCAGGCCCTTGCCTTCGGTCACGGTGCCCGAGACCAATTGCAGATCGTGCGCCACCGTCTTCACGAAGGTGGATTTGCCCTGGCCGTTCGCGCCCAGGATGCCGATGCGCTGGCCGGCCAGCACGCCGCGGCTCACGCCCGACAGGATGGTGGTGGCGCTGCCGTCTTCCTGCATGTAGCCGAAGCTCGCCCCGGTGATGCTCAGCATCGGGTTTGGCAGGTTGGCCGGCTCCTTGAAGCTGAAGGTGAACTCGGCCTCAGCCAGCAGCGGTGCCACGCGCTCCATGCGGGCCAACGCCTTGACCCGGCTCTGCGCCTGCTTGGCCTTGCTGGCCTTGGCCTTGAAGCGGTCGATGAACTTCTGCAGGTGGGCGATCTTTTCCTGCTGGCGCTCATGGGCGATCTGCTGCTGCTCCATGCGCAGCGCGCGCATGTCCTCGAACTTGCTGTAGTTGCCGCCGTAGCGCGTCAGCTTGGCCTGTTCGATGTGCACGGTGACGTTGGTCACGGCATCCAGGAACTCGCGGTCGTGGCTGATGACGAGCATGGTGCCGTCGTACTTCTGCAGCCAGGCTTCGAGCCAGACCAGGGCGTCCAGGTCCAGGTGGTTGGTGGGCTCGTCCAGCAGCAGCAGGTCGCTGGGGCACATCAGGGCGCGGGCCAGTTGCAGGCGCATGCGCCAGCCGCCGGAGAAGCTGTTGACCGGCCGCTCCAGCTCGTGCAGCTTGAAGCCCAGGCCCATGATGAGGGCCTGCGCGCGCGGCACGGCGTCGTGCTCGCCGGCGTCGGCGATGTCGCTGTAGGCCTGGCCCAGCGCCATGCCGGCGTCGGCATCGTCGGGGTGGGCGGCATGCAGGGCCTCGGCCTGCGCCAGGGCGGCGCGGGCCTCGGCCAGCCGGGTGTCGCCGGCCACCACGAAGTCGGTGGCCGATTCTTCCGTCTCGGGCATGTGCTGGGCCACCTGGGCCATGCGCCACTGCTTCGGAATGCTGAAGTCGCCGCCGTCCTCGTGCAGGGTGCCGTTGAGCAGGGCGAACAGGGTGGACTTGCCGGCGCCGTTGCGGCCGACCAGGCCGACCTTCTCGCCGGGGTTGAGGGTGACGCTCGCGCTGTCGAGCAGCACCTTGGTGCCGCGGCGCAGGACGACGTTGTTCAGGATGATCATGAGTGGGCGACGAGGGCGTCGCGGGTCAGCAGCAGCACCTGGTCGTCGCCAGCGCTGGTCGAGAGCCAGACGGCCTCGAGGTGGGGAAAGGCGGCCTCGAAGAAAGACCGCTCGTTGCCGATCTCCAGCACCAGCACGGCGTGTTCGCTCATGCGGGCGGGGGCGTCGGCGAGAAGGCGCCGCACGAAGTCCATGCCGTCGGCGCCGCCGGCCAGCGCCAGTTCGGGCTCGGCGCGGTATTCCTGCGGCAGCGCGGCCATGCTGGCGGCGTTGACATAGGGCGGGTTGCACAGGATCAGGTCGTACACGCCATCGACGCTGGCCAGCCCGTCGGACTGCAGCAGGCGTACGCGGTCATCGAGCTGGTGGCGCGACACATTGATGGCCGCCACCTCCAGTGCCTCGGGCGAGATGTCGGCCGCATCGACCTGCACCTCGGGCCAGGCCATGGCGGCCAGCACGGCCAGGCTGCCGTTGCCGGTGCACAGGTCCAGCACGCGCTGCGTGTGCTCGCCCAGCCAGTTGTCGATGCTGGCATCGGCCAGCAGTTCGGCGATGAAGCTGCGCGGCACGATGGCGCGCTCGTCCACGTAGAAGTCCACGCCTTGCAGCCAGGCCTCCTTGGTGAGGTAGGCGGCGGGCTTGCGGGTGGCGATCCGCTCCTCGACCAGGGCACGCACCTGCGCTGCCGCGCCGGGCGAGACGGTGCGCCCGGCGTTCTCGTCCAGTTGGTCCAGCGGCAGGCGCAGGCGCCACAGCACCAGCCAGGCGGCCTCGTCGAAGGCATTGGTGGTGCCGTGGCCGAATGCGACACCGGCGTGGGCCAAGCGCTGCTCGGCCTCCTGTACCAGCGCCATCACGGTGAGGGCGGTGTCCTCAGGCATGGGCACCGGCCTCCAGCCGCTCGATGGTGCGGCGGTACATGTTCTTGAGCGTCTCGATGGCCTCGACCTCGATGTGCTCGTCGATCTTGTGGATGCTGGCGTTGACCGGGCCCAGCTCCACCACCTGCCCACAGACCTTGGCGATGAAGCGCGCGTCGCTGGTCCCGCCGCTGGTGGACAGCTCGGTCTCGATACCCGCCTCGTCGCGGATGGCCGCCTGCACGGCCTCGACCAGCGCGCCGGGCGTGGTCAGGAAGGGCAGGCCGCCAATGGTCCACGTGAGATCGCCCTCGACCCCGTGGGCATCGAGCACCGACTGCACCCGCTGCTGCAGCGCCTCGGGCGTGACCTCGGTGGAGAAGCGGAAGTTGAAGTCGATGACCGCGTTGCCCGGGATCACGTTGCTGGCGCCCGTGCCCGCGTGGATGTTGCTGATCTGCCAGCTCGTCGGCTGGAAGTAGGGGTTGGGCTTCGGATCCCATCCGCCGGCGGCGTTGATGGCCACCAGCTCGGCCAGCGCCGGCGCGAAGGCATGCACGGGGTTCTTCGCAAGATGCGGATAGGCGATGTGGCCCTGCACGCCATGCACCGTCAGCTTGCCGCTCATGGTGCCGCGGCGGCCGTTCTTGATCATGTCGCCGCAGCGGCTGACCGATGTGGGCTCGCCCACGATGCAGTAGTCCAGCCGCTCGCCGCGCGCCGCCAGCTGGTTGCAGACCACCACCGTGCCGTCGACGCCGGGACCTTCCTCGTCGCTGGTGAGCAGAAGGGCGAGGCGCAGCTTGGGGTCGGGATGGGCCGTCAGGAATTCCTCGATCGCGACGACGAAGGCTGCGAGCGAGCTTTTCATGTCGCAGGCGCCGCGCCCATAGAGCTTGCCGCCGCGGTGCGTCGGGGTGAAGGGCGGGCTGGTCCACTGGTCCAGCGGCCCGGTCGGCACCACATCGGTGTGGCCGGCAAAGACCAGCGTGGGTGCCGTCGGCGCGCCGCGCACCGCCCACAGGTTGGTCACGCGAAAGTCCTCGGGCCCGCTCACGATGGTTTCGAGCGCAAAGCCCAGACGAGCAAGGCGTTCCCCCAGGATCTGCTGGCACTGCGCGTCATCGGGCGTGACGGAAGGGCAGGCAATCAGTTCTTCGGCAAGCTGCAGGGTTCGGGTCATGGCAATGGCGGAAATGAGGGACTCGCCAGAAGGCAGTGTCCCGAAAGGGTGTTTGCGGGCCGGATCCACGATGGCATCAGTTCGTCAGAGGCAGTCGTTCAGCCGCTGATCAAGAGGCCGCGGAGCAGGCCATGCAAGTGCACCCGAGGAACTGGCTTTGCCAGGCCTCCGGGTGCGCCCCCCTCCAAGCCGAAGGCGCTAGAGAGGGGGGAGCCGCGAAGCGGCATGGGGGGTGTCAGCCAGGATGCACGTCCAGCGTGATATCCGTGAAGGTCGGCGCCTCCGTCTGCTGCATCAACGACGGTTCGCCGCTGCCACTCTTGGCGCTGGCTCCGTCGCGCGGCCGGTTCTCGTTCTGAAGGCGCCACATCAGGTTGGCCGGCGAATCGGCATGCACCAGCGCTTCGTCGCGGCTGACCTTGCCTTCGAGCACCAGCTTGGCGATCGCCTCCTCGAAGGTCTGCGAGCCCTCGGCCATGGAGTGTTCCATGGCGTCCTTGATGCCGTCGAAGTCGCCGCGCTCGATCAGGTCGCGCACCAGCGCAGTGTTGAGCATCACCTCCACGGCCGGCACGCGCGAGCCCTGCGGCGTGCGCAGCAGGCGTTGGGCGATCACGGCGCGCAGGCCGCTGGCCATGTCGTTGAGCAGCGTGGAGCGCGTCTCCAGCGGATAGAAGCTCTGGATGCGGTTGAGCGCGCGGTAGGCGTTGTTGGCATGCAGCGTGGCCAGCACCAGGTGACCCGACTGGGCATAGGCCAACGCGGCCGTCATCGTCTCGCGGTCGCGGATCTCGCCGATCAGGATCACGTCGGGCGCCTGGCGCAGCGCGTTCTTCAGCGCCGTTTCGAGCGTGGCGGTGTCGTTGCCGACCTCGCGCTGGTTGACCACGGACTTCTTGTTCTGGAAGGCGAATTCGATCG